>CAYXKP010000005.1:0-54826 GCA_964465695.1 uncultured Nitrospira sp.
AGCGAGACCTATTCACTGAGCCGGAGGGAAATCGAAGTCCTTCCGCGCGGGAACAACATCAATTTGGAAGATCTGTTGTTAACGATTCCAAGCGCGGCGTATGGGTCTCTGAAACAAGTCCACATCCGTCAAGATCATGCGAATCTTCAGTTCCGTATCGACGGAGTTCCTATTCCGGACACGATATCGTCCACGTTTTCGGATGTCATTACCCCCAGAGCCTGGGAGCGGGCGGATATTGTATTGGGCGGTATGGAAGCGAATGTGGGCAATAAAACGACTGCCCTCATTGATATTACGACGAAGAGCGGGACGAAGCCGGGATTCGGATCGGTTCAGATGTTTGGGGGATCGAACAACACCATCAATCCGTCCTTTGAATATGGAGGAACGATCGGTCAGAAGTTCCGCTACTATTCCTTGAACAGCCATACGGCAACGAATCGGGGCATCGAGCCGCCGACGCTCGGCCATTCGATTTTTCACGGCCAAAGCGAGCGGAACCAGACGATGTTCCGCGGCGACTACCAGTTGGACAACAACAATAACTTCACGTTGTTATTCTTGAACTCCATCGCGAAATATCAGATCCCCACGTCTCCCGGACTGGAGGCGAACCCGACCATTCTCGGCTTGTTGCCCGGAGGCTTTACGCCGGTGCCGTCGGAAATGGTGGATGAAAATCAGAAAGAGAATAACCAATACGGCCATTTGGTGTGGCGGCGCGACATCAACACCCGAAACTTTTTCAGCTTGGCCGGGTATTTTCGTCACACGAGAGCCACCTTTCGAACGGATCCGTTGAACGTGCTCGCGTATGTGCCGGATGTAGAAGAACCCTTCTCGGCCGGGAGCCAAGACCGCATCGGCTATTCCGGTGGCGTGCGCATGGATTACACGTATGTGCATAGCAAGGAACACTTGATTAAAGCCGGGTTCCAGATCGATCGGACCCAGGCGATCAACAAGACCAGACTATTTACCTTTCTCGATGACGGCGCGGGAAACCCGACGGGAGGCGTCATCAATGCCGGTGGGGACAACCGGCTTATCGGGTGGCGACAGGAGTTCTGGATTCAGGATCAGTGGACGCCGAATGAACATTGGACCTTTAACATCGGGCTTCGTGCGGACACGGTGCAGTACCTTCGTGACGAGGGGCAAATCAGTCCTAGGGTCGGGGTCACATACCGATACAACTCGGCCAATGCCTTCCACGCGTACTATGGCAGGCTATTTACCCCTCCGAATCTCGAGAGAGTTGCCTTTACCAGCTTGAATACAGAGGGAACGAAGGCGAATCCGGAAGATACCACCGATAATCAGCCGCGGGCTGAGCGGGCCCATTACTTTCAAATCGGCAGCGTTCATGCATTAACTGATTGGGCGACCCTCCAGCTCACGGGGTATTATAAACTCGCCAATTATCTTTCGGACGCACACCAATTAGGGACGACCCCCTTGCTGAACTATATTGCTTTTGAGCGAGGATGGACCAGGGGTGCCGATGCCGCGCTGAAGGTGTGGTTCAGGGAAAATCTCACCGGGCGGGGGAACATCGCATGGGGACAATGCAAAGGATATGGCTTGCAGTCCGGGCATAATCTGGTGCACGGTGAAGAACTCGCCGATATCAATTCTCCGAGCGGAGTCCATTGCGACCATCAGCAGACCGTGACCGCTTCCGGGGTGCTGAGTTATCGGTTGTTCGAGCGAACGACCATCACAGGGCAGGTGCTGTTTGCCTCAGGGCTCAGGACGGCGGAAGAAGGCGCCAAGACGAACTCGACCCATAGCCCATCGTACACGATCTATAATTTTTCCATCGCGCACGTCATTCCATTGCCGTGGCACGATCAGAAACTGCTGCTGGGGTTCGATATCGTCAATGCGCTGGATCAAAAGTACTTCATCAACCAAGGCGAAGGCAGTATCGGTCTCGGTGTGTCTCATGCCGGCATGCCGCGGTCCTTCTTCTTCCGCGGGCAATGGTTCTTCTGATATAAGGACAAAGTATGAATCGAGCCGAAAAAATAATATTGAAGTCTGCATTCAGACTAATCATGTGCTGTGGCCTTCTGAGTGTATTTGTGAGCCCCGTCGCTGTGTTTGCAGCGGCGGGGGACAAGGCCACGCACGAGAGTGATCATGAGGAGGATGTCCTCGAGTTACCGGAAGTTCATGTCCATGGACTGCCTCTCAATAAAGATCGGCAATTGGGTCCTGTCGCCAAATCCACTCCCTGGCCCGGTATTCCCGCTTCACTCACCGGCCAAGAACTCGATGATTGGATGAAAGCCCGCCTGTTGGTATCCAAGCACGCGAAGGTGACGGTGGTGGTCTTAGAACCGTGCAAACATCGTGAGCTGACGACTGCCGGAATCAATGCACTGGGAAAATGGACTTTCGACCCGCAACTGAACGGGGATGATCCGGTCGATGGTGAGCTGACGGTTCGCATTCATTTCCGCACGCGTTGAGAACGTCGCTGGTCATTTAGTCAACGGTCATTGGACAGTCGTAAACGAAACCCTGATAATGTTCTCTCCATGACCAATGACCGTGACGAGTGACCGATCATGACGTGGGACGAATCCCTCTTTCTTGCCATCAATGGCTTGGCTGGTCGGTGGGCGGCTGCGGACCACTTTTTTTTACAAGTAGGAAATCGCAGCATGCTCTATGTGCCTGGCGCCTGCGCCATCGCCTATTGGATTTGGAGGAATCCGCGGGAGGCGTTGTTGGGGGGGCCGGTCCTGGGGGCAGCCGTCGGGCTGGCCGACTTTTTCGGGGGACAACTCAAATGGGTTTTCGAACGAGTCAGACCGTGCCGGGCGATCACTGAAGCGATCAAAATCGAGCCGAACGGTTGCGGGGCTCTGTTCAGTTTTCCGTCTAATCACGCGGCCAATACCGCGGCAATCGCGTCCTTCTTGCAGGTCCTGTATCCAAAATCCGGCTGGGTCAGCTGGCCGATCGTTGCTCTGACCGGATTTGCCAGGGTGTATGTCGGTGCACATTATGTATCCGATGTGCTTGGCGGGTGGGTGCTCGGCGGGATGCTCGGCGGAGGAGCCGCGTGGATACTGCTTCAATGGCCTCGCTTCAGGAAGAAATTGGAGTCGGGTGTAAGGCCGGTCAGAGAAGCGAACGCGCGGTCTTAATACTCACGAAGTCTCCACCGTAGCTAAGAGCTCATCCCGGAGACGCTCCACATCGTATCCTCGTCCGATCAACACCAGTGCCGCCTCCGGTTCATCCAAGAGAGTGAGGGGGGCGATAGTGGCCTGTCCAGGCAAGGCATATTGGAATTCCTGCAGCTCCGGTTCCTTCGCAAATCGAAAATAACCTTTTGCCCGCTCCAGTTCTTTGGGCAGCGTCTTGATCCATGCCAGAAATCGACGGCGATTCAGCGGGCCGGGCAGCGGGACCGTCGTCGCAATGGGATGGTAGGCCGCACGCAGAGAGGGGCCGGTAGGTCCAGACTTGCTGAACAACACATTCGTAGGCGTACTCGGTCTCGTCGAGGAATAGGGAGCCAGAAGGTCGGCGACATCGAGCCGTGCATGCGACGTTTCCCAGAGGCGAGCATACGGATTTTGTTCGAGGATCCCCGCGCGGAACTGTTCCCAATGGCCTGGGACATACAGGTCCCGCTTGTTGAGGATCAGCTCATCGGCGCAGCGGATCGCTTGTGTCGTCACATAGGCGCCGGAATGGGTCTCCTCCGTGGAAACCGGATGCAGGAGCGCGATGACTCGTTCAAGCGCTGCCAACCGTGCCGTATAGGCATCGGTCACTGCATCGACCACTTCAGCCGGATCCGCAAGCCCCGAGCATTCCAGAACCAGCACGTCCGATTCATGATCGCGCACCAGCTGCGCGATACCCCAGGAGAGGTCTTCCTTCGTGTCGCAACAGACACAGCCCCCGGCTAGGTTCATGACTTGCTCGGCCAGCGTTCCGGCCCGAGGGCCATCGATACTGACGGCTCCGGCTTCATTCATCAATACGCCGGTTCGGCGGCCCTGTGCTTTCCAATGTTCGAGCAGCCGCATCAGCAGCGTCGTCTTCCCGGCGCCGAGAGAACCGCAGAGGATGTAGAAGGGGACAGGAGTCATACTGGTCAATGATCAATCACCAGGCCATTGTACCGGGATAGGTCGGGAACATGAAGAGCGCGTTCTATAAATTTCCAAGGTAACAGGTGAGACGATAAAGAAGCGGGAAGTCGAGGAAGTACCGCATGGCCATCGCATATAAAAGCGCCATCTGGACTGACCTGCGAGCAGTGTCGTATTAGATGTTATGCAAACTCATGCGACTATGATAAAAGAGGTAGCAGGTTGACGGCAGCACCTTGGTTCTGTCGTCTGCAAAAGGGAATATACGGTGGATCTAAACCTCTGGGGAGGACACATGATCGCATGGTGGCTACTTGGTGGGCTGGTGGCTGTGGCGATCGGAGTCGTCTTGTACAAAGAACGGAAGGTTCGCCATCGCCCTCAGTCTGGGCCTCATTGTGTGATGACTAAAACGACGGATGGGACATTGCTTCAATTTTTAGTCAGGCCAACACGCAGGACCGGAAGAGAATCTCGACAGTAGAAAGAACGCCTCTCAATCCGAAGTGAACCGTCGCCACAGTCCAATGCAATCCGGTCGTTCACTCCTTCTTCGGAGTGAACTCTCTCCCCCCCGTTTGAGGTGTCCGTCAGAATAGGGTCATCCTTCTGTCTCCTGATTTTTCTTAGATTCCCTTGTTTCTTCTGCTGCATTTGCCCGGCAGCGGTCCGCCTACAGCCGGGGTGAGCGGTGGCGTGCAATGCGCTCGCTATTGACGGCTCAGTTGGCCCCATGGTTAATTGGCGGACTAATTTACCTACTTGTCGCTAGTCGATAACCATGTTGCGTCTACGCTAACTCCGCATTGAAAGGCCATACATTCCTATGTGCGGCATTCTTGGGCGGCTCTATCGACAACCGGCTCCCCGAACGTTTTTTACGACGAAGGATTTGGCCACATTGGCTCATCGAGGTCCTGATGGATCGGGAGTATACACCGACTCTCACATTCAGTTTGGACATACCCGGCTCGCCATCATTGATTTGACCGAGGGCGGGCATCAGCCAATGAGCTACGAGAACGGCCGCTATGTCGTCACGTACAACGGTGAGATCTATAACTATCTCGAAGTTCGCAAGCAACTGCAAGCCAAGGGAGAACGGTTTGTCAGTAGTTCGGATACCGAGGTGCTCTTGGCTGCGTACAAGGTCTGGGGGCGGGAGTGCGTGTCGCATTTTCGTGGGATGTTCGCGTTCGCATTGTGGGATGAAAAAGAGAAGCACCTCTTCTTGGCGCGTGATCGCTGCGGAGAAAAACCTCTTTTTTATTACCGAGATAATGACTGTGTCGCGTTTGCTTCTGAATTAAAAGGGCTCTTGCCGATTCTCACCTCGCGTCCGGCGCTGGATGCCTCCGTCGTGGATATGTATCTACACTATCAGTATGTTCCCGAGCCATTCACCCTGCTTCAGGGGGTGCGGAAAATTCCGGCTGGTCATACGCTCATGCTGTCGCTCGACAACTGGTTTGCCGAACCGGCGCGTTATTGGAGTGTAGAAGAGCCGACGAAAATGAGCGGCTTGCCGACGGACACACCAGGTATACTGCGCTGTATTCGGGAAAGTTTGGAAGAGGCCGTGAAGTTGACGCTGCGTTCCGATGTGCCTGTCGGAATTGCGCTGTCCGGAGGGATCGATTCCGGCGCGATTGCAGCTCTCGCCCAAAGAAATTCCGTCGCACCTCTCCATGCATTTTCAGTCGGGTATCCGGGTCGTCCTTCTTATGATGAGCGCGATCAAGCGCAGGCCTTGGCCACACAACTCGGGATGATTTTCCACGAGGTGGAGTTGCCTGTCGGAAGCTTTGTAGATTTTTTCCCCCAGCTCGTACGCGTGATGGACGAACCGATAGCGGACTCCGCAGCCTTTGGGCATTACTCCGTGCCTAAGGCGGCAGCGGACCTGGGTATCAAAGTATTGCTGAGCGGTTTGGGAGGGGATGAGCTGTTTTGGGGCTATTCTTGGGTCACGCAGACTGTGGCGACCAATCAACTCCTGGCAACGTCGCCATTGCTGAAAACACTCATCCCTCTGACGGCTTCGCCCGGGATGCAGCGAGTTTTCTGGAAACTGGCGCGACACCCTGCGGTCCCGCACTTGTGCCGGCATTGGGCCTCGCAGTTGTATGGAGTGGGAACATTACCAAAACCGGATCAGCAATTGCACTTCTATGCAGCAGATCGAAACTTCAGAGAGACTTTCCATATCAAGGACACCGTCTATGGCCCTGCCATGCGTGCAGTCAGCTGGCAAAATCCCTTCAGGCCGACTGATATCGGCCCGCGTAACGTGGATCAAATCCCGGCCGCGGTCATCCGTATGTTATTCGACACGTGGCTTGTATCGAACTGTCTCTCGCTGGGAGATCGTGTGGGCATGAGCGTGGGTGTGGAAACACGCTTGCCATTCCTCGATGTGGAATTTATTGAGCTTGTGATGGCGTTGCGCAAGCAACAGCCGGATCATACCTTAGGACAGAAGGCTTGGTTGCGCGCGGCTCTGAAGGGCCTTCTGCCGGAGGACGTGCTTACTCGGAGAAAACTAGGGTTTCAACCTCCGGTAGGGAAATGGTTGTCGGGTGTCGTCGCGCAGTACGGTTCCAGTCTGTATGAAAGCAGCCTGACGAAAGCCGGCATTCTAAACAACAACAAGATCGATTACGTACTGAGGATGTCCAACCGGCGGTTATCGGACCTGTATTTCGCCTATAAACTGGTTCTCCTTGAAGAATGGCACAACAGTTTGATGGGGCATCAAAGCTTACAATGTTTCAATACGTGATCACCGATATGCTGTTCACGAAAAATTTTTCAAAGAATTCGCGCCGATATCTCTTCCGTGGCGATCCGTACCCTGACCGTTTGGGCCATCGTAGGTTCTTTGCACGTCCTATCGCTTGGTGAATCCGCGCTCGTTCGAGATGCGGAAATTTAACTTGTTCAAAAAAGCATGTGTCCCTCAGTCTCGTGGTGAGCTGGCCGTTTGGTTGCAGCGGATCGACGAAGGTGTGACGAACCTCAGCACCCGAAGCGCTTCATGCGCTACAGCCTCATCGCAGTCATCCACTCATGACCCATGTAGATGCACCGGTCTGTGGACGTATCATCCAAACCACCCTAACGGAGCGAACTAAAAAAATTTAGAGCATCTGCAGGAGGAAGAGGATTGACAATTCTCCCTACCTAGGATACTGCTCCGCTCAGAAACGTCTGGATAGAAAATTTCAGACGGATTCGCTGCGAGAGTAGAAATCACTGGTCCGTGAAGAAGGAGAGGTGTCGATGAAGACGTTGGTCTTAGCCAATCAGAAGGGCGGCGTGGGAAAAACGGCGATTGCCTGCCAACTTGGATATTTTCTGGTCGAACACCTTAAGAAGCGCGTCTTGGTTATTGATTTAGATCATCAGGGGAATACCTCAAAAAACATCATCATGTCCAAACTGGCCACCATCTCGGCGATCACCGCGAATCAACTCTTGACCAATCCTGTCACGACTATTGAGGAAGGAAGCTTTGTGATGGTCCCGTCGCATGGCGATCTCCTGAAGCTGGAGAGACGGGAAGAAGATCACAATCAATTCGCGACGAATCTCAAACTTTTTCTCAACGAAATGGATGAGCGATTCGATGTGGCGATTATCGACACGAATCCCAACCCCGACATTCGTGTGCTCGCTTCACTCGTGGTGGGGGATTTCGTGCTGTCTCCCATTCAATTGAATCAAGAGGCTGTCGACGGTATTGCCGCGCTGCGGGCGCAAGTCTTAAAGATACAAAGCACGCTGAACAAAGATCTCCGCTTCATCGGTCTGCTTCCAAACCTTGTGGAACCCACTCCCTTTCAACGTGCCAATATGGAACAGCTCTGCACTGCTTTTGCTTCGTTGTTCATTCGATTGGATGATGGTCGTATGGCCGCCATTCCATCTCGGACGGCCGTGGCTGAGGCTCAGGCAATGGGAGCGCCGATCTGGACATTGCAAAAAACCAGTTCACGCGATGCGTGGATGCACCTCAAACCGATCTTTCAAAAAGTTGCTCATACGATGGGGGTTACAGAATGAAAAAACCAATCACAGCGACGTTGGATCTCACGGCTCTAGATCGTACTGCACCGGCTCCGGCGCCAGACCCGATTGCCAAAGAACGGATCGTGACGGCCGAAGTCTTAGGGCGTCCGCTTCAAATTCCAGTCAAGGACATTGAAGAGGATCCGGCTCAGCCGCGCCAAGAATTCGATGCGGAGAGCATGGAAGAATTGGAGAACAGCATCAGGCTACACGGAGTCAAGACGCCCGTATCGATCCGTCCTCACCCAACCGAACAGAAGCGATGGATCTTGAATTTTGGCGCGCGCCGGCTCAGGGCCTCCAAGGCCGTCGGGAAAACGACGATCCCCGCATTTGTGGATCGATCCCATACCGACTATCAGCAAGTCATAGAAAACTTGCAGCGTGAAGATCTGAAGCCGCGGGAGCTGGCAATGTTTATCAAGAAGAAGATGGATGAAGGGGAGAAGCAGGCTCAAATTGCCGAGCTCCTCGGCGTGAATCGGTCCATGGTCACGAATCATTTAGCGCTCATCGATCCACCGGCTTGCATCGAGGAAATCTATGCGTCAGGCAAATGTCTCTCAGCCAAGACACTGTATGATTTGCGGAACCTGCACAAGGAGTTTCCTAAAGACGTGGAGCGGTGGTGTGCCACGGCTCAGGAGATTACGCGCGCGACCGTATCGGCGTTATCAGCCAAACTCAGAGGTCCACGAAACTCGAAGGCCTCCTCACCGAAAGATGAGCGGAAGGACGAAGACCGGATGCTCGGCTCAACAGCAACCATGCCGTCGTTGATCGTCGTTTTTCAGGATAGATCGGGTACCGTGGATCTGCAGCACGCTCCACAGCAACCCAACCATCTGATCGTCCATTTTGCTGATGGGAAGCAGGAAGAAGTGCCTGCAGGGCAATGCCAAATTGAGCAAATCATTTTCCCCTAAATTTCCCATGGATCATCCCCCCTTCTCATTCTGAATGGGGAGGGGGCGATCTGAACATCCACATGCACTTATCCGCCTCATCAGTTTCTAGCTTTTGAAATTTACCCCAATCTTTTTCCTGCCATTTAGGCCGAGCCGTCCTCTACTCATCTGAATCAGGCCGGAAGGTTGTTGGACATGTCCAACAACTCGTCGCGACTCATATGGAGAGTTAGGGTACGTTATGAATGTTCATTGTTCTGGCAAGCGAGATTCTGCGTTCTCATTCAACCGTGGAAGTGCATCCGCGCCGATTCTTAACCGGATACAGATATCAAGGGGCGCTGAAGCGTTGGACGCGCCATCGTACTGATGTCGATAAGCAAAATGTGACCAAGTTATGTTCGATGGCAAGAAGAGGTGAGAAGGCACTGCTCACTATGATGTATGGGTGAGAATGAATAGTGGGTGGCCATGGAGCCTCGAGTTGATTGTTGACTAAACTCATTCCCTTGCCGTGGTTCATCGCGACAATGGAATCTTTCAGATGTCTTCTATTCTTTTATTCTTTGCCGATTGAATCTTTGAGACAGTGGTCGAGTCGGGCTTGAAGCGCATAGAGATAAGTGCACTCAGTCGGTTGCAGGCTTTTTATAAAGGATTACGAAATCGGACAGGTCGGACTTAGCTCGAGCAAGGCAAGCGATGCCAATTCTGCCGCTCGCCGGATTAACCGCACACCCCATCCGTCATAGCCGTTACCATCTCGACCACTGAGGGTTTAAGAGTAAGGCCATGGCTTTATGGAAGAGAAAGATTTGTTGGACATGTCCAACAAACCACTCGGTCCTGTCTGGTTACATGAGGCCTTATGGGTTTCGCCGAAGCTTGCACGGAGTCAGCGGTAGGGTTGATTCAGGCTATTCAGGCTTCCATTGACTATGATGGTAGAAAGTTGACTGGGGTGCTGAGACGCCATGTGCTAGGCTCAAAAAAAGTGGACGCCTTCAACCTACAAAATAAGAGGTCTGGCGGTGCGAGATGGAACGGGGTTCCTCCGATAGAAGTATACGAAGGAGTTCCTGGAGTAAGTGGTGCCGCTCGTGCTCGAACAGGAATTGACGACGCCCGAGGCAGCGAGACGACTCGCCATCTCCGACAAGACGTTTGTGAACTGGGTGTTTCGCGCACGGCGCGTCCAGCTCGCGAATTCGGGGGCTGAGGTGTCCCGGTTCAAACGAGACTTCGCCCGCATGGAATGTGCCATCCTAAAAAATCCACCGCGTACTTTGTCGAGGCGCAGCTGCCCTGTACGCGCTCGTGAAGTCACCCTGTCCCCAGGTATTCCCTGGTGCTGTTGTGTCTTGTGTTGAAGGTATCCCGAAGCGGAAACCATGACAGGAAGAACCGCTGCCCCCCCGAAACACGCGAGGAGAACGCGCGTCTGGAGGTGACGATCCAGGCTGCGCAGGTACGCACACGATAGACCTACGGACCGGAGCGTCTCCGAGTAGAATTGCGTAACGACGGATTTCCAGCCTGGGGTCTGGCATATCAAGCAGCTGCAAAGAAACTGAGCCTGCGGCCACCACGGATTCGGAGCACCCGCTACCGGTGGCAGCAAACGTGTTGGCCAAGGCCTTTGTCGACAGACGGCCGAATGAGGCCTGGGTCATCGATATCACGCATGTGCCGACATCGGAAGGCTGGTCGTATCTTGCGCGTCAAGGACCCCCGAACATGCAAGGTGATCGGCCATCCGGGCTCATGCATCACTCCGATCGCGGATTCCAATATTGTGTTCAGGACCATCAAAAGTAGTTGCGGCGGTTGAGCTTTATTTCGTCTATGAGTCGGAAGGGCCATAGCTATGACAACGAGCCGATGGAGAGTTTCTGAGGGACTCTTAAGAACGAGTTGGTGCATCTCGACGCTACGGAGCCGTGTGCAGGCCCGGCGAGGAATCTCGGAGGTCTTTCACAACCGCCAGCGGCATGAGGCTGGATTCGTGGCGTCCACACCATTGACGACCGCGGTCTGACTCCATCAGGCATGGAGTCCTTGGCATTCTGTACGGAAGTACTAACCGTTTGGTGTACTGCTTTTGCTGCCCTCCCTTGGCGCTTTGCTCGATGGTTCACATCCCGAGTCCGCGCATTGAGAAAGGAGACACAGATACATTTTGATGTTGAACGGCAACAGCCGCAGTGAAACAGTTGCTTCACTCGAATGGTCTTCAAATTGGGGGAAGATTCACCGTCTGGTTTACGGCATTAGCTGCCTTCTTTGGGTGCTTTACTTGGTGGATCTCTTCAACTGTAGCCCCTGAATCTAATTGATGGAGACGCGCATGCTTTTTCAAAACAACTGCAGAGAATATTTCAGGACGTAGAGTAGAATGGCAGGTGTCTATGTCGAGCATGCCATAATGTCTCTAATCGCTGGCAGCTTCGAAACTGGCAGCTCCTAAATACGTTAGAATGACTGATCGCTACCTGAGTCTATACATAATGCTGGCTGTCCAGAAACGTCCGATCGATCATCTCCGTCCAGGGGGATGGCTTGTTCATACCTCATGCCGCGAAACGACGATAAGCGGCTTTTGCGGTGGAGACCGACGAATAGAAGAGTCTCCATGTCCCCGGCGCATCGAGCCAATGTGGCACCTTTTGCAATCCCGCTATTCGCGCGATAAGTGCTCCACTTTCCACTCCCCCATGCTCTCTCACTAGGTTGACCCGCTCGGATTGAGCACGACATACCGGCATAGCTCCAAAAGGTACTGGTCCATCTCAATGGAGTTTAATAAATCAAAGTGATATGAATCCCTGTTAGTGGAGCAGAGGATGGGCCATGGCCGATTAATTTCTATAGCAATTCCTGGTCGGATCATCAGGCGGGGAGTCGGCCGCACAGACGGGTCCCATGGGCCGAGGAATTCGCACGTATCCTTCCACAGTATGATTTTTTTGTAGGATTTCAGAATGTAGTTCATGACATGATCCTGAACAGCCTGGCGAGGTTGGCAGCGGATTGTTCAGGGCCATGGCTTTCCCTCCGATCGGGATAAAGCGCGGATAGGTTGTCATGGCTGTACCGAAAGTCAATTTCCCCTGCTGCGATGACTGCTCAACACGAGTGGTGAATGTGGGACGCGGATGCTCCGGTCTCAACACGGTGGCCCATGTGGAATCGTCAGGAGCATACAGAAAGGCATTGTTCCCCCGATGACATTCGGTGCACGGCACAGTGCCGGGAGCAAATCCCTGGACAGGATCGCGGAGTGAGGCGATAGGCACTTCGACTGTTTCAGGGGTCCAACTCGTACCGGGCGAGAGCGAATCGTTTCCCCAAAAACAAGCGTGTCCCGTCGTCGCACTTTGACAGATGACTTGGAAGGATCCGCCACTTCTCCCCAACGCAATGCAGGCACCTCTTCCTTGAGGCGGGGCGTACGACCAGACGCTCGCGAATGAGGTGTCATCGACGGGGGCCTGGTCGAGATTATTGGGTGTCAACAAAATAGTCTTGAGGTTGCCATGGCTTTCCCATTCCGAGGAGGGTTTCCAATCCGGTGGAACGGGCACGCCTTTCGCGCGGCATGATGCCATGTAGTTGCCTTCGACCGTGATACCAACGTTCGCTGCTTGAGATGAAATGGATGATTGGGAGGTTGCTTCTTTTCTCGGCGACTGGGAGAGCCCGCAGCCGACAAGCAATAAGCAGACCAAAATGATGACATATGCGCTGAGAAATTTTTCCATCGTTCCCAATTCTTGACAACCCATTTTACGCTCCGCCTGTATGGATATATGTTTTCGGAGCGCCTGATTATACATCACGACGGCACTGGCTTGTATTGCTTGCCAGGCCGGTATTGTCAGCGGCGCAGATGAATCCATCAGAGCTTCTTCTCGTGCTAGAGATTCTTTGACTCAGCGAACGTGTCCGGGGTCTCGTGAGCGACACGTATTATCCACGTCAAAAGACAGGCGATCATAACAGAGTCCTACTGAATCATAATCGTGAATTGAGGCGCGCCGACTGCGAACAGCTGGAATGAGTGATGAAGAAGGTGATGGGCGGCGTTACGAAGATGATTCCGTCAGCGCGGCCCCTTTGATTTTATTCATCAGCACATACAGCGTGGTCATTCCCAAGATACTGCCGAGCACCAACGGGACTGCCCAAAGTTGCCACCACGGCGCATCCGGCGACGTTGCATAGGGGCGCGGCCAAGCGATATTGATGAACTCGAATACCGACCAGAGGAAGGCGACCGTATTGATCGGTAACCCCCAAGCGCCCAGCTTCAGCTCACCTAATGAGGGATCCCAACGGCCTGTGAGACGGGTGAAGAGTCCGACGCCCGTCGTCATGGCAAACATGGCGTACAAGCCGCCTGTGCCGAATGCCAGCACCGTGGCGACTGCTTCATCGTTGAGCCCGAAGAGCAAACCGAGCGTGGCCAGCAGAACCGTGAACAGCACGGCATTATGCGGAGCGCCGCCCGGGGTGACCCGGCTGAGGACGGCGGGCATACTGCCTTCGCGGGCCATGGAAAACACAATCCGGGATGTGTATTGCACCATGGAGGATCCGCAAGCCAGAAACGCGATCATGACGATGGCGAGAAAAGGAGTCTCTGCCCAGATTCCCAAGTTGTCGACGATCACGGGGGTGACGGGATCGGACGCGGCGCTTGTATGGATCAGGGTGTCGCGGTTGAAGCTGAGAGTGAGCGCGGCCGAGTTGAAGAGCACGACGGTTCCTACCATACAGAGAGAGAAAAAGATTGCGCGCGGCACCATACGTTTGGGATCGTGGGTTTCTTCGGCGATGGTCGAGCAGGCGTCGAAGCCGATGAACGCCCAACCGGAAATGGCGAGCGCAGCCAGAAATGCAGCTGTCTGACTCGGGGCGGTTCCCGATCCGAGATGGGCGAACAACTCGGACAGCTCATGATGCCGGAAAAAGAGAAACAGGAGCAGTGCGACACCGAATGATCCCACGATTTCCGCATAGACACCCAGGGAAATAAGGAACTTAAACACGGCGACATGAACCAGGTTGAGTACGGTGCAGATCAGCATAAACACCGCGCCCCATATCACCAGGGTGACGCCTGATCCACTTGCCGACCCGAAAAATATCGCCAGCCAGACCCCGCCGGTGTAGGCGGTCGTGGTGAGCATCGCGATCGTGGAGCTGACATAGATGGCTCCGGCATATGTTCCGGTGGTGGTGCCTCCGAGCTGTCTCGCCCATTTATAAGCCCCGCCCGCGATCGGGATTTGAGAGGACAGCTCCGCGTACACCGTTGCGACGAGCAGCTGCATGACCAGACAGAGCGCCAGCGCGGAAAACCACCCTCCGCCGGTGACGACAGTCTGCACGCCGATAATGGCGTACAGTCCCGCAACCGGCGAAACAGTCGCGAATCCGATGGTGAGACTGTTCCAGAGGCTCAGACTTCGATGAAGTGCTTTCGGAGTATTCGAAGTAGAGGCGGGGGCAGCCGTATCCGGATCTTCTTTCAACAACATGACAGACCTCTCTGCAGCAGGTCTGCCTGATCCGGTTCAAAAAGAACTATGGAATGGATATGCATAACGACGTCTCCTTACCGAGCGGGTTAAATTCCAAGAAGGCCATGTACCTCCCGTACATGATCTCCCGGGCTTTTATCCCTCCGTGGAGCCTCGTTATGCGAGACCGGAAACTCTCGGACCAGACGCTCCTAAAGGCAGCCGGAACCCTAGTTTCCCCTTCAGAATGTAATATTACGATCTTGTGGCAGCAAAGTCACGATAATTAGTAGCCATTATCATATATCATATCGTCCTCTGTCCGTAGCCCGCCTTCGCCTTATCCTTATACAGAGGTCCATGCTCCTAGACCGGCCTTGGCCATCGGTCCACGCACCGCATGAGGCGTTGATTGGTTCTGTGCCGGAAGCGCTCTATTTCTCATGAACAGCGGGTCTGTGATATGACCACAGTTCAAACATTTCAATCCGTCATATTCCTAGGCGCCAAGCGCCTTCATCACCGCCCACAAACGACATGGCGATGACCAAACCGTTACAGCGTTCGCATTTCATAGCGTCACCTCGTCACGATTGTTCTCGATTTATCTAAACCCACGGTTTCCTCTATGACGGGCGGCGATGGACGGCCATCGCCGCCTTGCACTACCTGGCATTAGCTGTTCTTAATCGGGACATGTTCAAGGATAAACGTCATGATCGGCTCGATCTCAGACCGCGAGTAATAGTGTTTCCGCACTCCCTCTTCAAACACTTCGAGCGCCTTGTCCGTGAGCTGCTGCGCCAGCGCGCTATCTCCAGCCTTCTGAGCTTTGGCTGCTTGATTCAAGAGACGAAGTGCGACCATCTGAGGAGTCCGAGGGTCATTGGCGTAAACATCACGATAATCCTTCTTCAGGAGCTCCTGTTCGATCTCTTTGACCCACGATGCTGCATAGGAGTCAACGCCGGAGATCCAGGGAGCTGCTTTTCCTTGTGATGGCATGAGCGCCACCCCGCCAATCAGCAGGGACAGGGCGCAGAGAACAACGGTCACTCTCATAAGTCCCTCCTTTAGGTTAGGGGTTTGGTTCATTCGCAGGCGGAGAGGTCGTCCTGCGGTTCATCATCCAAGGGAGCATGACGATTCCGCCAACTGCTCGGTAAAATAAATCTGCTTCATTGAAAGTCAAGTCAGTGTTCCTGCCTGTCCCGATGACCTCAACGCCCGGGAGAAGAGAGCCACCGTTGTCACCATATCCTGCAATCCTGCACTAAAACGAAGGGGCGGCAGGTTAGCTGCCGCCCCCGACATAGATAAATCGATCACCTTGTGCTTAGTCTACGGATACCGTGATTGTACGAGATCGATTCCTGGCTTCAGGTGACCAGGGTATTCGAACCATCAGTACCCCGTGCCTGCAAGCGGCTTCCGCTTTAGAGAAGTCCAGTCCGTCAGGCAGCGCGACGCTTCGATGGAATGCGGCATAACGGTGGCTGCTTCCATCCCCGTTTTTCTCGCGCCATTCACGCTGGTCTTCATAGCTCAGATGGAGCATGCCGTTGCGGATCGTGACGTTGAGCTGTTTCGGGTCCAATCCGGGGACCTCGGCACGAAGGATCACGTCCTCTTCGGTCTCGTCCATCTCGATCCCGGATCCGACTCCGGCAAAACGGGACCAGCCTGTTTCAAAAGGCGACGTGAGAAAACGATCGAACAATTGATTGATGTCGTCGCGCAACGACATGACCTCATGCGTTTCGACTGATTTACGCTTCCAAGGAATCATCTCTTTCAGTTTTGTCATCAGTGCCATGACGCTCCTCCTTTCGTGTGAATCGGCGTTCTGCTCTACGTTCCAATAAACTTCAGAATGATTCAGTCAAGTCGTTCTGCTTGACGGTTCTGACAGACCGGATAGGCGACATACATCCCGGGCAGTTGAGTTCATCTGCCACCAGGGGATGGGTGCGGGAATCATGTCGGGAATCATGTATGACCACATACCTCCCTCTTCAGCGATGCGCTCCAGCCTTCGGCGTTACTTCTTTATCCGTCTGCGCTCCTTCCACCATGACAACAAGACACTCACCATGAAGGCCAGGATGATCAGGCTGAATACCGCCAGTCCAACGGCTTCGGTATGAGGCAATGCTGCGAAGGGTTCTCTCATTGCGAGGCGCTCCTGCTCACTCGGTTTCTGCTGCCATGCGCGCGCATGATATCTTCAACCAGGTGATCGCGAAGGCGCATCACCGCTGCCAGCCGCCTGCGCCGATCGAGCGACCACCAGCGGAGAGGACGGCTAAATCGGACGGTCGGCGGTGGAACATTTCGCGATACCGCTGGATGTTGAAAATCATAGCGTTGAGCTGGCAGCGGCCCATGAGATGTGCTCTGGACGGCATAGCATGCTTCAGCCTGTATCATACCTGGACGACTCAACAATGGTTCCATGGCCTACGCTATCTCCTCTGAATCACCCGCGATCCCATGAGCGGCAGCACGTAAAATGAGACGGTTGCCGCGATATGTTCCCGGTATTTTATGAACTGTGAGGGTTCGTAGTCGGTGACGGAAGGTCGTCATGCGGCCTCATCACCCTTACAAGCATGACGACTCCGCGTAACGAATATGGGAATAATTCTTTCGGAAGAAAAGTCAATATTGCGACGTGGCTCCATGAACGGACATAAGCCATGGGCTTCTCACGCCCTGTCCAGCCTCTACTTGCGATAACTTCCGACTGTCGAAAGGCCAGTGACCTTGGTATCTTGCCTCCCCCTTGACTTGTCGAATCTTCGTATTAATTAAATCCGCAGTTGACAAGCTGGACTGGATGGGCTTGGTGAAGGGCCCACTGTCTGGCCAGCTGTCATAGCGGTGTACGCTCCGGCCCTTCACGCAGTCCTCTCATCCGGCTCATTCATCGATCAGCCGTCATTCATGATCGCAAGTCGGTAACGGTTGCGACCAATACGCATGCCGAAGAAAGGGGGTGAACACGATGATGGATATGAGTTCAATAATTGATGCGAGCCTGGCGTTGGGCGGGGCCATTGCGGTGTTGATCGGGATTTCGATGTTGCCCTCGGAATCCAGCACTGTGTCCACGTCCTACGACGAAACCGGACATCAATCCGATGGTACCGACTATCCGCCGCTGGAGGCCACAGTCTAACCGGGTCTGATGCGGTGGAGGTCATACAGTTCATTATCTCTCGTGGCCCACCGCATGCGTGGGTCGAGATGAACCAGGCAGGGCCACTCGATGATGGCCCTCCTGCCTGCGAATTTAAAAAGAAAGGAGGATGTTGCCATGCCAGTGAAACTTCGTGCGCTGCCTATGATGTTGATCGTCGGCCTGTTATTGGGACCCTTGGCAGCGTCGGGAGTTGCCGCCCAAGACGACACAAAAGAAGTAGCGGTCCCGCGTTCATTCCAAGGCGTTCGGTTGGGGATGACGATGTCTGAACTTGGTGCGGTCGTTCCTGATGTCAATCGAGTGGCAGTGACCCGTCGTGATCAGACTCAACGTACAGTGGTCATTCCATCAAAGGATCGCTATCTCCAACGTGTGGAATATCGCTTCTACAACGACCGCCTCCGAGAATTGGCCATTTACTATAACCCGGTCGAAGTGCCGGGCGGATACCCACGACTGCTCGAGAGGCTGAAAAATGCTTATGGGAAACCGATAGTGATCGATCAGCGGGACGAATATGGCCTGGGATCCAAGCTCGCCTCGGACGTGATCTCGGCAAAGAAAACAATCTGGAAAGATCGTACGACGATGGCGAGTTTAGCCGAATCGCGCAGGGTTATTGATAACAGACGTGACCTGCTCTTGACCATAACGGACCTTGATCTTCAGCGGGCCTTCGAGGAGGATCAGGAGCATCGCCGCCGACAACAAGAACTGAGGATTCCCATTCCAGTGCCCGATACTTCGGCACAGAACAAGCAGGTGTCTGTGCCTCAGTCAGATCAATTGCCTGGATGAGAAGAGTCATTCAGCCAGGGAAGGCGTCGTCGGTGGGAGAGACGTGAACGGAAAAAAGCGAACGCTTGGGGGCTGCGTATGCAGTGAAAGGAGGTGGGTGACCATGAAATATGTGCCTTGGATTCTAGCGCTTGTCGCGACGTGGCTCATCGTGGCGCCTTTCATGGTCACGATGCCGATACTATAGTCACTATGTGGAAGACAGACATCGATATGGTGAGGCGCCCCTCGTGCGGAGACATTCCGAATGGCGCCATCACGGACTACGCGTTGAGGTGAATGGGCTTGGCCTCAGTGCCAAGCCCTCAACGGAGAGCAGAAGATTTCGCCAAAACTCCAAACGTGGTGGTGAGTTATCTTTCCCCCGGGTCCTTGTATCTCAATAATCTGAAAAAGTCTTGCAACAATGCCCGACTTTGCTGCTGGAACAGACCACCCACGACCTCGACCCGGTGATTCAGCCGGCGTTCGGCCGGAATATTAAAGATCGATCCGCAGGCGCCAGCTTTGGGATCCCACGCTCCGAAGACGACCCGCATGATGCGTGATTGAACAATGGCTCCGGCGCACATCGGGCACGGTTCCAGCGTGACATACAGTGTCGTGTCAGTGAGCCGCCACGTTTGCAGCTGCTGAGCGGCTTTTTGGATGACGACCATTTCCGCATGCGCGGTCGGATCCTTCGAAACTTCACGATAGTTATGACCGGCTGCAATGACTTCGTGATTGCGCACCAGGACGGCACCGATCGGCACTTCACCGATCTGCAACGCAAGTCCAGCCTGCTGAAGGGCCAGCTCCATGTAGTGGGAGTCGCGGTCTTCCTGCTTTATCGAAGATGATGTCACTGAGTCTTTGGAGAGCACGCAGCATGCTAGCACAGAAGCTGGAGAGAACAGGAGAGGGCCAGTAGGGGGATCTCCGATTGATCTCCTGACCGGGTGAGAAGAAGACGGACCGTTCACTTACGGATTTTGCGTTGATTGCCCACTTCCCTGGGCCAGCTGAGCTTTCAGCTCTTCCACCTCGGCCTCTCGCTGAATCAACTGATCCTTTACCTCCGCCAATTCAGCCATGCGGCGCTGCAGTTCTTCCTTGGTGTGCGCCAGTGTTTCTTCACGCTCGCTGAGCTGCTGTTGGAGGACCGCGAGTTTAGAGCCCGTTTCCTCCGCTTGCGACCGCAGCTGAGCCAGCTTCTGCATGTCTTCGGCCGTTTGGGTGGAAGAGTTCCATCCGAAGAACACCAGGATGACCAGTACCACGAAGGTGACCATTCCCAACGCCCAGCCGAATGTCGAGGTAGAGGGGGATGACGGGGGAAAGAGATGATTCATCCATTCACCGGGCTCAAGAGTCGGCTTGGAGCACGATTGGGTTTCCGAATCCACGGCAGAGGTCGACATACGGGACGACATGATCTTGCCTTTCAAGGTTCGGGAAGGAGGCGTGATGTTGAGTCCGAATGGTAACGTCACCACCACAGACTGGTACTCTTTCAGCGCCGTACGACAAGAGAGGCATCCTGACAGCAGATGGACATCCAGCGCCTGTCGTTCAATCCGGTCGAGCGCTCCGGCGGCATATAAAGGAACGGCGGCTTCCAACTCGTCATGCGTCATACGGCTTGTTCCTGTTCCCAGTACGCGTGCAACGACTCTCGCAGTTGAGAGAGGCCGAGCGCGATGCCGGCTTTCACCGTTTCCACCGGCTGATCGAGCTGCGCCGCAATCTCTGTATTCGATAGGCCTTCATAGTAGGCCAGTTCGATCACCCGCCGTTGGGCCTGCGGCAAGTTCGCCCACGCCTCATGGATGAGGTTTCGCAGTTCCTGGTCGGCGGGCGAATTAAAAGGTCGGGAAGGTTGGTCGCCGGCTTGGCCGGTCTCGGCATGATCGGGGGAGGGGTTCATCTGACGCGGAGCACGGCTGCCCCGTGCTCTCAATCGTTCGACGGCCCGGCTGCGGGTCAGGGTAATGAGCCAAGCGATGGGAGTGCCTCGGCCGATATCGTAGCGAACCACTTTTTTCCAGATATCGAGGTAGATTTCCTGGAGCACGTCCGCGGCCTCTTCGCGACTGCCGAGGATGCGCAGTGCCAGGCTGAATAACACGGTACTGGATTGATCATAGAGTTGGCTCAGGGCATGGTGGTCACCTTTAGCAACTCGGGCCACCAGTTTTGGATCGATGGCCGAGGCGGTGAGCTGTGACGATGTATCCATAAGATTTGCTCGTGGTGATTGGGGTGATGGTCCGTGAACCGGTCACCACTATAGCACTCTCGATCCGCTCCACGAAGAAATCGCGCAAAAAGACGCGCGCGGTTATGGCCTTCGGAACGAGAAATTATCCGAGGATGGATGAGTTGCGTCGTGCGGTGAAGAAGGTGCCGATCCATCCGATAGACCAGCGAAGGCCTTCGGTCCCTATATGGATCAACCTAAAGATATAGTAGCCGATGAGACGTATGCGGGTAGATGCTCCATATCGTCGGGTCATGTATCGCGGAGAGGGAAAGAGAAGGGCTAAAAGGTACCGGAGTCGTTCTTGGAGGCCTTGCAGCGAACACAGAAGCGCCAATTCTTCCCGTCCGCTGAGAGATGTGCGGGTGAGGATCCGAGTACGGACGATCAAGAACGAAGGCAAAGGCTCCTCGCGCGCTTGAGCGGCCAAGCGTGTGGTCACTGATTCGGGCACAGGTGAATGAAAGGTGTCCATCACGATCGTGAGGACCTCATGGACGGGATGAGCCTGTCGCATGAGCCGTACCTGATTCAGGAAACTGTCCCAGTCGAGCGTTGAGCCATGCCGCCTGATCACGATGTCCAATTCGTACAACCACAAGAGAGGAGCCTGCTGCCCTTTATGGTGCAGGTGAAGGCAGAGATGGAGGAGAAGATCTTCATGGGCAAGAGTCCAGATGCTGATCCCTCTCCATTGCCGTCTTCTCACCCTCGTCCACACCGGTTTCATCGCGGTGCTGTCCATAAACGGCGGATAGGCCAGAGTCCAATGAGGTTCCACAAGAAAACCGTGATTCGGGTGAACGAATTCCAGTGAATAGGAGAAGGTCTCCAGAAACCCCACCCGATGCTCGTGATCCACATAGCGAAGCTGCTTGAAGATGTTCTTGATCGCGGAGAGATCTTCGTGACGAATGAGGAGGTCCAGGTCGTCCATCCGGCGGGTCGAGCCATCACCATGCAACTGCTCGGCCAATACCGGCCCACGGATTGGAACACAGGCAATGCCCCGCTGTTCACATGCCGTCAAAATATCTCGGAGCTCTTTCGTCAACAGTAAATGCCAGGCTGTGTGTTGGACCACCTGGCGTTTGAGAACATTGACCAAGGGGAGAGGAATGTCATATCGGTGGGCAGAATCGCTGAGCCGACGAAGGAGAAGGGGAGCCGTACGTTGCGTAATGGCTGCTTCGACGATAGCCGGCCAAGAATCGTGTGGGACGCCGGTAGGCAGGTCGGGCACATTTTCTTGTAAGAGGGCCAGCAAAAAGGGATGTACCGATGGGAGAGTCAGCATAGAGCTGCCAAGTCCTGGAGGATTCCCGCGCGTATGTCGGGCAGGAGGCGGAATGAATCCGGAATGATCACGCGGCGAACGGGGACTCGAGTCACGAGCTGATGAAGAAAATCAAATTCCCGCGTCAACCGATCCTGATCTTCGATGTCCAATTTGAACGCCAGCGAGAGGAGTGTCATGAGGGCATCCCGCTTTGTGAGAAAGGGCCTCTCGACGTCGGAGATCGAACCTGAATGTGTTGTCTCGTTCGTATCCAGCACGTAAATGCCGGCTAGTGCGGTGGTGGAGGAGCAAAACGCTCTTGTCAAAGCGGGGGCCGTGAATCGCAATTTTGGATTGTAGTGCGTGACCGGTACGCAACCTTCGCTTGTTTCGAATAGAGCCGTGATTGCATCATCCCAGAGCCTGAGACCTGGATAGGCGGGGATCGTGACAATGTCACCCCCGCAGGTATCGAGGAGGACACAGTCATCCGTCAATATCGGGTAGCCCGCGGAAAGAAAGCTTGCCGCGAGGGTGGACTTTCCGCTTCCGGTCGGCCCGACGAAGGCGCAGGCGCCATGGGGAGTGACGACCGCAGCACCATGCAACACTTCCTTCCCCTTGTAATTCAACACGAGAGGAAGAACTTGGTCCAACAGCAGATGGTGCACAGTATGGGAAGGTGTCTGTCGATATGGGATGCAGCGAATCGAATCGTCTGAAGGGGCAAAGATGAAGAAGGCCAGGTCTGGAAATTCCAGGATGTAGGACTGATGATTTTTCCCGCAATGCAGCCAGGGTGTGCCGTCGGCGAGTGAAACGGTCAGGTATCGGGATGCGGGTGCAGGAATGTGCTCGTCGGATGAGGAAAAGGCGATGTGGAGGTCGGCCGGTTCTGTAACATCCGGGGCCGGGGACTGCTCCAATTCATGCAGCGGCAGACTACTGCTCAGAATATGGCCGTACGCGCGATACCGCATCGTAGTACGTTCCGATACGCCTCAACGGTCATGCGGAATACCTGGTGACGACTTCGGCGACGAATGTAGCTGCGTTAGGAAGCGAGGGGAAAAGGTCAGGGTGACGACGGAGAAGTTCTTGTTCGATTTGTGCTAACGGCCGCTCGCCGTTGCAGAGCGTCAATACGGTGAGACGTGCCTCGCCCCATGGAGAGAGAGTCGGAACGAACGCCGGATGAGTGCGCCGCAAATCTTCCCGGGAAATCAGCATGCCTTTGAGAGTGCTGTGTGTAAAGCGAACGGGATTCGTCGGCGTCGAGTCGTTCTTGAAGATTTCAACGGACCACGTGACGGCAATTTGAGTTGGAAGGATGCGCATGGTGACGGACACGGCATCGCCCGTTTGGACAGGAATGGGCCGGTCGAGAGGAAAAAAGACATTGCGTCGATCGATACGCCGGTCACTCAGCGGTGAATTCGACATCGTGGCTGAGGCAGAGAGTCGGGCGACGAACCAACAGCCCACACCATGGAGGATTCCGGTTCGGTTAACTGAGAGTGTGCATGTAAAGTGAAGCGGCTGAGAGCCGGAGACGCTGGGGTCTACCGATAATGCTTCGACTGGTCGCCCCAAAAGTTGCTCAGCCGTCAATTTGACCGGATAGCCTGTGTTCGTCGCAATGGAACGGGCTGGACGGACATTCAATCCCATCGGAGACCGGTCCCAAAATTCAATCTGATCCCACAGGAGTTCATGCTCGACGGGAGCGAGACAAAAAGTAATGCGCCTCGGAATCGTCGTGCCGTTCGGTTTAAGAAACCGGCGACGTGCGTCGCTGAAATACTCGAAAAGACCGGCTTCGAATCCGAAGTGCCCGATTTGGTCGGCCAGGATCACATCGGCAGGCTCGGGTAGATCGACATGTGTCGAAAGCTCCTTGATGAAACGAATTCGCTCTGTAAATCCGTTAGCCTGACAGATCTCCCGAGCCACTTCGATGAGGCTGGTCTCCTCGATTGAATAGACGCGCTTGGCCCCTGCTTCACAGGCTAAGAGACC
The DNA here is from genome assembly GCA_964465695.1 of uncultured Nitrospira sp. Taxonomy (GTDB): domain Bacteria; phylum Nitrospirota; class Nitrospiria; order Nitrospirales; family Nitrospiraceae; genus Nitrospira_D. Next base: position 24,172 of record CAYXKP010000005.1, read on the forward strand.
GAGAATCCCGGTTCCGCTTCCAAGATCGACGACAACCGATCCCGGCGTCACCAATTCCCGAATGGCCTGGCGAAATGCCGAGAGACGAACCTGGTCTTCTAGATAATGGCGATGTTCATCAACAACGAGTGACAAGGTAGGAATCCCTTGGGTTCCACGGCTGTGAGATGGAGGATAACGGATCGATTCCGTACTCTTTGCGCTAAAGGCACATCCCCATGCCCGTCGCCATGAACATACCTGCCATGCCATCCGGCAACATTCCACTCGGGCTGCCTTGAGTCAATTTGGCGATGTCGCCGTATTCCACGAGAGTTGGAGTGCTGTAAGGCTTCTTGGGCTGCTGGGCTTCCTGATCGGGGCGAATTTCCTGTGCCATACGTTTCCCTTTGCTTGATGCAGCGATTGTACAGAACTCCTTACGGCTCCGCTACGATGAATATATGGGTATGGTTTCCCGAAGAGATGTCAAAGGGGAATCCAATTTCTGCTCCAAAAAGCTGGTGCGGAACCAGAGCTCGACTCCCAGAATCATCCAGAGAGATGCGATATGAACTCGATAGTCGTCAGTGCCGTTCCTATAACTATGTTCCATCGTGCGATAGTCGGTCCAGACTTTCTCACCGTCAACCCATCCCATAGAGACGACGGACAGAGAACGGAATAGGGTCCCGATCGATTGGGTCATGAGAGTTTGGGCAAAGATGCAGGAGAAGTCGGCTTTGTCGGATCGCTCACGCACCGATATTGGAAGCATCGCGTCAAGCGCTTGCCGCAGAATGAACTTTGGCTTGTCCCGCCAGCGCTGTTCTTCCGGCAAGGCCAAAGCGAACTCGATAAGACGCCGATCGTTGAACGGGTGACGGCTCTCAAGGCCGGAGGAGGATGCCGAGCGCTCGTCCACTTCGATGCCATGAATGCCCAAACCATTGGTCGTCGAACGGAAGAGGTCTTGCTGTGCGTAGCTGCCTCCCTGGGGGACGTAGGAAGCGCGGCGAATGCGTTCCTGCATGTCTGTCCGGCGCCAGAATGCCGAAGCCATCCAGCCCGGCGCGTTGGTTCGTCCGAGAAGCAGCTTCCCGAGATTGCGATAGGATTGTGGGATCAGTGGGAGGAGGCCGAATTGCACCAACGGGAGAGCGAGCAGATCATGTGAAGGCTGCTCGCAATACCACGGCCTATCGGCGCGGAGCCGTTGGAACAGCGATCCGAACTTCAACCCACGTATGAGATCGGCATAGTGGAAGAAGCTGCCGGTCAGCCACTCGTCCCCTCCAGACCCGGTCAACAGCACGCGGCAGCCCTGTCGTTGTGCCAAGATTCGAAGAGGAACGTTCATGATCCCGTTGGGATGGTCGGGAAAGTCTTGATAGCGATGGACCTCTTCGACAAAGCACCCCAAGTCTGGCGTTACCGGGCTGATGCGGTGAGAAAGGAACGGACCTCGTGCGACGACCTCGTCGACGAATGAACTTTCATCGCAGGGCAAGCCGGGAAACACAAGAGAGAAGGTTTGAAAGCGATCGTAATCTTGTGGATAGGGGTGAGAAGCGGACTGAAGGAAACCGACCACGGATGATGAATCCAGGCCACCGCTCAATTCAAGGCCGATGGGCCGGTGACTGCGTAGTCGGCATCGCACCGCTTTTTCGAAGAGCTCGAGAAAATACCGGGCATAGTCCTCGTCGTTCGCATAGGTAATTCGTCGCTGTGGATCAATCGTCCAGTAACGGCGTGTCTCGATCCGATCGGCTCGAACGATGAGGATATGAGCCGGCTCAAGCCGGCAGACTCCCTCGTAGAGGGTTTCGGCATTCGTCACGACGATGCCGCTCAAGAATTCGGCGATCATAGCTTCGTTTGGTCGGCGAGGTATCGCACGTTGCTCGAAGAGCGGCGGAAGCTCCGATGCCCAATAAAAACCTTTGCCGTACAGGCAGTAATAGAACGGTTTAAGGCCTAAAATATCCCGCGCGCATAAGAGGATTCGGCGTCGTTCATCCCACACCACCAATGCAAAATCGCCGATGATATGCTCGGGACAATGTTCGCCCCACTGCTGATATGCACGGAGCGTCAGCTCTGCATCCGTATTGGCGCGCAGGGGGATGTCGGCGGCAGCGAAGGAGAGTATGAGATCGTCTCGATTGTCGATCCTGCCGTCCAACGTCAGGCAAATGGTTCCGGATTCGTCCCGCCATGGTTGTCGTTCAAAGAGCGATTCCGGTGTGGTGTGGAGCATCGCGTGGCCCATGCCGACCGGACCCTTGACCCAACGATCCGAACCGTCGGGCCCTCGATGGGAAACCCTATGGGTCATACGCTCCAGAAGAGCGGGGTCGACTGGCCTTCCGTCAAGGTGATAGATCCCCGCGAGGCCGCTCATCCCGGCAACCGAATAAAGACGGCATAGCGGTTCGTTAAAGAAAGGGTGTCGCCCAACACGACACCGGCTTGTTCAACCCAGGCATGTCCTTCCAGTAGATTCAGGTTTGTACTCACCCCAAGACAGACCAAGACCGGTTGTTGCCTCGCCCGCAATACCCAAAAGAGAAGCAGAGAGCGCGGTAGGCAGCGAGCAATTCCATGGCTCATTGCTGTTGCGGTATCAATTAACATGATCAATCGATCGATCGGACAGCGAGCATGGAATAAGGGAATCCGGCCAAGCAGAGGGGAGGTAGCCGCGCGTGAGAAAAGGGCCACAAGACGAGGGAGAGCCATAGTAGGCAGCAGGATTCTCAGTGCAAAAGACGAGGCGGCGAGCTGTAAAAGGAGGCCTTGTTCGACGAATGTGAGATCAGCGAGCCGACGGAGTTTGCTCAGCATCGGTCGTTAGTAACCTTTTGGCTAGGAGTTGATCAATCAACGCGCTGACATCACTGTGAAGGCGAGGTGCGTCTACGTCGTATTCGTCCAGAAGGGTGTCGATGACCAGTTCGGCCGAACCATGTTCCGCGATAAGATGCCATAGTCGAGTGCCGACGGCATCGAGTCCGAAATAGGTCCCTGTGTCGAGATTCAGTAAGACGGACTCGCCTGCTAAATCACGATAGACCACGTTATCAGCGATTCGAAGGCGCAATGGTTCTCTCTCTCTGATATGAAGAACGATGAGGCCACACGATAATCACCCGTAGAGGACCTGTCAAGATGCGATGTGAATCAATAGATGCAAAAAGGACACATGGGCCCATGGCGGGATGACACGCTTCTACATCAGCTTGTACAACTCTACGGCTGCTTCGCTTGCCCCGGTCGGAGATGGAGGGAGAAATGGTGGTGGCGGGAGATGTAAGGCTTGGTGGAGCGCTTCGGCCCACTCGCCTTTCGAGAAGTCGTCAATGGAAAGTTCGACCCCCCTTCCATACCGATGGAGATAATCGACCAGAGGTTGTTCGTCGGCGAAATTGTACCGTCGAACGTACACCAGGGGAGTCTGTAATGCGACGGCTTCGACCAAAGTTCCGTAGCCCGGTTTCGTCATGATGACATCAACGGATGCCAATAAGGCCTTAAACGAGAACGGCATGGATCTGATGGATACGAATCGCTTGCTTTTGGGCGGAACGGAGCCGTCGAAGAGGAACCGGTATCCGGTGAGTGATTCCAACCGATCGAAGGGGAGTGAATGCAGGGGAATTCCGCCGAACCCAACCAGCACGGTCCGTTCTCCCGGAGTCAAGTCTAGATATCCGGTGAGTGCTTCGAGAGCGGACGGCGCTGGCTCGGCGATCGGTCCGATATCGATGGCATGTTGGAAGACCTCCATTTTGGGGGCAGGTGCAATCCGAAGGGCGAGGTCGGCGTGACCATAGGCCTGGCGAATCGACTGAATGATTTTCGAGCCGTCAATCGATGGAGGGACGAGGTATTCGGACAAGACGAGGTCCCAGGTAAAACTGACGAGTGCGACGGCGGGAACGGCGCAGGACTTCCCCGCCGCCAGAGCCAAGTAAGGCGTATCGGCTAGGACCAGATCCGGCGTGATGGCTCGCATAGCATCAACTTCAGCTTGAAGCCGATCGTCCCATGTACTGTGGAATCGTTGGTGTTCACGCCAGGTCTTCTCCACGTCAATCGTCATGGGGCCGTTTTGGACGCAACCGATGTCCTGCTGAACGGCGCTTGTTTGCCATGGAATCGCAAGACGATCGTTGAAAAATGTGGCAGGGACGGTCGTGCGCAGAAGGGCACGAAGGTTAGGAACGAGACGGCCTAATGCATTGAGCACCGGCACGACTTGCGCGGCGTGACCGAATCCATGTCCTGAAATTGCGGCCCAGATTAGCGGCATTGGCGGGGATGTGTAGGTGTCACCGCGCCGACGGTGGAGCGGCCGGACGCCATTCAATTATTGGAGTGGTCCGATTCCATCGGCGTGATGTTGTACATCAACTCAAGATCGAACTCTTCAATCAATTCATTGAATGCACCGGCACCTAAATCCGAGCGGACTTCCGCCATGACGAGGTCAATGGCAGGGGCGGCGTGCTGGCCATATTGCGAGACGGCTGATTCGATTCGCTTCCTGGCATCGTCGAGGTTCACGGAGCGACTCCTTATGTAATATGATAGAGGTTATAGCGAGCGCAGCAACTCCTGCATCTCAGGCACCAAATCCTTGCCGCCGTTGGATCGTCCGGAAAGCACCGCCTCGATGCCGGCAGTAAGAATAGGTTTGGCCTCAGCCCTCCTTCCCAGTCGGGTCAACGCACGTCCTAACGCCAAATGGGAGGCTGCATGAGTCGGGTCCAATTGCGTGGCAACGGTCAGATGTTCGACAGCTTCTTCGAGACTGCCGTTTTCCTCAAGAATCTTATTGCCCAATCCATAGCGGCCGAGAAATCCCTTGGGATTCTTAGCCACCATCTGACGAAACGCGTCAAGGTTCATTGATCGCGGCTCCAATGTTGAAAGGTACTATACCACTGGAACGGCAGGATGGGCCAGCCGAGAATGCGGGTTGGAAGGACGATCGGTCTTCTACGGTGTCGTGGCCGTCGCGACCGGAACAAGTGAACGGGTAGGCGGCGTGGCCGCGGGTCTTTTGGCTTTCACGGTCACCGTGCGAATGCCGGTGTCCGGAAGCGGGGCACTGCTGGCCATATACAGTGCGGTGTCACGGATCAGTTGGCTGGTCAGGTCGGTAAGACACGCTTCCGTCACGTGTCCCTTGAGCTCTTCGATCATGACCGGTGTGGCACCGAACAGTTTGTAATGGACTGCACCGGACGAGTTGGCTTCATACCGTTGGACGTGACCGTCCCAACGTTCGAGCTCAAGAGCGACCGTTGCCGCATACCCATATTCCAGGTCGATGAAGGGTGAAAGGAGAAACATGGACCCTCCGATGACGATGCCTTTGAACGCCGAGAGCCAGGAATGAGGCTCGATAGTTTCGTGGACGATGATGCGCGCCGAGATGACTTTGTCCCCGAATGAGTCGGACGTTCCTCCCAGGGGCAGTAATGCCGAGAACAGACTGGTTTCCTGGAGGCTGTTCAAGATCCGTCGTTCGAGGTCGGCAGAGGGATACTGCGATGCTCCGTTCCTTGAGAGGTGAAACGAATTCGTTACGAGTGGGACCCGCTCATCCTTGGCGAGCAAGTGCGTCATGGTCTCCTTGGCGCCGGCTGAGGACGGCTTTATGTCGATCCATCTGCTGCACCCGGTCATGCTGCACATCGCGAGCCCGGCAAGACTCAGGACCGACCATCTGAACATGTTCATCGTCATAATCGCTGTCTCCCTCAGAAAAAGAATGAAAATCCCCCGAAAGGCAAACTCGCGTTCAGCCCCAGATTCGGGAAGGCCGTGCCGGCGTTGGAAATATGATGGAAGCGATAGCCCGCATTGAAGGCGAGTTGTGGAGTGAGAAACCACGATAGACCGATCCCTCCCGTCAACACGAAGTTGAACTCATTGGCTTGTTCACGAATACGGCCGCCAAGGTCGGTCCAAAACGGACCGCCGGCGAACTCCAGATAGGGGCGGAGGCGGCCCAAAGCCACGAACGTGTACTTGATTCTCGGGGTAAAGCCGACGCCGTGCGTCAGAAGCGGTTCTCGAAACTGGAGGTAGACCATTTCTGCGCCGAGTGAGATTTGTCCCCGATACCAGCTGTCGCCGATTGGATCGGTGATCGTCATCATCCAGGACGGCATCAGCGCCGGACCATGCTGTTTCGTCGTGTGGAGATCCGTCAGTCGGTGGGAAAACATGTAGCCTGCCGTAAGCCCCACCTCTTGCGTGCCGACGGTGATGTTGGGGAGGCCATCGGCGGCCTCAACGGAAGATGCCGCCACGATGGCGGCAACCGCTGCGGCCCTAACGGCGTGGGCAAACAAAGCCATGCTCTCTCCAGGTCAATATCCTGTCGGCTTGTGTGAGGTGAAACTTGATCAACAGGCGTCCAGGTGTGCTGTTCCAAAGGTATCAGAGGATTGGATTCTGTCCAGGCCGCTCGCCCCGCCGCGCGGAGAAATCCAAGGACGTTGGACGATGGAGAATGAAGGCGGTCGGAGTAAACGGCGTCCTACCGCAAAAGACAATTAACCGGATGGACCCATTCTAGAGAGGTGGGCGGAATCGGCTTGAAGCTCCGGCAACGAATAACGTCCGTCGAGCATCACCACACGCGTGAGGCATCGCACAGCGGAGACGGTATCCCGGCGGGTTTCGTAAACCCTTGCCAGAAGACGGAGCACCGCGGCCTCCGCCGGTTCGTTTCCGAGTTTAATGTAGTGCTCCGAGGCGTTGTTCAAGCAACGTTCGGCTCTGGCAAGATCTCCGTGATCAAGATAGCATTTACCAAGTTGACTGTAGGTGACTGCGAGCCCTTCTTCATTGCCGACCGTTCGATGATGATCGAGCGCTTGTTTAAATGACGCGACGGCCTGATCCCACTGGCCGTCACGAGCCTCTTGCAGTGCGAGATTGTTGTAGAGAACGCCGAGTCCGCGGTTGTCTTGTAATTGGCGCAGAAGATCCATGGCTTCGAGATAGTAGGGACGCGCCTTCTCCGGATGATCGGACGCGATATGCAGGTTGCCCAGGTTGACCAAGGTATGAGCCACGGCGGTGAGGTTGCACTCGGTCCGTTGGATCTCGAGAACCTCCCGATAGCACTGCTCGGCTTGAAGAAAATCTTCCATCAAGGCGCAGGCATTGCCAAGATTTCCGAGAGAGTCCGACAAGGCTTGTTGGTCGCCGGCGGTTCGGTCATCGGCCACTGCCGCCTCCCATGCCGCGCGGGCTTGGACCACATCGCCGCGATGGAGAAAAATCTTGGCGCGATGTTTATGGTTTTCCGTCATAGACTTGTCTCTCGTTCAGCCGAGAGTGTTCAGGCTTCACGAGATCCGTGTTCAATCACCACCCTTCGGCGTGTCTCGCTTATATTCGATCTGCAACTCGTCCTGTTCCTCCATTCCCAATCCCGCCTTGAACGAACCATATAGCTCTTCGATCTGTTCAATGTCTCGTTCTGATCGCGGCGCATGAGACGCGAGGTACGCTTCACACAGCTTCACGCCTGTCTCGAAGTGACGCGCGATTGTCTCCTCTGTGGCCTGCTGCCAGGTGATGTAAATACAGAAGGCCTGAAACGAACGGGCATTGGGGTAATGGTGGGCAAGGGCGAGCAAGCCCTCATAGGCATCGCGCGCGGTAGCACCAGCGTGAGAGGAAAATGTCTCTTCCAGCTCAACAGCCGTATCCCAGTCTGGGCCGAGTTCAGCTTCGGCTCGGTGAAAAGCTTCTTGCGCAGCAAGGGCAGGATCGAAGCGCATGTAGTCCTAGTATCTGTGAAATGAATCTTGTGAGCCTGTTGCAGGATACTGAGGAAGAGGAAAGCAGGTCAATGCGTCTCATACGGACTATGCATTTACATTACCGCCTCCTGCTCTGTAGACTGCCATTATCCCTATGAACGGTGATATGTCAGCCTCACCTGAACCACTTCACTCTACTTCAAAGGATCCCGTCGATCAGATCATCAATTACCACATCCGGACCAAGCACCATTTTAATCGCTACGCCCGCTCGCTGGGGTATCTCGATTGGGTGAACCAGCCAGATCCATTCCGGCGGTTCGAAGGTGCCGGGTTAATCCCACTTCCTTTGTTGAAGCCGGACGAGGAGCCGCTGTCGCCGGCCTATGGAGCAATTTATGAACGGGGAGCCGTTACGGCTCAGCCTGTGAATGTACGAAGTCTTTCTCGGTTTTTTGAATATGCCCTAGCTCTGTCCGCCTGGAAGAAGGCTGGCGAATCGGAATGGGCGCTGAGGAGCAATCCATCGTCCGGAAATTTGCATCCGACGGAAGGCTATGTCGTCTTGCCGAGGATCATCGGTCTCAATCTGGAGCCGGGGCTGTATCACTATGCGCCGAAAGAACATGGGTTGGAATGGCGAGCTGCGTTTCCGGCTGAACAGGTCACTCGGCTGTTGGCCTCTTTTCCGTCCGATGCTTTTCTCTTCGGGCTCACGTCGATTCATTGGCGCGAAGCGTGGAAGTACGGCGAGCGGGCGTTCCGCTACTGCAATCACGATGTCGGGCACGCGATCGGAACGGCACGAATCGCCGCGGCGACGCTCGGCTGGAACATGGCTTTGCTGGAGGGAGTGGATCAAGACACAGTGGCCATGCTACTCGGGACTGATCGCAAGAAAGACTTTGGGGAGGCAGAACCGGAACATCCGGACTGTCTGGCGGTCGTCTGGCCATTTGAAAACGTGACGCGGGAAGCGTCGTTTGTGAAGCGCGCGCATTCGGAGATGCCGTTGTTCCTTGATTCGACCATTGTGAAAGATTTGGCTGCCGGAAGTTGGCATGGAAAGGCCAATCGGTTGAGCCAAGAGCATGGCGTCCATTGGGACATCATCGACGGAGCAGCGGAAGCTTCATGGAAAAAACAGACGGATCAACTAATGATGAGCTTTCCCCAAAGGTCCTTTCCTTCGCCAGATCCGCTTCGCGCTTCACGAACGACGAGCGATCTTGGTTCGTCGGCTGGGCAGATCATCCATCAGCGGCGGAGCGCCGTGGCGTTTGACGGAAAGACGTCGATTTCTTCCGCGACCTTCTTTCAGATGATGCAACGGGTGATGCCGCGAGCCGAACGTCCGCAGTTGGAACGTCCGATGCCGTGGGATGCCTGGCCCTACGACCCTGCGATTCACCTCATGCTATTCGTGCATCGTGTAGAAGGGCTCCCGCCGGGATTGTATTTTCTCGTGCGGGATATCAGAAAATTGGCATTCATTCAGCAATCCATGAATCCTGAGCTTGTATGGACTATAGCTCCCCAGTGTCCCGACGGGTTGTCCCTCTATTGGCCCTTGGAAGGCGACGCGAAAAGATTGGCAGCGCAGGTGAGTTGTCATCAGGACATTGCCGGTGATAGCGCCTTCTCATTCGGGATGGTGGCGGAGTTCGAAGGGACCTTGCGTGAACGAGGCGCCTGGTGGTATCCACGCATGTTTTGGGAAGCAGGGTTGCTTGGGCAGGTACTGTACTTGGAAGCGGAAGCCGCCGGAGTACGAGCGACGGGAATCGGCTGTTTTTTTGATGATCCCGTCCACGAGATCGTCGGCATTCAGAGTTTAGCCATGCAGTCCCTCTATCATTTTACGATTGGTGGGCCGGTGGAAGACCGACGCTTGCAGACCTTGCCGCCGTACCATCATCTGCAGTCTTTTTCATAAGGCACGATGGCCGCGAAGTAGCTCATGTTCAAGATCAAGCGAAAGACCGACAAGCCGAAGAAAAGGGTGCTCTACAACATCGTCGAAGACTATTCGGAATTCGATGCCCCTGGAAATGTCACCGTCTGTGCGATGACGGAAGCGGAGGATCTCCCGGCGCACGCGAAGATCCTTGCAGAAAGCTACGATGTGCCGATGGAGAGGATGGTGACCTTGCTGACAGAAGGAGGAACCTATGTGTATCCAGAGGTCGGCGGCATTCTCACTCGAGGGTTGTTTGCCTGCTGGATCGACCCCGCCGGGCAAACGCCCAAGCAAACCTGGACGTTAGACGTCATGCAATTTGCAGAAGCGGAGCAGTTGGCTCGGACTGGAGCGGTATCGCTGCTCGATGGGGCACTGGAGGTCTTTCGCCGGACGTTACCGGACGAATTGAAAACCAAGTTGCAGCAAAGAAATTTAGGATTGGATTACCGAACGTTGGATCGGATTGTCGCCAAAGGCGGTGACATCAAGTATATCGATTTCCGAAAGGACTGGTCGCCGCATTTCAAGCGGCTCTGTATCATGCCGGACGGTCGGCTCGTTGAGACCGGGGGGGTACGGGACTTTGCCGCACTTCACGGCGTGACAGTTGCTCAGGCGAAGACGCTCGTCGAGCAAGGCGGCACGCTCGAGGTGAACGGCGAGGTGTTGGCTTGTCAGATCGTGAACGGTCAGCCGGCCGTGGCGAGGTTTAGTGCCAAGAATTACGCCAAGGCGAAGGACTTGGTATCTTCGAAGGGGCTGCATTTGCTGGATGCGCTCAGTGAAGTGGGATACAGCGATCCGACTATGATGCGCGGTCTGGCACGGAGAGAATTGACGACCAAACGATAGTTACGTGAAGTGCGTGACCGGCTACTCAGGTTCACGCGACGGCAAGTTCTTCCTTTACCGCGTCAAGAAGCTTGTTGATGTCGAAGGGCTTTTCAAAAGCGCGACGCGCTCCGAAGAGTTTGGCGACGTCCAGAAAGTTGTGGTCGCCTTGCGCTCCGGTGATGGCGATCACTTTGGCGTCGAGATATTCTCGGGTGAGTTGAAGCGTCGCCTCAAGGCCGTCCGTTTCCGGCATCAACAAATCCATAATCACAAGGTCGACCGGTTCATTCTGATAGAGTGTGAGCCCTTTGCGTCCATCCTCTGCTTCCAGCACGCGGTGCCCCGCCTTGACAAGGACCTCTTTCAGCAGCCCTCGGATGGATGGTTCGTCGTCAATGACAAGAATGGTGGCCATACATACTCTACTGATTTTTTCTGATCTTACCTGGAGGCCGCGATACAGTCTAGAAAGAAAATGATTTCCGGAGTAGGGGCAAGAGGTGAAACCGAGGTGAGTCCGATTGGCCTCATTAGCTTGCGTAACCGCAAGACACGGATTACCTAAAATGCGAAGGAAAATACATACATCATTTAATGTTTTAATGAATGAATAAACATACAAATCGAGGTCGTCAGTTGCTTATCACGTGCCTTCAAGGACAAACTATTTGACTCAATTTTGGATTTTTTGTTAAAAGGCCGAAAGTCGTTCGAATGTTCACCGTCTACTTTTTGCAGGAGTTGTTCAGTGAGCACTACAGATCAATCGGCGTGGGCATGGACCAGGCGAGCGTTTCTTCAGGTCTCTTTGGTGGGGAGTTTATTGCTGAGTGGACGGTTGGCGGGTCCCCAGCCGGTGCAGGCTCGCGAGCTTCCGGAGGGCAGGCTGACATTGGTGAACGTGTGGACGAATGAGCGCTTGGATGTCGCCTACCGAGACGAAGCCGGGAACTATGACCTCGCAGCACTTGATGACGTGAATTACCTCCTGCGCTGTCATTACACGGGTGAAGTCGGGGCGATCGACGTGCGGGTGTTGGAGCACGTAAACTTGGTCCAAAAGAAGCTCGGCAGTCAGCAAGAAATACATGTGATCTCCGGCTTTCGGTCTCCCGAGTACAATGCGATGTTAGTTCGGACAGATCGACGTGTCGCCAGAAACAGTTTGCACATGCAAGGACAAGCCATCGATCTCTTGATCCCCGGTGTCCATCCCACCAAGCTTCGCCAAGCCGCGCTCGAACTGCGGTACGGCGGAGTCGGTTTCTACAAACGTTCGAGCTACGTGCATTTGGATTCCGGCCCGTTCCGGCATTGGTAATCTCACTCCGGATGCAGGCGGATTCTTCGGTCTACGTACAACACAGCGGTTCTGGCGAGGACGAGACAGCCGCCGTCGGGGTTATCGTCCGTTGTTCGGTTGCTTTAACCAAAGGATGGAGAGGGGCGGCAACGTGACCGATAGCGAATAAGGAAAACCGTGGCTCGGCGCTTCCGCAGCGAAGATGCCACCGCCGTTCCCTATGTTGCTCCCGCCGTAGGCCATCCCGTCAGTGTTGAGCAGCTCTCGATACCAGCCCGGTTCAGGAACGCCGACACGGTAACCGTGGCGGGGTACAGGCGTGAAGTTACAGAGGCACACGATGGCCGTTTGCGAGGTTTTGGCCTTTCGAAGATAGGCGATGACGGAGTTATCGGAATCGCTGAAGTCGATCCACTGAAATCCACTCCAATCAAAATCCACTTCATGCAACGCCGGTTCCTCGCGATAGATGCGGTTTAAGTCGCGGATCAAACGTTGCAAACCACGATGCGGCTCATTCTCGCAGAGATGCCAGTCCAAGCTAGTGTCATGATTCCATTCTCGCCACTGGCCGAACTCTCCGCCCATGAAGAGCATTTTCTTGCCGGGATGGCTGTACATGTAGCCATAGAGGAGTCGGAGGTTGGCAAATCGCTGCCACAGGTCGCCGGGCATTTTGTCCAGCAAGGTTCGTTTCCCGTGGACTACCTCGTCATGCGAGAGGGCGAGGACAAAATTCTCGCTGAAGGCATAGAGCAGACCGAACGTGATTTGATTTTGATGGAACCGACGGTAGATCGGATCGTACTGAAAAAAGCTGAGCATGTCGTGCATCCATCCCATGTTCCATTTGAATGTAAAGCCGAGCCCGCCCGTATAGGTCGGTCGGGACACGCCGGGCCAGGCGGTCGACTCTTCCGCGATCGTGACGGCCCCGGGGAATTCCCGGTGGATGAGCACGTTGAGTTCTTTTAAAAGCGAGACGGCTCCAAGATTCTCATTGCCGCCGAACTCATTCGGAATCCATTCGCCGGGCTTTCGCCCATAGTCCAGGTAGAGCATGGATGCCACGGCGTCGACGCGCAATCCATCGATGTGATACTTCTCCAACCAAAAGAGGGCGCTGTTCAACAGGAAGGTGCGCACCTCGACTCGGTCATAATTGAAAATTCGGCTGTGCCAATCGGGATGATAGCCAAGGCGCGGATCGGCATGATCATAGAGGTGTGTGCCGTCGAACGAGGCTAATCCATGAGGATCGTCCGGAAAGTGTGCGGGGGCCCAGTCCATGATGACGCCGAGGCCGGCGCGGTGAGCGGCATCCACGAACGCCATAAACCCCGCGGGATCCCCATATCGGCTGGTGGCTGCGAAGTATCCTGTCGCTTGATATCCCCATGATCCATCGAACGGGTGTTCCGTCACCGGCATGAGTTCGAGGTGTGTGTAGCCCAGATCGGTTACGTACGGGATCAGCTGCGCCGCGAGTTCTTCATAGGTGAGCCAACGATTGTTCTGTTCCGGGATTCGCATCCATGATCCCAAATGAACCTCATAGATGGCGAAAGGAGCCGTGAGCGGATCCCATCTGGATCGAGCGGCCATCCATGCGCCGTCCTGCCAAGTATAGGTGGATAGATCGCGCACGACCGAGGCGGTACGTGGACGAAGCTCACCGGCGAAAGCGTAGGGATCCGCTTTCAGCGAGAGGGTGTCGTGCTCTCGCGACCGAATCTCGTATTTATAGAGGGTGCCTTCCGGCAGACCAGGTATGAAGAGTTCCCATACCCCGGTGGCTCCCCGACTTGTCATGGGGTGGCGGAGTCCATTCCATCCATTGAAGTCTCCGACGAGGCTGACACGTGCGGCGTTGGGAGCCCACACCACGAAGTGAACTCCCCGGATGCCGGCGACGGTGCGGATATGGGCGCCGAAACTCTCGTAAGCCTTGTACAAAGTTCCTTCGGCAAAGAGGTGCAGCTCATACTCCGTCAACAGCGGGGGAACGGCGTAGGGATCATGAATCTCAGTGACGGTGCCGTCGTGGCGCGTGACTCGAAGCCGGTAGGGCGGCGCTTGCGTGATACCCGGAAGAAGGGTCTCGTACAGTCCCTGCTCGCGAATACGCGTCATGCGCCACAGAACTGAGTCAGAGACTGCTTCTACCCCCTCCACGTCAGGGAGCCAGACTCGGATCGCCAAGTGAGGGCGGTTGTCGACGGTTGTGGGATGTGGGCCGAGAACCGAGTGAGGATTCCAGTGTGTCCCCTCGATGATGCGATCGAAATCGTCTTGTTGAACGGTCAGCTCGGTAGACATAGGGCTATCCTACTGGTCGCCGCTTTGATTAGGAAGGAGAAAATGTTCCCTGCTGAAGCATCAGGGAGCAGACACATTCCGACTCTGATTGCATTGTGACGGCCGTCTCCCGATAATGCGATGGGTTCGACACGATGTGTCGTGAGTTCGTACCGAGGAATGGCATGTCATCTTTGGCGGTGGCCCTCCTTATCTTCAGTGTCTGTTATCTGCTGATCGTCACGGAGCGGATTCACAAGACTATTGTGGCTCTGTCCGGGGCGGCGTTGATGATCGTGTTCGGCGTCGTGTCGCAGGAGGAGGCGTTTTATTCCCATGAATTCGGTGTCGATTATAACGTCGTATTTTTGCTGATCGGCATGATGGTGATCGTCAACATCGTGCGGGAGACGGGCCTGTTCGAAATCTTGGCGATCTGGGCGGCGCAGCGAGCGGACGCCAAACCCTTCCGCCTTCTGGTACTGCTGGCCATCTTGACGGCCGTATTGTCGGCCATGCTCGACAATGTTACCACCGTCCTCCTCATGGCTCCGGTTACCCTTTCCATCACCAAACGGTTAGAGCTGAACCCGGTCGCATTTCTGTTAACGGAAGCCTTGGCTTCCAATATCGGAGGGACCGCGACGCTCGTCGGTGATCCACCCAATATTATGATTGCCAGCAAGGCCGAGCTCAGCTATCTGGATTTTTTGCTGGTCATGGGGCCGATCGTCATCGTCATCATGACGGTATTCTTGGCGGTATTGTGGCTGATCTTTGGGCGAAGGATGACAGTCGCACCCCATCTTCGGGAAGCGGTGCTTGCTCTGAGCTCGCGCGAGGCGGTTCCTGATGAGGCCTTCTTACGGCGGTGTCTCTTTTTGCTGGCGGCCATCAATGTGGGATTCTGCCTCCACTCGCTCATTCATCTGGAGCCGGCCACGATTGCGCTGCTTGGCGCGAGTTCATTTATGTTGATCGGCCATGCCCGGCGGAAGCCGGAGGATGCCGAGGAGCTGACCTATTTGGCCGAAGTCGAGTGGAAGACCATCTTCTTTTTTATCGGACTCTTTATCCTCGTGGGGGGCTTGGTCAAGGTGGGGGTGATCCGCTATCTCGCCGATCAACTGGTGGAGGTGACGAGGGGGAATCTGACCGGGTCCACGATGGCTGTGCTGTGGGGGTCGGCGATACTGTCCGCAATCGTCGACAATATTCCCTATGTCGCCGCCATGAATCCGTTGATCGTCGATCTTGCCCGATCCCTGCATCCGGAAATTGCCGATTATGCGACGCTGGTCCATCAACCGGACATTATTCCGCTGTGGTGGGCATTGGCGTTGGGGGCCTGCTTAGGGGGCAACGGGACCATCATCGGTGCCAGTGCCAACGTCGTCATCGTCGATATCGCTCGGAAGGCGGGCTACCGGATCACTTTTTGGCAGTTCTTCAAGTACGGCTTGCCGGTCATGATCGGATCGGTAGCGCTGAGTGCGTTCTACCTCTGGCTGGTATTCCTGCGCTAAGGGAATTACTGCTTACCGTCGGTCTTCAGACTGAGTGATCCGTCGGTCATCATCCGAACATACAGCGCGTTCACATCGGCGAACACGCCGATGCCCTGCACCGATGTGACGGTTCCGTGCGTCGTGATGGTCGGACTCACCTCCCGATTCAGGGCCTTCGTCACAAGGTCCCGCATGCGGTCGATTGCCGGCGACACGCCGAGCACGGCCTCACCCATAACGAGTTCTCTGATGGAAGAGCGGGCGATCCAACCGGGGCCGCTCTTCTGGAGGAGCAGTTCGGAATCGACGTCCAAGCGGAGGCCACCGATTTGGATGGATTGTGTCAGCGTGTTCATTTCAGGCTTCCCCACGAAATACAAGTGACCGGTCGCATCTCCATCAAACGCTATGCGCAGGACCACTTGGTTGCCACCACGGCCCAAGATGGCCGCATCGGCGATCTGAATGAAGTCGCCCTTCACGGCGACACGTTTTCCCCGCAACCGCGCCGCAAGTGATTGGGACAGCGAGGGATAGTCCAGCGGGATGTCAGCCACGACATGGAATCCAGGGGAAGCCGGTTGTGTATCGAGTGGAGGAAGTGCAATGGCGGCAGCGGTGGGTTCGGGGCCAAAGACAATCACAGGTTTGGCGATGACGTGCAGGGTGTCATCGAGGTTGTGTTCACCGACCGAGAACCCACTATGCTGGACTTTGTCGATATTGAGCAAAAGCCATGAGTTGGGTTCCAGTTGGATGGGGGTACGCAACCCCTTCCATGCCTCTTCCAATTGAGGACGAACCGTGTTTGCGTTAAGGCGCACAATGGCCTGATTGAGGCCTCCTCGTACAGTGTCCGTCAATCTGTTCCTAATGTCCTGGGGGAAGTCCGTAGCGATGACCCGATCATTACACACATCAAGAGCGCTGACCGCTACATCGGCCACGGACGCGGACAGACTGTAGTTCGGCGTCATGCCGATTGCGATACCGCCATGCAGCGTCGTTTTTCGTAGCCGCTCCCGGCCGTTGCCGCAGTCGGCGGGCGCCTTGCCGGCAAGGGGCTGTGCATGCGCGCCAAGATGAGAGCGAAGGTCAGCGGTGAGGTGGAGGCGAGTACCCGGAAGATGGATTCCCTTCCACCAATCGCTGAGTACGGCACCTTGATCGGGGCTCATGGATTGGTAGAAGGCGGAACGTTCAATCGTAAAATCATCCCGTTCTATAGAATATTTATGATCATTGCCTTTCGAGTGTTTGATGGGGTTGCCTGATTGATCGAACATCTTTGGAATGACGTTCTCATCATTGACCGTAGCCAGAAACGGAGTGAGGTTCATTTGAACCGGAAAGCTGATGGCGGACTCGGTAGGGGGAAAGAGCGGGTTTGGCGTTGCCGGAAGTAGCGTCGGCGGCGGGGGGTGGACGATATACTGCTTGGCAAGACAACCCGTCAGCGCTACCGTTACGGACAACAGGAGGAGAACTTTCTGTATTGATGGAGGAAGCATCGGTTTCTTCCTTTGGCTAGTCGTCGTCGGGAGAAATCGCATCGCATGCGCGAAGATACTTTTCCGGCCTGCGAGTCGACTAGGATAGCAGAATCGGACGAAGGTTTGTCAGGGGGGAAAGAGCAGTGAGGCCAGGCGGATTTTGAGAATACCAGGTCGGGACTTTGCGACTCTCTGCGTCATGAGGCTGCTTGTGCGCATTGCTAATCATATCCGTACAGCCAGCGTGTTGTAGAGGATGAAATATTCTTGACGGAATGGCGGACGCCCTTCGGAATGAACACTTCGTCCCCCGGTTCTGCGATGATTTCTTCTCCGCCGATGGTGAGCTTGAGCCTCCCGTCCATCACGATCACCAGCTCGTTTGTCGCATGGACGAAATCATTCCACTCGCGTCCAGGCGGGTCGGTAAATACATCGCAGGAATAGCCGCGTCGATCCCAGTCTTGCGCGATCTGGTCGCGATCGAGAGGCAGGGGGAATTTCTGGCGTGTGAGATAGGGCATGGAGAAAAGTTTTAGTGGATCGATCTCCTTTTCAGTTGCTGAAATGCGTGCTCTTTCAAGCTGTAAATTTATGCGAAGATGGGTTTGAAAACGACGGGTAAGACAAAATCGAGCAACCGCAAGTCCACCTAGATTGTCAGTCTTCAAAACGGCCAATCCGATCCGTTGGTGTTCAAACGCAGAATATTGACACACGATCAGGTGTTCATGGATCGGAGCTTGCTCAATGAGACGCCAGCCAGGTTTCCTCAGCGTTTTTATTGAGTCTCGACCTGAGGTGATGAGGACATCCCTGTCGCTATTTGATCAACGATGTCGCCATGTTCCTTGACTAACTTTTGAAGATCCGTCAGACATTCCTTTGGGTTCTTTGGATCGAGATCGTTTCCTCTTTTACATTTCGTTTTCTTTTCTTGCAGCTGTAGCAGCAAGCTTTGACGTAAAGAAGCCAGGGAATTTGAGCTCTTCGATATTGAGTCTGATGTCGTTGGTCCGAAAGCAGCTGCCGTCGCTAGAGAGAGCAATTTCGACGCTGTTTCAGCTGCGTTGGAAGCGCCTGGAGCAGCGCCATTCGCAGCGGCCTTGATTGCCATTTCGATGGCCTTCTCGATGGTTTTGATTGAAAAGCTTGTATAGGCCTTGAGCAGCTCCTCCGGGTCATTATCGAAGCTCTTCAGGTTCCAGTTCCCAACGTCATCTTTGATAAAAGCCATCGCGATCTTGCCACGCCCGCTTGCATAGACGGTATTTATCTTAGACCAGTAATGATCGGCAAAGAGTCGATCGATCGCCTTCACTCGTTGTTCAGCCGGCCCGATTCCAGCAAAGATCCCGAAGTAATCTTCTGCGTTAAGCCATTCGTAAAGATGCAGAAAATCCGTCGGTTCGGTTTCTCGGAGAGCCACTCCTGGCGAAAGCTCTCGGCGATCGAGCCCGTTAGGGGAAAGTTGTTTGAGTAAAGCATCCGCACGGGCATTTAGTTGATTGGCGGATTCGGAGGTCGTAACGATTGTATTTACATATGCAAGTCGAATTTTTGGGTCGAGCGAATGCCCCCCTCCAATTGCAATGGACAAACGAAAGGCAAGAAATTTTAGATCGCCGGATAGAGTGGCAATATCTTGGAGGAAGCCACGAACATACTCCTGGCCAGGCTGGCTGGCAAGTTGTCGTAGGCCATGGTACCGCGCGTTCAAGTTGCTGGCTCTTTCGATGAGAAGGTCCATGTCATTGATCAATGACACAAGTGCGATGCAATGATCGATAGTATCCACAGTACTAATGAGGCACTGTCTGACCATCTCGGATGACGAATCCTTTGTGCTTCAAGACAGCTTGTGCAGAGTCTTTGGATGCAATAAGCCAGCGTTCTGTCTGGTCCACCAGGCCGCCCAGATTCCCCCATTGAGTTTCGGGTTCTTCCGACAACGGACCTTTATAGACATCCACATCGATTCGCATGGCAGCCGACCCAGAGAAAGGGTGGGTCTCGCAGCCAGCTAAGGTGAGTGCTAAGCTCAGAACGCTGGGCCAGAATGATAGTTTGGGGCGGGTGTTCATGTGGTCTCCTGTCCGGCAGAAAAGGCTCGTGCTTTTACTGTTTAGATCCAAAACGAGTTTTTAGCTTCTCTATCAGGTCGGCAATTTCCGATTCTTTAACATGTTCATTGTTCATGAGGGCATCGATGTCTCGCTGTGCATTAGAAACACGAGCTCGTTCGTCGGAGATGTCCTTCCATCCATTCTCGTGAATCTGTTGAGTGTTTATGGAGCGTCCTGCCAATTGCTGCAACATGCCGATGAGCGGCTTACTATCTGAGGTCATGGCCATCAAAAGGCGTTCGTCTGGGTCGAGATGGCGGACTCCCTCTGGACCGTAAAGTGAATAGCTCCGTTGAATAGCTCGTCCATCAGGGCAGAATAGGTTGGAAGGATTCGATTGGTTGGAAGAATTTGAGTTGTGGTTGGTATTTGAAAGTCCGATTCCTGATTCGTTTTCATTGGCAATGAGCTTAATCTGTTTCTCGATCATTCCTTCGATAAGTGATCGGGCTTCTTTTTTATGCTCTTCAGAGAGGTTCTTGCCATCCCGTTCGTCCAATAGCCCTCTCAGCCGTTTGATCTCCGCAATTATTTCTTCCCGACGGGCGTTTTCCCGGTCCGCATTCGCAGAGATGACTCGGTATGTATCGGTGTTCTTGTCAAGCACGACCTTTGATCCGAAAGGGTCTATCTGTTCTGCTCGGAGCACGCCGGATTCAAAGTGTATCTTTGCAAACAGCGCGCTTGCTTTTCCTGTCATGCGAAAACGGTAGACCGAGTCGCTCACGATCTTAAGCTTCCCAGATTCCCGAACTTTAAACGGCACCCGGTCTTTTGAATAGTCACCCTCATCCTTCCCATCGTCAACCTTGCACGAGTCCACGATTCTGAAATAATAGGTAGTTCGGAAGCGGACCTGCTCGTCCTGGTACGCAGGATGCTCACTCTTATCAATCCGCAATGCGGGAGTTATATCTCCAAGTGTCGAGCATCCTCCGACTAAAAAAGCCAGAGTTGTAAATGTAAATGTGAGTAGTTGCGGAGAGAAGGATAAGTAGTGCCGCATTGTTTCCTCAGCTACCGGTGGTATGACAGGTCAAGTCCGTATTAACGCTCGCCCCCTGACGACAAGATACCCTATTGCTCCCTTTGCGAGAAGAAAGCTTGTTGGTATATTTCCCATTCAGCGTGGGAAAGAATCGCTGATATGTCCTGCTGACAGAAGCTGGAGGTGATGAATGCACACAACCTCCTTGGCGAGGCGGAAGGTGCAGAGTCGTTAGAAGCCGGAATGGCAGGCAGATTTAGCAAACTAGAAATGCATGGTCAAGCGAAAAGTGGTGAATACAAGCAGTTAGGATATTATGGGATAGTAAGTGTACCGGTGAGTCAATCAGTTTTGCTGCCTATTGGATGATGGAGCGTGTCGAAGCTTACTGTAATTCTTCAGAGCCCAATGTACGCATGGTAAGCATAATCTGTGCTCGTTCTTGAATTATCTCCAGGCAACTCTAAACGTTGGATGGCAGCTTCGCGAGAGAGATCAGCCACGGGCGCGCTGAGCGCTTCGTTGAAAACGAGTAATGGTTGTGGCGGAGCTGTCGAGTCGTGTGGTCATAAGCGGATTCCATGACGAAGAATCTCATGTTTGAACTGTTCGCCGATGGTGTGCAGATCAACGATGCCGATTTCGTGCAGCGTCGCCATCTCGTCTATTCCAGCACGGAGTTCGGCGAGTCGCTCAGGGGGACGCAGTGGACCCAGAGACTGCGATGTCGATGTCGGCGTGGGAGTGAGCCGTACCTTTCGGCCAGGAGCCGAACCAGATGACCTCAAGGTCAACGCCCAGCATGCATTGAGCAAGCTTTGCAACTTCTTGTGCGATCTGTCGAGATCGAGCGAGAAGCTCTTGAGAAATCATAGCCCAGTGTATCGGTTCTGGCCATGATGTCAACTGGGGCGCCGAGAAGCTGAATGAAAACCAGAGTCGATTTCTAGGGAGAATCGGATAGTCAATGATGGTGTGCGAAGGTCTGGGCTTCGTGGTGGTGCTCTGTCAGTTTCCGGAGATCGCAGTGGATGTTGTCAGGATCGCAGCACTCGGTCGGTTCAAAATTTCCGGCAGACCTTTGTGTGAGTAATTGACCGATTGAACAGTATCGCCGTATTTAAGGAGCCTTGACTGGGCGCCCATATAAGACGCATAGTATAGGAAGAAAATTGGTGATTTTGAGGTAACGCGCATGGCTAAGCTCAATGTATCTATCGACGATCAACTCAGAGATGAACTGTTTCGACTGGTTCCGCCTCGCCGTCGAAGCCAAGTGGTGAATGAAGCATTGAGGCATGAGCTGCTTCGACGAAAACGTCAGCATGCCACGGATGTTGTGCGGCGTTTGCGAAAGCGCAGTGCCACGCTGAGCGGGAAAGAGATTGTGGACGCTGTACGACGAGATCGTGCAAGGACTAGCCGATGATCATCGTTCCTGACGCCTCGGTCATTCTCAAGTGGGTGTTAGAGAAAGCAGACGAACCAGGCTATTTGCAAGCACTTAAACTTCAGGAAGCGGTGCTAGCAGAAGAAGTTGAAGTCCGCATGCCGACGCTCTGGCGGTACGAGGTCGGTAACGTGCTGGGAATGAAGAAGCCAAAGATGGCGGCGGAACTCATGAGCGCCTTGCTCGCCTACGAGTTTGATGAGGTACCGCTCAGAAGCGAGTATGCGCTCGATGTCTTAGCGCATATGCACGATGTGCAGGGTGTCACGTTCTACGACTCGGCGTACCATGTTTTGGCGTTACGGACAAAAGGCTTGTACTTGACGGCGGATACGACATATCTAAAACGAGCGAAGCGCAAGGGGCAAGTAGAACTGTTAGACGAATGGCAAGGACCATAGACAGGGGAAGGAGAGCCAATCGCCCAAGCGTTCGGTAACACTTAGTGATGATGCGCGAAGGAATGGGCTTCGTCGTGGTGTCCCGTCAGTTTCCGAAGGTCGCAATGCATGTCGTCGGGATCGCAGCACTCGGTTTCCAGTTGAATGGTCATATGTTTGATGCCGAAGTCGGTGGTGATTCGGTTCTGGATCAGCTGGAGCAACTCCGGAGGGGTATGGTGACGCTCGACCATGACATGGCTGGTGAGCATGATGAGGCGAGGTTCGACCGCCCAGATATGAAGGTCATGCACGTTCTTCACACCGGGAATGGCTTCCATGGTGGCGGCAACCTGGGATGCACTGATGCCCGGCGGTGTCGATTCCAGCAATACTTCCATCGATTCTTTGAAAATCGGCCAGGCTCCACGAAGAATGGCGCCAACCACCAATAAGCTCACGAGCGGATCCAGGACGGTCCATCCGGTCAGGAGAATGGCCCCACCACTGACAATGACGCCGAGTGAGACCCAGGCGTCTCCCAACATATGCCAGAAGGCGCTCCGAATGTTCAGATCGTCTTTGGCTCCATGCTGGAGCAACAGGGCGATCACGAGATTCGCTATGAAACTGACGGCCGCGACGGCCATCACCCAACCGCCATCGACGGGGACCGGTTGCAGCAGGCGCTTCACGCCGACGATCGCGATGCCGAGTGCGGTCAGTAAAAGAATGAAACTGTTCAGAAACGCCGCGATGATGCCGGCGCGATGGTAGCCGAAGGTTCGGCTCTCCGAAGCCGGACGCGCGGTGAGGAGATGCGCGTACAGGGCGAGAAAGAGCGACCCTTGATCGACGAGGTTGTGTCCTGCATCGCTCATGAGGCCGATGCTGTTGAGGAGCCAGCCTCCGATGAACTCAGCCGCGATGATCACGGCGTTGATCGCCAGAGCGAATTGGAGCCGGGATCGGAGATGTGCGTACGAGGTGAGCATCGTCATGAAGCACAGTTTCGCATGGGGCAGGAGATGCGGCAAGTCTTGCCGAAGGTTTCCATCAAGAAGGCCGGCAGCCGACTACCGAACGGATGTGGGCGGGAGACGCTCGCTCACGGAATAGCGTGCTTGATCCATTCCTGAATTGCCGGTCGACAAGTCCGTCGCAATCACTCGGAGCTCGATGCCATCGGGAACATCCTTCGACGGCGGCACAAAGAACGGCGCTTCGAAGGTGCGGCTCCCTTCATCGTAGAACATTTGCAGTCGTTCGATGACCCGGTCTCCGATCAACACCTCTCCATAAATACGGATCTTCCGTGAGTCCCAATCCCCATGCGGACGGACCAAGGAGCCGGATAAGGTTCGGACCGAAGCGCGTAATTTCACGTCGTCCCTCGCGATCAGTGCGTCTCGTGGCTTGGGCCGCTCGATCTGCACCAGATAGCCATAGAGATGCAGCACAATGCCGTCGTGCGTGAGATCTTGTCCGGGTATCAACAACAGGGTCTGGCTGGTCCTGTGCAACGAAGCCGGATACGCAAGGGGCCCCTCTGCGGATATTTCCACCAACGTCGGCTTCTGCAATTCCAACGTCGTGGTGAAAGCGGCAGAGGGACGAGAGCTGTAGATCGGTTCTTCCATCATGCGCGGCGTGCGCATGATTTGATTCTGGTCGCCAGATCCTCCCTGTTGGAGGCCGGTTGCGAGAACTTTCGCAGTAGCAACGTCGGTGATAGTGACACGGGCCCCCCCGACCTCGCGTCCCAATACCATGGCCCCATGCGCGACGACCCGCACGAGAACCGTCGTCGGCTGGGGCCCGTTGAGCGGCAACTCCGGAAGTGTCTGGCCTCTCGCCGGCGGAGTTAGATGGAGGGACAGGATGAGCGAGAAAATCGGCCCAACCAGAAGGAAAGAAGATCGCGTCATTTCACCTTGGTACCGGGATCGACTTCTTCCAGAACGGTGAGCAATCCGCGCACGTCGGCATCCCCCGCCGCCAACACCATGCCCTGCGATTCAACGCCCATCAGCTTGGCCGGCTTGAGATTGGCCACGATCACGATGGTTTTGCCGATCAACGTGTCCGGCTCGTACTTTTTGCCGATGCCCGCCACGATCTGACGTTGCTCCGTGCCGAGCGAAACTTGCAGCTTGACCAGCTTCTCCGACTTCGGTACCCGTTCGGCCGAAAGCACCTTCGCCGTCTTGAGCTGAATCTTTATGAACTCGTCGATGCTGATTTGCGGTGCCGCCGAAGGTTCCGGAGCGGCCGGAGGAGTCGGCGTGGCAGCGGTTGGTTGTGGAGGAACAGATGATTCGGTCACTGGTCGTACTCCTGGTTTTGATTCGATGCGTGGGAACAGTGATGGGCCTTTGTGGATGAGGGTACCAGGCTTCAGGCTGCCCCATTCGATCTTGTCTTTCAGCAAAGGGCTTGTGAATTCAACCGCGATGCCGAGTTGGGAGCAGATCAAATGCGCACTCGTCGGGATGACAGGATACGCGGCCAAGCTGAGGCAGTGAAGCGTCTCAGCCATCGTGTAAAGGACGGTTCTGAGTTGTACGGCGTTGCGTTCATCCTTAGCCAGTGCCCAAGGCGCAGTCTTGTCGACATACTGGTTGGCAAATTGGACGACTTGCCAGATGGCCTCCAAGGCACGATTGAACTCTAATTGCTTCAGGTGGCGAGACAATGCTTCGTTCAAGAGTGTCACGGCGGCTTGCTGCAGTTCGTGCTCCGCGGCTCCACCTTCTCCGGGAGCCGGCACCGCCCCTCCTTGCGTCCGTTCGATGAGGGTCAGTGTACGACTTAAAAGATTGCCTAGGCCATTGGCAAGATCGCTGTTGACACGTGTAACCATGGCCAATTGGGAAAAATCTCCATCCTGTCCAAACGGCACCTCTCGCAGGAGGAAATAGCGGAACGCATCGACGCCGTAGGTCTCCACCATCTTGTTGGGATCGACGACGTTGCCGCGGCTCTTGGACATCTTCTCGCCGTCGACCGTCCACCAGCCGTGGGCGAAGATGGATTCAGGCAATGGAAGGTCCAATGCCATGAGCATCGTGGACCAATAGACGGCATGCGTCGTCAGGATATCTTTACCGACCAGATGAACATCGGCCGGCCAGAAACGATTACCAGCCGGTTTGTCCCGGGGGAGATATTCCAACGCAGACATATAGTTTACCAGTGCATCGAACCAGACATAGGTCACATAGCTATGATCGAATGGTAGTTCGATGCCCCAGGAGAGCCGCGACTTCGGCCTCGAGATGGAGAGGTCGCCGAGTTTCTGCGTATGAAGGAAGCCGAGGACTTCATTGCGCCGTGATTCCGGACGAATGAAGTCCGGATGTGTCTTGATGTGGTCGATCAATCGGTCTTGATACTGCCCCATCGTAAAAAAGTAGTTATGCTCGCTGAGTTTCTCGACGGGGCGCTTGCAGTCCGGACAGAGTCCGGACTGTACGTCTTTCTCGGTCCAGAACCGTTCATCGAAGGTACAATACCATCCCGTGTATGAATCCTTGTATATCAGCTTCTTGTCGTAGAGCTGCTGGAGGTATCGTTGGACGATGGATTTATGCTCGGCATCCGTCGTTCTGATGAAGGCGTCATTCGAGATGTTCAGCTTCTTCCAGAGGTTCTCAAACTGTGGGGCGAGCCTGTTGCAGTGAATTTGGGGGTCGATACCGGCCTTTGCAGCGGCTTGCTGGACTTTCTGACCATGCTCGTCGAGCCCGGTGAGAAAAAACACTTCGCGTCCGCGCAATCGCCAGTAGCGCGCCAGCACGTCTGCCGCAACGGTCGTATAGGCGTGACCGATATGCGGGACGTCGTTGACGTAGTAAATCGGGGTCGTGATGTAAAACGTATTCTCGTTCGCCATGGCCGAAGCAAGATATCAGGTTGGCGGCGCTTTTGGCTAGGTTACGGCTCCTGCGGGAACAAGCCCGAGCGCCTCGCGCAGGCGGAGGAGCATCGTTTCCAGCGCCATCTGCAGGTTCAGGTGCCGCGTGGCTTGCTGTTCGGTCCGCTCGATGTCATCCAAGAGGGTCAGGAGCCTGTCGACGTCCGCTCGCTGGGCGTATCGTCGCAGGTCGGCGAGTTGGTCGAGATGAAGAAGCTGATCGTGATCTCCGTCCACCATGACGATGACAAGATCCCGGATCCATCGCGCAAGCCATGCGAGCGTTTCTTCTCCACGGTCCGCCTTGGCCAAGCTTTCCGCTGCAGAGAGGATGGATGTACTCGGCGTCAAGCGTTCCGGCTTCACCAACGCCAGGCAGTCTTGTTGCCGAGCGCGAATGTCTGCGGCGTTCACGGTGAACGCTTCTCCGATACGGCCGTCGGCGAAGACCGCCAGAAAACGGGCATCGGCGGGAGGAAGTTCCCGCTTGAGGATCAGCGCCGCCTCGACTTGCGTACGGGCCGGCGTCGTGAAGCGAAGCGCTTGGCAGCGTGATCGAATGGTGATCGGAAGCGCATGGAGTCGGCTGGTGACAAGGATAAAGAGACTATGACCCGGAGGTTCTTCCAAGGTCTTGAGGAGCGCGTTGGCGGCACCGATTGTCAGCCGGTCCGCGTCGTCGATCAGGCAAATCTTCCGCTCTCCGACGAGCGGCCGGTAGACGAAGTGTTGTTCGATCTCCCGCACTTGCTCGATTTTGATTTGCGGCGTTGCGGCCTTCGGATCCGGCTCGATGAGGAAGTAATCCGGGTGTGTTTGAGCCTCGATCTGCAGGCAGGATCGGCAAAGGCCGCAGGAGTCTTGTGCCGCCGTCCGTGAAGGCTGCTCGCAGTTGAGTGCCTGAGCCAGCCTTACGGCGGTCATCAACTTTCCGATCCTGTTTTCGCCATAGAAGAGATAGGCATGGGCCAGCCGTCCGTTGCGCCAACCTGCCTGAAGTAGAGAGATGGGTTGCTGGTGGCCCGTGATATCGGCGAAAGGCATGGGTTATCCGCGTCTTAGGTTTTTGGAACGGTAAGTCCGGAGCCAGTCAGCTACCAGGGATTCCACTCTTCGCTGAACTGAGTCTATGGAAGACGAGGCGTCGATCATTAAAATGCGCCGTGGTTCCAGCTTTGCTAACGACCGAAACCCCCTCCGTACGCTCTCGTGAAACCGTTCGGTCTCTCGATCCAGTCGATTTTGCGTGGAAGTCTCGCCTCGCCGCCGTCTCAGGCCGACTGCGACGGGAACATCGAAAAGTAACGTAAGATGCGGGACGAGTTTCTCGGTGGCCCAGTCGTTCATCGTGTGTAACACCCGTCGATCCAATTTCCGTCCATACCCTTGATAGGCCATCGTCGAGTCTGAGAAACGATCGCAGACGACGGTTTTTCCTTGAGCGAGTGCCGGCTTGATGACGTGATCCACATGTTGGCGTCTGGCCGCAAGAATGAGCAAGGCCTCCGTTTCCGGAGCAATGGACTCTGCAGGACCATCAAGGATAAGGGTGCGCAGTTGCTCGGCAAGAGGGGTCCCCCCTGGTTCCCTTGTCTGAAGCACGTTCAGGCCTTGTGCGGTCAGCCATTGACAGAGCAGAAGAGCGTGTGTGGTTTTCCCACTTCCTTCACCGCCTTCCAGCGTAATAAAAATACCGGCCGATTGTTCGGATGGCCTACCCATCGGTGATTTTCTTTTTGACCATAACCGGGAAGCGATCCTATGTCAGGTCACGGCGAATAGCAAGACCGGTACCTTTTC
Source organism: uncultured Nitrospira sp. (assembly GCA_964465695.1). Taxonomy (GTDB): domain Bacteria; phylum Nitrospirota; class Nitrospiria; order Nitrospirales; family Nitrospiraceae; genus Nitrospira_D. The sequence goes on from CAYXKP010000005.1 coordinate 52,006, forward strand.
GGAATTTCATTGGATCCAAGCATCTAACCCGTTGAAATTTACAATAAAACGCTTGCGGGGTCTGTCCGGAACTCTGTAAGATGAACCGCTGAATACTCTCCCTGTAATTGGGTGCCGATCATCATGCTCAAGACCGCGCTAAGACGGTATTTTCTGACCGGACTGCTTCTTGTCACTCCCATCTGGGGCACTATTCTGGTCCTGAAAACCCTCTTCGTCGCGGTAGACGGCATCCTGGGCGACGCCGTCGCGGAATTGGTGCCGGATCATTATATCCCCGGCCTCGGCATCGTCACTCTGGTTTTGCTCATCTTCTTGGTCGGGTTGTTCGCGGCGAACTTCATCGGACGCCAAATAGTGGGTCACTGGGAAGATTGGCTCAACCGGCTGCCCCTCGTCCGAGGGATTTATTCCACGTTGAAATCCATGATGGATATTCTCTCCTTTTCGGAGCGAGGATCCTATCGGCGTGTCGTCTTGATCCAATTCCCGAAGAACGGTCATTATTGTTTTGCGTTCGTGACCGGCATGACGAAAGGCGAAACGACGGCATTGGGACAGGAGGCTCTCATCCATGTCTATGTGCCGACTTCCCCCAATCCGACGTCGGGCTACTTTCTCTTGGTGCCGGAACGGGAAGTGACGTCTGTTGATATCAGCATTGAAGAAGCGATGAAATTGATCGTGTCAGGCGGTCTCTATACGCCCTCCGGTACAATGGCCTCGGCTCTGAGCGGTGAAGCCAAGTGGAGTCAAGTGAAACAGCCGGATGCCGGTGTGCCGATCGGATGAACAGGACGGGCTGATACTCGATTGCGATCCGCTCATTTTGGGAGCTCTCGATGAAACAATCGGTAGATCAACACACGACAGCCTCGCGTATTTCGGGCTTAGGCGTGATAGTGATGGCGGCCGGGTTGGGCAAGCGGATGAAGTCCAACCACGTAAAAGTGCTGCATCATGTCGCGGGGCGGCCGATGGTGCTCTACGCCGTTGACGTGGCACTCCAACTCGCAGACCATCGCATTGTCGTGGTGGTCGGCCATCAATCCGACAGGGTTCGGCAAGTGATTCAGTCGGGGATTGCGGGAAAGCCCGGCGCCACGTCGGTGGGCATCGTCGAGCAAGCCGAGCAACTCGGGACCGGCCATGCCGTGATGCAAAGCCGTCCGGTGTTTTATCACGGCGACGAGGCGCATCCGACGAATTATCTTATCTTGAACGGTGACACCCCGCTGCTGAAGGAAGAGACGGCGCGCGAGCTTGTGCGGGTCCATCAGTCACAGGGCGCCACGGTGACGATTCTGACGGCGACGCTCGATGATCCCAGCGGCTATGGCCGAGTCATCCGCCGGCAGCCCGAGGAACTCCACCAGGCTGGACTCGCGTCGTCCGACGTGCTGAAGATCGTCGAAGATCGTGATGCCACTCCGGTAGAACGTTCGACGAAGGAAATCAACGTCGGGACGTATGTCGTGTCCGGAGCATTTCTCTTTGAGGCTCTCGACAAACTGGAGCCGCGCAACGCTCAGAATGAATACTATCTGACGGATATTGTTCACATGGCGGTTGCACAGGGGCGGCGTGTCGCGGCTGTGACGCTTCAAGATCCCGAAGAGGGATTGGGCGTCAATACCAGACACCAGCTGGCGGATGCGGAACGGGTCGTCCGTCAGCAGATCCGCGAGCGATGGCTTGAAGCCGGAGTCACGATGCGGGATCCCGGATCCGTGTGGATTGATGCCGGAGTCACTATCGGGCGAGATACGGTGCTCTACCCGAACGTGAGTCTCGAAGGCAAGAGTATCATCGGTGAAGGGACGACGATCCGTTCCGGAGTCCGCATCACCGATTGTGTGCTGGGCAATCACGTCGAGATTTTGGATTGCTGTGTGCTCTCTGAGTCAGAAGTGGACGATGACGCGCACTTGGGACCGTTCGTGCATCTTCGTCCGGGTGTGGTGGTCAGGCGGAAAGCCAAAGTCGGAAATTTTGTCGAGATGAAGAAAGTCGAATTGGGCGAAGGATCCAAAGCGAATCACCTCAGTTATTTGGGTGATGCGACGATTGCGGAAGGCGTCAACATCGGTGCCGGTACCATTACCTGTAACTACGACGGAGAGCGAAAACATCGAACGGTGATCGGCAGGAATGTGTTTCTGGGGAGTGATACGCAGCTGATTGCGCCGGTCACGATCGGAGAGGGATCCGTGGTGGCGGCAGGGACGACCGTGACACAGAACGTGCCGGCTGATTCATTGGCGATTTCCCGTGTGCCGCAGATCAATCGAGTCGGGTGGGCGGCTAAACGTCGGATATTACTGACCGCCGGTCTGGCGAGCCAAAATTCAGCGAACGCTTCCGACAAGCCGGAAGGCAAGAGAGTCAAAAAGGCTCCGAGCGACAAGAAGCGGCGGCGCGCGGAGTCATCGAAACGCTGACGCGGTGGAAGGAGTCGTCCGCCGATCAGTCTAGTGAGATCTGGAGCAACCGTCATGTGTGGAATCATCGGATACGTCGGCAATCAAGATGCGGTTCCGATTCTCGTCGGCGGACTGGCGAAATTGGAGTATCGTGGGTACGACTCCTCGGGAGTCGCCGTCATGCAGGGAGAAAAGATTGCCGTCCGACGGAGCGTGGGCAAACTCATCAACCTTCAAAAATCGCTCCAAGCCAACGAGATCACGGGAACGGTCGGGATCGGCCATACTCGGTGGGCGACCCATGGAAAACCTTCGGAACAGAACGCTCATCCGCATCGGTCGAAAGGGTGCGTGTTGGTGCACAACGGGATTATCGAGAACTATCAGGAACTGAAGCA
>CAYXKP010000006.1:0-51201 GCA_964465695.1 uncultured Nitrospira sp.
TAGTATTAGCGGGTATCACATCAGGGAAGCCGGCTCGACCGCGGTGCAGGAGCTGGCCTTTACCCTGTACGACGGCCTGACCTATGTGGAAGCCTCAGTCAAAGCTGGTCTTTCCGTGGACCGGTTCGCTCCGCAGCTCTCCTTCTTTTTCAATGCGCACAACGACTTTTTCGAAGAGATCGCTAAGTTCCGTGCGGCCCGTCGCCTGTGGGCCCGTGAAATGACGCGCCGGTACCGGCCCAACGATCCGCGCTCGGCGCAACTCCGCTGCCATGCACAAACCGCCGGCTGTTCTCTTACGGCACAACAGCCCATGAACAACGTGGTCCGGACAACGATGCAGGCGCTGGCGGGGATCTTGGGTGGTACGCAGTCTCTCCATACCAATTCGATGGACGAAACGCTCGCGTTGCCGACCGAAGATGCAGTGAAACTGGCGCTGCGCACGCAACAGATCATTGCGCAGGAGAGCGAGGTCACCAACAGCGTCGATCCTCTCGGCGGCTCCTATTATGTCGAAAGCCTCACGAATCGCCTCGAAGAAGCGGCACTGGATTACTTCCGTCGGTTGGATGACATGGGCGGCATGGTCCGGGCGATCGAGGGGGGATTCCCACAGCGTGAAATCCTCGATGCCTCGCAACGGTACCAACGCGAGTTGGAACGGAAAGAGCGAATCATCGTCGGTGTCAACGAATATATGGAATCGGACGAACGGCCGATCCCAATCCTCAAAATCGGCCAGGAAGTCGAGAGCGAACAGGTGGCGCGTCTTTCAGATCTCCGCAAATGTCGCGATTCTTTCAAGATGGCCGGTACCGTCGAAGCACTGCAAGAAGCAGCCTCGTGCGGCGAGAATGTGATGCCGTATCTCATCGAGGCGGTGAAGGCCAAGGCGACGTTAGGGGAAATCTGCACGGCGTTGAAAGAGGTGCTGGGCACGTACCGGGAGCCGGTGGTGTTGTGAATGGAGACGTGGCTCGTCGTTCGTGAAGCGTCGTTCGTCGAAGGTTGGCGCTTCACGTTTCACGAAGCCCGCTTCACGAGATGCGATCATGAAACTCGGCGCGTTTGAAATTTATCCGGTGAGTGACGGCCGGTTTAGATTGGACGGTGGGGCTATGTTTGGAGTGGTCCCGAAGGCCCTGTGGGAGAAATGTTGTCCCGCCGATGAGTTCAACCGAATCCCACTCAGCCTCACGGCTCTTCTGATCCGAGCGAACGGTAAAAACATCCTGGTTGATACAGGGCTGGGGCCTAAGGAAGACGCGAAGTTTCACCGCATGTTTGCCGTCGAACGAACGCCGACAATACTGGAGTCTTTAAGACGTCTAGGTCTTGGACGAGACGATATTCATATGGTCATCAACACCCACCTGCATTTTGACCATGCCGGTGGGAATACGATGCAAGAGAACGGGTCCGTCGTACCCGCCTTTCCCAATGCTAAATATTTCATTCAGCATGGCGAGTTTGAAGATGCAGTTCGCGCCAATGAACGGACGAAGGCCAGTTACCGCCGGGACAATTTTGCTCCGATCGCTCACATCGATCAGTGGGAATTTCTCCACGGCGATACGGAGGTCGTCCCAGGTGTGACCGCAGTTGTCACCGCCGGCCATACGCGCTGCCATCAAAGCATCAGGATCGAATCCGAAGGGGAGGTGGCGTTCTTCCTCGGAGACTTGATTCCGACCGTGTCCCATCTGCCGCTTCCCTTCATCATGGGCTACGATCTCTTCCCCATCCAGACCCTGGAGACGAAACGGTGGGTGTTGGATCGAGCGTTCGAACAGCGATGGCTGTTGCTCTTCGAGCATGATCCTGTGGTTCAGGGAGGCTATGTTCGGCGTGATGAGGAAGGCAAGTATTTTCTTCGCGAGGTGACAGCATGGCAGTAGCGAGCGCGCCCCTGCGGATCCTCATCGGCAAAGTCGGCCTCGACGGTCATGACCGGGGTGTGAAACTCATCGCGCGAGCCTTACGTGAAGCCGGGATGGAAGTCATTTATACCGGTCTCCATCAGACGCCGGAACAGGTGGTCAGTACGGCGATTCAAGAGGATGTGGATGCGATCGGCTTGAGCATCTTGTCCGGCGCGCACAACACACTGTTCAGACGCATCCTCGAACTGCTTAAGGAGCGGGATGCCGAGGACATTGCCTTGTTCGGTGGAGGAATCATTCCCGATGAGGATGTGCCTACACTCACGGCGGCCGGTGTGAAGACTCTATTCAGACCGGGAGCTCCCATAGAGGAGATCGTCAAGTTCGTGAAAGGCATCAAAGCGCAAAGCTGAGGCATCATGCGTACGTTGACGACTTCAGTGGTGACGACGTCCGGAGAATTCATGTCGAATCGTTCCCACTACGAGGGGCTCGTGGCCGACCTCCAGAAACACCTCGCCCTCGCTCGGGCCGGAGGGCCGCGGGAAGCGACCGAGCTTCATCAACGACGAGGCAAACTGACCACCCGTGAACGGATCGCGAAGCTGCTCGATCCGGACGCGCCTTGGCTGGAACTGAGCCCTTTGGCGGCATACGGGATGTACGACGACCAGATCTCCGCTGCCGGTCTGATTACAGGCATCGGCTACGTATCGGGACGGCCCTGTGTCATCGCCGCCAATGACGCGACGGTCAAGGGCGGGACTTATTTCCCCATGACGATCAAGAAGCATCTCCGGGCCCAGGAGATCGCGCTGGAGAATCGACTGCCCACGATCTATCTCGTGGATTCAGGCGGCGTGTTCCTGCCGATGCAAGCCGAGGTGTTTGCCGACAAGGAGCACTTCGGACGGATCTTCTATAACCAGGCGCGCCTGTCTGCCCTCGGTATTCCTCAAATTGCGGTCGTCATGGGGATGTGCACCGCCGGTGGCGCCTATGTGCCGGCCATGTGTGATGAGAACGTGATCGTGAAAGGAACCGGCACCATTTATCTGGCGGGACCTCCGTTGGTCAAGGCGGCAACCGGCGAGGAGGTCACTGCTGAAGAGCTCGGCGGGGCAGATCTCCACACGAGGCTTTCGGGGGTGAGCGATCATCTCGCTGACAATGACCATGAGGCGCTCGAGATCTGCCGGTCGATTGTCGACACTTTGCCGAGACGGCCGGTCCTTCGCAGGCGGGAAGCGATGGAAGAACCGCGTTTCCCGCCTGGCGAGCTGTATGGGCTCATCCCGAGCAACCCGCGCCAAGCCTTCGATGTCCGTGAAGTCATCGCCCGCTTGGTAGACGGCAGTCGATTCCACGAATTCAAGGCCCGGTACGGCCGGACGCTCGTATGCGGCTTCGCCCGTTGGATGGGTCATCAAGTCGGTATCGTTGCGAACAACGGCGTGCTTCTCTCAGAGGCTGCGCTGAAAGGCGCGCACTTCGTGCAACTCTGTGCCCAGCGACGATTGCCCCTCATCTTTCTCCAAAACATCACCGGCTTCATGGTCGGGAAAGAGTATGAAGCACGGGGGATCATCAAGGACGGCGCCAAGATGGTGCAAGCGGTCGCGACCGCCGAGGTCCCAAAGTTCACGATCATGATCGGCGCCTCGCATGGTGCCGGCAATTACGCCATGTGCGGACGGGCGTACGCTCCTCGGTTTCTTTTCCTCTGGCCGAATGCCAGAGTCTCGGTGATGGGGGCGCAACAGGCAGTGCAGGTGCTCTTGACGGTGAAACAGCAACAGCGAGCCCGCGACAGGGCCGCCCTGTCGGAAGACGAGCGGCGACAGATCACGGACTCTATTCGTACTCAATATGAGCGGGAGGGCAGTCCTTACTTCAGCACCGCTCGGCTCTGGGATGACGGCATCATCGATCCGGTGGAGACACGGAAGATTCTCGGCCTGTGTCTGGACGTCGCGTTGACCACACCGGTCCACTCGTCGCATTTCCCGGTTTTCCGAATGTGAGGGGCCGATGAAGAATTCCACGTCGATCCTGGTCGAGTCGAATAAGGGTTGCGCACGCGTGACGCTCAACCGGCCCGATCGGCGGAACGCGTTCGACGCGCTCATGATAGAGGAACTGTGCGAGGCCTTTCGTACATTGGGACAGGATCACTCGGTTCGCACGATCATCTTGGCCGGCGCCGGTTCCACATTCTGCGCTGGGGCGGACCTCCGGTGGATGGGCCCGGACCGGATCATCTCTCTCACGGAAGCGAAGCAGGACGCCGAGCGTTTGCTCGAGATGTTTCGGGTGATCGATGCATGTCCCTGTCCCGTCATCGGACGCATTCAGGGAGCCGCCTATGGGGGAGGAATCGGGTTGATCGCGGCGTGCGACATCGCCGTAGCCGCTAGCGATGCAACCTTCACCTTCAGCGAAGTCCGTCTAGGGTTGGTGCCGGCGGTGATCGCGCCCTTTGTTCTCTCGAAGACCGGAGACTCCTTCGCGCGACGATTCTGTCTGACTGCCGAACCCTTTTCCGCATCGACCGCTTGGGACGGCAGTCTGATTCATGAAGTGGTGGAACCGGCTGCGCTCGACGCTCGCGTCGCGACAGTGGTGGAACAAATTACCCATCTCGCTCCGCAGGCCGTACGAGACGCGAAGGCTCTGCTTCGCCGACTTCGCCATCTATCTAACGAGGAGCGCTGGAAGGCTTGTATCGAAGAAAACGTCCGGGCACGCCTCTCGCCTGAGGCTCAGGAAGGACTTCGCGCCTTTCGCGAACGCCGAACGCCGAGCTGGGCCACGCCGATAGGCGGGGGATGAGGACAAAACTGTGGAAGGTCACCACAAGCCAGAGGGTAACCGGCAGAGCCGGGATTCGCCAAGAATCCGAATCATCGAAGTCGGTCCGAGAGACGGGCTCCAGCACGAATCGGACATCATCTCGACGGATACCAAGGTGTCATTCGTGGACGCCTTGTCCAAGAGTGGTGTAGCGGAGATCGAAGCGGGATCGTTCGTGTCGCCCCGTGCCATTCCGCAACTGGCGGATTCCGATGAGGTGTTCCGGAGGATCGAACGATGGCCCGGCGTCATCTACTCGGCGCTGGTACCCAATGAACGGGGATTGGAACGGGCAAGAGCGGGGGCGGTGAACAAGATTGCTGTCTTTACGGCGGCTTCCGACACGTTTACCCGGCGGAATATCAACTGCACGGTCCATGAGTCGATTGAGCGGTTCAGGCCGGTGGTGTTCGGCGCGAAACGGGACGGCATGATCGTCAGAGGATACATCTCTACCGTCACCCATTGTCCCTTCGAAGGAGCCGTTCCTCCGCCCCGGGTGTTGGACGTGATGCGGCGATTACTCGATCTCGGAGTCGATGAGATTTCGCTCGGGGATACGGTCGGAAAGGCCTCACCGCGCGACGTCCGAAAACTGTTGGATGAAATAGTGCCGCGCATCGATCGAAGCCGTCTCTCGCTTCACGTTCACGACACCTGCGGGATGGCCGTCGCCAATGTCCTGACCGCGTGGACTGAGTATGGCATCGAGGCGTTTGATACGTCCGCCGGCGGGCTCGGTGGATGTCCTTACGCGCCGGGCGCGTCGGGCAACGTAGCGACGGAAGACGTGGTCTATGCTCTGAAAGCATCCGGCGCCTCTCTCGCCGTGGATGAACGGAAGATCATTGCAGCAGCAACCGCGATCGGGAAGGTTCTGGATCGCCGACTGTCCTCGCGCCTTTCACAGGTACAAACAGAACAAACCGCCTACGAGGGTGTGGCATGAGTCCGCGGGGCCCGCACCTGTTCATGTGCGACATCCACAGCTTAGTGGCCTTAGTTGAACAGGTGAGAGCCGGAAACGTCCGCGCCGTATCACGCCTGATCTCCTTCTTGGAGAATCATCCGGGCGCCAGAGAAGGGCTGCGCCTCCTCAACAACACCTCGCGGAAGGCGAGGGTGATCGGAGTCACGGGGTATCCCGGAGCGGGAAAGAGTACGGTTGTCGATCGCTTAGTGCACCTCTATCGGCGGAGCGATTTGAAAGTCGGCGTGTTGGCGGTCGATATCAGCAGCCCCATCACAGGCGGTGCGCTGCTAGGTGACCGCATCAGAATGCAGCAACATGCGTTGGATCATGGGGTGTACATCAGAAGCATGGCCAGTCGCGGACATCATGGAGGGCTTGCCCCGGCGACCGGCGATGCGGCATTGGTATTGGAAGCGGCCGGATATCAGGTGATCCTGATCGAGACCATCGGGGTCGGCCAGAATGAAATCGACATCGTCGATCTCGTGCACACCGTCGTGGCAGTGGTGGTACCGGGACTTGGCGACGAAGTTCAGGCTATGAAGGCCGGACTATTGGAAGTCGCACACATTGTCGTCGTGAACAAAGGAGACCTCCTTGGCGCGGATAACACGTTACGGAATTTGCGGGAATGGTATCCGACGGTGTTGCGTACGGTCGCGACGACAGGCGAGGGAATTCCGGAGCTTGCTGCCGCGATTACCGCCCACCAACAGTCGAGCGGCGTTAGCCATGTCGGTGAAGCTCGAAATCGCTAGCGCCGGACGAACCGTACGGGTGGAGAGAGACAGGGAAAGGGAAAAGTCGATGGGGCCCCTCGGCGACACTCTAGCGAAGCTTGGTTTGGAGGACTTATGCCGCATCAATTATTGACGATCTCACATCATATCGCACGGATCACTCTCCATAATCCACCGGCCAACGTGCTCAATCTTTCCGTGCTCAAGGAGCTCGAACTTGTTTTGAACGAGTTGGAAGAAGACGAGTACGTCCGCGCGGTGATCGTCACCGGTACGGGACGATTTTTTAGCGCGGGCGCCGACATCAATGAACTGGCTCACCTCAATACTGTACACGGCGGTTCTGAATTTGCGGCTCGCGGACAGTCGCTTCTCAACCGTATTGAGCGGTCGGACAAACCGGTTCTTGCGGCCATCAACGGAACTTGCGTCGGAGGCGGTCTCGAATTGGCTCTGGCTTGCCATATCCGAGTGGCAGCCGCCGGGGCAATGCTGGGATTGCCGGAAATCAAACTCGGCCTTATTCCTGGTTTCGGAGGAACCCAGCGGTTGCCGCGGATCGTCGGGCCTTCCAAGGCGGCGGAAATGATCTTGACGGGTACGAGTGTCTCCGCAGAGGAGGCGTTACGAATCGGTCTGCTGAGTTGGGTGGTGCCACCTCACGAGTTGATCGCATACGTTGAACGCATCGCCGCTTCCATCACCACGCACGGGAAAACCGCGGTCGAAGCGGCACTTCATGCGATACGAGGAGGCATCGATATCCCCTTGGCGGAGGGTCTGGCCAGAGAGACAGAATTATTCGGCCGATTATGTATCACTCCTGACAAACAGGAAGCCGTGCAGGCATTTTTGGAAAAACGGCAGCCGAAATTGGCCGAAACAGAAGCCTGAATTCGTGAGACGACAAGCATGAGAGAAGCAAGGATGGCATAGATCGGAAAGAGGCAGTCGATGCTCGCAGATCGCCTCGCTCGATATTGCAAAACGTTACGCTATGGCGATTTACCGGATGCCGTCGTGCATGAAGTCAAACGGCGTGTACTCGACAGCCTCGGGTGCGCGCTCGGGGCCTGGAATGCGCCGCCTTGCCGTGTCGCTCGCAGAATAGCCCGGACCGTGAAGATGCCGCAGGGCGCCACTCTGTGGGGTACCTCTCACACAACCCTTCCCGATCTTGCTGCCTTCGCCAACGGCGGGTTGGTCCGGTATCTCGATTTCAACGACACCTATCTTTCGAAAGAGCCGGCGCACCCTTCCGATAATATTCCGGCCGTTCTTTCAGTCGGCGAGGTCGTCCACGCGTCCGGCAAACGCGCCATGGAAGCCATCGTGCTCGCCTATGAAATTCAGTGCCGTCTCTGTGACGCAGCGGCGCTGCGTCCCCGCGGTTGGGACCACGTGACGTACGGCCCCTTCTCTTCCGCACTCGGTGTCGCGAAACTCATGGAGCTCTCACGCGCGCGGACGGTACAGGCTGTCAATCTGGCCGGCATCGCGAATATGGCGCTGCGGCAGACGCGGGTCGGAGATTTGTCCATGTGGAAAGCCTGCGCCTTCTCGAATGCCGCACGCAACGGCGTGTTTGCCGCCATGCTGGCGCAGCTGGGTATGACAGGACCGTCGCCTATCTTCGAAGGTGAAAAGGGTTTCATGAAGCTCGTTTCCGGGCCACTGGAGCTGGCACCATTCGCCGCAGAACGCGTTCTCACGGGGACAGACACCGGGGGAAGAGGGTCAGTCCCCGTGAGCCGGGCCCCTCAGTTCAAGATTCTCGACACCTACATCAAGCATTACCCGGTCGAGTATCATGCGCAGACGGCGGTCGAGGCTGCCCTGGCGCTTCGCAATGAACTGATGGAAGCAGAAGGAGCTCATGCTATCGATCATGTCATGGACGTTGAGATCGGGAGTTATGACGTGGCTATCGAAATCATCGGACGCGATCCTGAAAAATGGCGTCCGGTCACGAGGGAGACGGCCGATCACAGCTTCCCCTATTGCGTCGCAGTAGCATTGCTTCATGGTCCCGTGACGCTACAGTCATTCGGCCCAAGACGATTACAAGATCCGGCCCTGCGGGATTTGATGAAGAAAATCCGTGTCGTGCAGCAGCCCGAATTCGTAGGACGCTATCCCAAGGCCATGCCGACCAGGATCACGGTCAAGACCAAGGCAGAGAAAGCCTACATGAGTCAGGTCGATCTGCCGGTCGGACATCCCGGCAATCCGATGTCGGATCGGGGCCTGGAAACAAAGTTTCGTCGGTTAGCTGCCGGGCGGCTGGATCGATCCCGCATCGACCGGCTGATCGAATTTGTGTGGAACCTTGATGGAGTTGAAGACATTGGCACGCTTATGCCGCTGCTACGGGTGAAAGGTCGAGGCTTAGATTGAGGAATGGGCTGCGGAGGGCAACCAATGGGTCAAACGGGGCGGACAAAGGCATCTCGGTTGCGTGAATTGCTGGCCGCACGCACGCACGCCATTCCGGGGGCATTCAATGTGCTGATTGCGATGCAAATCGAGCGTGCCGGCTACGAAATTGTGTATGTCTCTGGGGCCGCGATCTCCGCTTGCCGTGGAATGCCGGACATAGGCCTTATGACACTGAGTGACATGGCAGCAGAGGCGGGGAGGATTGCCCGCTCGGTATCGATTCCGACCATCGTCGATGCCGACACAGGGTATGGCGATCCGTCTTCCACCGCCGAAGCAGTGAGGGTATTCGAGGAGAATCATCTCGCGGGGATGCAGATCGAAGATCAGGAAACGGCCAAGAAGTGCGGGCATCTTTCGGGAAAAAGTTTGGTGCCTGCAGAAGCCATGGCAGCCAAGATCAAGGCGGCCGTCCAGGCCAAAACCGATCGCGCGTTCATGATCATAGCCCGCACCGATGCCCGTGCGGTGGAGGGGCTGGAAGCGGCCGTTCAACGTGCCGCGACGTATGTGACGGCCGGTGCAGACGCGTTGTTCCCTGAGGCTTTGGAGTCAGCCGAAGAATTCCGAACCTTCGCCGCCGGAATCCGGAAGAGAGGAATGACCGTTCCGTTGATCGCCAATATGACCGAGTTCGGCAAAACTCCACTGTTGAGCGTCGCGGAATTCGAGAGACTCGGGTATCGCGGGGTGCTTTTTCCGGTGACGGCGTTACGAACGGCCTTGCAAGCCACCGATAGACTGCTGGCTGAACTGAAGTTGTTCGGATCTCAGAAGGACTGGCTCCACCACATGATGACGCGGCGGGAACTGTACAGTCTACTCCAGTACACGGAGTTCGGTGAGCATCGAGAAGGGAGGAAGTATGAGCATCATCATGAACGAGTCTCTCGTGACTCAGGTGAAGGGCCATCCGGCGTATAGCCCAGGCCTTGAAGGCGTCATCACCGGAGAGTCGGCTCTGTGCCTCGTCGATGAAGGCGAAGCCGGTCTCCTCTATCGGGGTTATCCGATCCGCGATTTGGCGGAAGACGGCACGTTCGAGGAGGTCGCCTATCTGTTGCTGTTTGGCCACCTGCCGAATCATAAAGAGCGACAGGACTTCTCGGTGCAACTCATCGATCAGGCCGCCCTTCCTCCTCTTCTTGAAGCATTCCTTGGCACGCTGCCATCCAGCGCGCACCCGATGGATATTGTCCGAACGGGTGTTTCACTGCTTGGCATGATTGATCCGGAGGCAGCCGATCACTCGCACGATGCGAACATTCGGAAATCCGTTCGGCTATTGGCGCAACTCCCGGTGTTGATTGCCGCCTCTTCTCGTCGCGTGAGCGGCAAACCTCGGGTGCAACCGCAAGAAGACCTGAGCTTCGCCGGAAACCTCCTCTATCTCCTTACCGATCGGAAGGGGGATGACCGTGCGAAAGCCATGGCTCGCGTCCTTGGTATCTCCCTCACGCTGTATGCCGAACATGAATTCAATGCGTCCACGTTCGCCGCTCGCGTCACTGCGTCGACGATGACGGATCTGTACTCGGCCGTTACTTCGGCCATCGGGACGCTCAAGGGACCGCTCCATGGGGGGGCCAACGAAGCCGTGGCCGAGATGTTTCTTGATATCGGCGGCCGTGAACGGGCGGAAGCGTGGGTGCGAGAGGCTCTCGCGAAGAAACGGAGGATTATGGGCTTCGGTCACCGCGTGCTTAAGAAGGGCGACGCCCGTTCAGTCATCATTCAACGGCATGCCGAATCGTTGAGCAAAATCTGTGGAGACCGCCGGTGGTACGAGATTGCGACGACCATCGACCATATCATGGAGCAGGAAAAAGGCCTTCACCCCAACTTGGATTTCTACACGGCGGTCGCCTATCTCCTGATGCAAATCCCGCTCACCCTCTACACACCGATGTTCGTCTGCTCCCGCATCACCGGATGGTGCGCGCATATCATCGAACAGCAGGATCACAACCGGTTGATGAGGCCGCGTGCTCTCTACACGGGACCACCGAGGAGGGAATATGTCCCCCTTGATCGCCGTACTTGAATATATCGCGCAGGGACGGTGGATGAAGCTGTGTCCCCTCGACAGGGGATCATCGAGGAGAGAATATGTCTCCATTGGCTAACGTACCGAACCACATCGAGCAGGCGCGAAAAGTCGAAGGGCTCTGTCCCGCGCTCCCATGGAACTCCTTCGCTGACTTCTTCACATCTCGTGTCTACGACCGCGCCTTGGTGAACCGAACGTTCATGACCTATTGCGATGACGATCGGGCGGTCCGCCACACCTACAGCTATGGGGAATTCGGTACGATGGTCGAGCTCATGGCCGCTTTCCTCCATGACCGGATCGGCTTGCGGCGGGGGGATCGTCTGGCGACGATTCTTTTCAATCATGATGTCACCGTCGTGCTGTACTTCGCGGCGTGGTTTTCTGGCATCACGGTCGTCCCCATCAACGTCGAAGAATCCACTGATAAAAAACGCTTTGTCCTGGAACATTCCGAAGCGTCAGCCGTTTGTTGTTGGCATGCCTATTTTGATGAAGTGAAAGACCTTCAACGCGAACTTCCAGCCCTACGTCATGTGATAGGCGTGAATGATGAAGGCCTCGTAGACGGCCTGAAGCATAGAGTGAGGACTAAGACGGACGTTCTCCCTACTTCCGCGAGTACACAACCGCACACTCCCCGTCTCGATGACGAAGCACTCATCGTCTACACGTCCGGGACCACCGGCCAGCCCAAAGGTGTGGTGCTCACCGTGGAGAATTTGCTCCTCGATGCAGAGGCGATCGCCGACTGGCATCAATTTCGAGCAGAAGACCGCTTGATGTGCGTGCTTCCGATTCATCATGTGAACGGGACGGTCGTCACGCTGATGACGCCGTTTTACTGCAAAGGCCGCGTCGTCCTGAATCGCAGGTTCAAGAGCGCCATGTTTTGGCGGAGACTGCACGAAGAGCGGGTGACCTGCGTCAGCGTCGTCCCGACCTTGCTCGAATTTCTTCTCGATGCGGATGAAGATTTGGCCGCATACAGGCTGGACGGTTTCGGGGGGTTCATCTGCGGAGCGGGTCCTTTGCTCAAAGATACCGCGATGCGATTTGAAGAGCGATTCGGGTTTCCGATTCGCCACGGCTACGGCTTGTCCGAAACGACCTGTTATTCCTGTTTTCTGCCGAATGATCTCTCTCGCGATGAGCATCGGCATTGGATCGGCGACTTCGAGTTCCCCTCGATCGGTGTCCCGCTGCGACATAACGAGATGGCCATTCTGGGCCGGGATGGACAGCGGTTGCCGGAAACGACGAGGGGGGAGATTTGCATCCGCGGAGGGACCGTGTGTGCCGGTTACTTCAAGCGGAATGACGCCAATGACACGGCGTTTCAAGGGGGCTGGTTCCGTTCAGGAGACGAAGGATTCTACGTCAGGGATAAGCGGGGACGACCGTTTTTCTTCATTTCTGGCCGTCTCAAGGAATTGATCATTCGGGGCGGCGTCAATATCGCTCCTCTCGAAATCGATGAGGTATTGAGGAGCCATCCTCTCGTCCGATTCGCGATGGCTGTACCGTTCGAGCATCGTTATTACGGGGAGGAGATTGCCGCCTATGTAGTACTGCGAGAGAGAGTTGCCTCTCTCACGGAAGCCGAATTGCTTGCGCACTGCCGACAACGACTTCCGTTCTCGAAATGCCCCAAGGTTATCCGCTTTGGAGAAGAAGTTCCCTACACCTCAACCGGTAAACCTAAGCGCCTGGAGTTGGGAGCGGCTCTCGCTTCCACATTGGCGGCTTACCGCGATCGTCAGTTCAAGGAGATAGAGAGTGTATAGAGCGGAGATGAATCACCGGTGAATAGGCGGAACCGGCGGCATCTGTCAATAGAGCGGAGGCTGAGGCCCCCATCTCAAGCCCGCAAGGTCGGGATCTTCGCCTTCTTGCGTCGGTCGGTTGCCCTTGACGGCTTTCCGCTGTGCACGCCGCTCTTCTTTGTCGCGTTGTTTTTGCTGGCGCGCTTTCTCACGGTCCCGCTTAGCGGCGGTGGTTTTGCCTGTTGATCCGATGATGCCCTCCTTTCAGATGCGATGGATCTCTGTGAGGTCTACTGCGAAGCGGCACGGCGCTTGCCGGTAACTACGGGTGTTTTGGATCCGGGTTTGGGACGTCCATCCTTCTGGCGAGAGCGGGACAGTGTATCGGGACTCAGCCCCTGACTTGCAGCCGATGTGATTTGGCGGCGGATGTCCTCGATAGACGGCGCCGGCTTTGCCGGATCTTGGAGTCCCAGCGTCTCCCAATGGACTGTCGTTCGGCGAATGGCCCGCTTCCGTCGGTGTGGAGCTTTGGTCCCCCATGATGTATTCATCGCTTCTCCAATGTTAAAAGTTTCATTCAAGATCCGTGCGGCATGAGTTCGCCAGCAGATGACATTACTTGTTCGCCGATGCAGCCACTTTGTTGCCGATCGCCACGAACCGATCTTCCGAAAAGACCGTTCGGAGCCGGTCGGTGACGGAACGACGATACAGTTCTGGTTCGCGGGCGAGCATAACCAAATGTTTGTTGTCGAGCAGAATATTGAGATGATCCTCCGAGACGAGCAACCGTGTGCTGTCGCCCACGTTCACACGATATTGTGTTTTTCCATCCGGATTGCGATCCGAACTGGACACGATCTCGGTCAATCCATCAATGACTCCTTCATAAGCCTCCGTGCGATGTCGCACCCGCGTGCCATCCGGGATGCGGATCCAGTGTTCAACAGCTGTCGGTCGATTCATTTTCGTGGCGCTCATGGTCATTTACTCCAGTGTGGACACTCGCGTGGTTCGTTCTCTTTGACGGCACATGCAGTTCAGCGCAGGGCTTCAGGGTATGAGGGAAAACGTCTCGGCTGCGACGGCGCCACTGCAACCTGATCAATTCAATCGCGCAGGAACCGGAACAAGGAAGGGAGAAGCGCGAGGATCAGCAAGAACCTTTTGAGTGTACCACATAGCGGTGTAGATTGCGAATGGCTGTTGAGGATCGGTCAATAATCGCGATTGACATGATGAATGCCGGACTGTACCCTGGCGACATGACGTATTAAGCAGTGTGACTGTCCCATCTCTCGCGCATCCCTTCCTTCTGTCCTGCGCGTTCGATTCTCCGGTCTCCGCCGCTTCTACGCCAGAGTCTCCCCAACTCACCCTCGCTGTTGAGGCTGTCGTCGTCTGTGACGTCTTCGGGACGGGAGATTCCCACCTTTACTTAAGGAGCCGCCATGAATCAGGAACAGTTTGGACAATTTTGGGAACAACTCAAAGCACCGCTCGCGGCGAAGTGGGGAAAGATCACGGAGCAAGATCTTAGCGAGATTCGAGGAGATCTGGGACAATTTGAGACTGTCCTCCAAAAACGGTACGGAGAACTTGAGAAAGCTGAGGTAGTCGCCTGGGCCAGTCAACGGTATTCACATTGGTCAGGAAACTATGCCGGGTATAAGGATGCGAAACCATCACTCTGATGCAACAGCCGGTGTTTGACATGTCGTCCGCACGAGTAGACTTGTCATGGAGTGGGTCGGCGCTGAATCAACCAGGGAGAGAATGTGATGCGAAAGATCGTCATCAATAAGAGTTACGATGAATTTTGCGTGAGCCATAAGGCGTTCATTCGGTTGCGTGAGCTGGGGCAGCAAGAGGCACTACAGGAACTGAATCGAGGCGAATACTGGCCTGAGGCAGCCGGACCTCGAGAGCCGAGTCTGAATCAGTGTGGAAAACTTATTCCCCGAGACGATGAGAAGTTGGTGCGTGTGGTGGAGGAGCTCAAAGAAGACGCAAATGGACACGCCGCCGCGCTCAAGGTCGTCACGATCCCGGACGATGTGAACTGGGTCATCACAAAAGCCGAGGGTGGGGAGCAAGTGAGCGAAATGCATCGCATATGGGGCTAAGTCCCGCAATGCTGTTCGAAGAGAAGGCAGGGAGAGGCTAGAGGTAACGGGACGCTTCGCCTGAAGCGTCCCGTCGAGATGTCTGCCAATAGTGCACCCCTTTAGTAGCGGTTGCGATTATTCCCACCGCCGAAACGGCCGCCGCCACCGGACCGAGGTTCCATCGGTTTGGCCTCGTTGACCGTCAAAGAACGGCCATCCATCTGTGAACCGTTCAGGGCCGAGATGGCAGCCTGAGCTTCCTCAGATGTCGACATTTCGACAAAACCAAACCCGCGCGATTGGCCGGTGAACTTGTCCGCGATGACGCGAGCCGATTCCACCGTACCGTGTGCGGCAAAGATGGTGGTGAGTTGCGATTCGGTGGTCGAGTATGGCAACCCGCCCACATATAATTTTGAACCCATGGGGGTCCTCCTTCCAAAGTGATATTGTCGGAGACGCGAGAAAGGTATCACGAGAGGAAGGAGAGGGCCGAAGACGCAACCAGGGACGCGGCTTAGGTCAGGCTTCCGATCAGGTTTCTCGGTAACAACAACATCGGTGATGGGCCGCCCTTATCTCGTTTCATGCGGGGCCCTGCGCGATGAAGCAACATCATCTTAGCAGGTGTCTGGTTAAATAGCTACCGGGTGTCTCCGCGAAACGTTCGCTCAATTGTCCTGAGACAATGGTCACGATTGCTCTGTCGTTTGCGGACCATGCCAGATCAAGTACGGCGGTTTCTTCATCGTCTCTGCCGCTCCAGGGTAAAGACGCACGGTATAACTATAGGCCTGCTCTTGGGCTGTCAGACAGGTGGACGCGAAGAGAGCGTGGCTTACGATATTGCGGAACGCCATACGGTCCGCCGTTTCAACTACACTGTAGACCGAGCAGGAGAATTCGCCGTCTCTCGAACACTTCGTACTGATCGCCAGGTAGGATCCATCAGAAAAAGTCATCACCGGTTCTAAATTTATGCGGCTCATTGCGGCTCCTTTCGTTTCAGAACAGCTATGGTCGGCACTGCGATGAGCTGAAGTGTGCCAATGGGTTCCGAAAAGTGCGGACCTAGAATGCCATTCGTGGACATCGCGTGGACGGCCGATGAACGGCCCGCCTAAAGCAACGGCTTCGTTTGCGCGAGGCTATCAACGGGGGAGGCGCAAAAGAGAGGCACTAGCGCTTGGTGATCAAGCATATCATGCTTATATCCTGATAGCGAATCCATGAGCAAGTTGCGGGATGAGGAAAGACGGAGATATGCCCAGACCCTTCAGGTGAGAACGTTCGGCATGTACATGATAACTTTGGCGGAAGAGGAACGCAGGTGACAAGTTTCTCGTGGAACGTGCCCCGAGGCGAAAAGACAGGAGTAACCCAAGCCGTCACATGACGACTTGGGTTACTGTTTCGCCACCAATCAGCCGACGAAGCCTGCGCTCATCAATGCGAAGACCACGATTCCGACAAAAAACGCCGCATACAAGAACGCCCATCCAGGCTCAGACTTTAATTCATCCAGTATGTGCACGTCACGCATGGCCATTCACCTCCTTGCTTGACACATACATCAATGGCTGTCTGGACCGTTCTCTCTTTTCATTTTCAATATAAGAAGTGAGCCGTTCGTCCGCCATCGCCCAGAGGTTGGAATTATCACCTACACCGTTCGAGTGAGAATACATGAAAGGCCTATCAGTGAGCCTTGATATAAGTGAGTATCGCCTCGACCCGCCCGTCGACAGAGAGTTTCTGATAGATGTGATGGAGGTGCGTTTTTACGGTATCGACCGACAGGCACAACTGGTCTGCAATTTCCTTGTTACTCCGACCGGCCGCAGCGCACGCCAATATTTCTCGTTCCCGATCGGTCAAACTAGAAAGCCTGGTGTTGTGTTCCTCATGCGTCTGTTGGAGTGTGCCTGGGACGGTCCGGGCTGAGTGCTCGGGCATGACAGGTGACAAGATGTGTTCCCCTCTCGCGGTGGCCCTGAGGATCCGCAGAAAATCAGTTTGGTCGGTATCCTTCAGGATGTAGCCGAACGCTCCAGCCCGCATCGCAACCACAATCCGCGCGTCTTCATCGTACCGGGCCAACAGCAATACTCGTGTCGCAGGCAGGTGCTGATGGATGAGTTTAGCGACCGATTCCACATCGAGATCCGGCATATCGACGTCCAGCAGGACGATATCGGGTTTGTGTTCGAGCGCCAATCGATAGGCCTCCCGCCCGTCCGTCGCTTCCGTTACGGCGGCGATGTCACGCTCCCGCTCTAGGAGCACCCGCAGGCTCTGTCGGAACAGCCGTTGGGCTTCGACGATGAGCAGCCTGATTGATCCGGATCTTATTCCGGCATCAATGCGAGGAGCCGTCTTTTTCGGGTTCCGATGGGGCGCAGGAAGGTCTCTCTTCATACGAGCCAGTACACCGGCGCCCGCACTGTATGCCGATTCTGTCGGGCACCGGTGTCACTTCACGATACTATTTTACGCAGCCATGCGAAACGTCCAGCGGTCTGCATCCCGCCTCAGCTGGGCGAGCGCTTTGGCCTCCCGGCTCTGCGCTGCCATGGAAAGTCCCCCTAAAAAGACGGTGGCCAACAGGAGACCGGCAGCGATCAGATAGCTCATCGGGACCTCCGGCCAAGACACCGGTTCGGTGGAAGCGACGGCGATATCTTTTGAAGGCATCACTGATGGGACTGCGACAGCCGGCTGAGTCGGGCGATCTGCTATGGCCTCGGCGCGAACGGCCGCGAATATCAAACTCGCCAGCTGCTCTTGCTGCGCCGCTCGTCCCTTTTCTGCGTTCATCTGCGCATGGGCAACCTGCACTAACGCAGCTCCGATCCGTTCTTGGATCGCACCAGCCTGGATCCAGTCGTAGTGAGCCGCCTCGACGATGCGGCGTCCGAGGGTGGCCTGCCAGGTCGAGGCGAATTCGTCGTGCAGGCGCCGCCCCTGGGCTTCGATCGCAGCGATCATCTTCATGTTATACATCGAGCCGTACTGATCGGCGGACAAGAGGCCGTTCCGAACGCCGCGTTTCGTGAAATTGACGATCGCCCGTCCCATCACACCCTCCACGCGAGCCAGATGGTCAGTGGGAACCGTCACGGCTCGTATGAGGACGGCTCCAAGCAAGCCGCGCGAGTCTGCTTGAAGTTTGTGATACGCCAGCGTTGCGCGATTCCATTCGGAGACCGAGCGAGCCAGTGCCTGGTTGCTGTGGCGTTCGAAAATCGCTTGTTCAACGATCGCTTCACCGAGGGCGGGTTGGAGCACGCGCCCGGAGTCTGCGAGACCTGACGATGGTTCGAGCGCAACGGTCTGCGGCGGGATAGCCTGGTAGGTTCCATTGACGGCAAGGAAAAGCAAAAGGGCTCCAAAAAGGATCGCGCACATTCCGACACCCACGATGATATCGATGGTGTTATAGCGGTACGACATATCGACCTCCTTGCCAGATGGACGACGATCTTCCATGTGGCGACGTGCAACAGTGATATGACCTTGTCGGACTCAGAAGCCCGACATCACTTCTTGAGGACAACCCAGCGAGATGATTGGCAAGAGGCGAAAAAAAGCGGGGGCCGCACTTTCCATGCCCGGTCGGTCGGTGTGTTCTTCCCACGAGGAACATGGGCACCACCTCCTCAACGATGAGGCGGCATCGAGACAATTCAATCTACGCCCCACGGCATCCGAGGGTCAAGCCTGGCTCGGGCAGCTTCGCATCGACCCATCATGTGCCTGTCTCAAAGTGAGAAAATGTTGGCCGGCGGTTTGGAGACGGGTAGCATGAGCTATGATAAAAAAACCTTATCTGTTCCTGTGCTTCTTGTTTGCCATGCCCGCCCAAACCGTCACCGGGACGGAATTCGTTGCACGTGTCCTCATGGTACACGAGGGGGATCGTCTAACCATCCACCATCAGGGCCGGAAAGACATGGTGCACCTTCGCAATGTCGATTGTCCCGAGCTGAAACAGCCGTACGGGAAACAGGCGAAGCACGCGACGGCTGCCTACATCGCCAACCGTGAAGTGATCGTGCGAGACTTGAAACGGGATCGGCAGGGTCGGATGACCGCCGACATTCTGCTTCCGGATGGGCGACAGATCGCTCAAGAGCTCGTCAAAGAGGGGCTCGCCTGGGTGCAACCGGGCGCGTCCGGCGACCAGGGTCTGAAAGATATGGAAGAACTGGCCCGAGCCGCGGGAACGGGCCTATGGGCCGAGCCGAATCCCGTCCCACCCTGGAAGTGGAAATCCACGAAGTCTGCTCGCCACGACAATAGAACCCACTAGAACCTTTCCAAGTGTTGACAAAGGATTCCACAGTATTGAAGCCGCTGGCATAAATATTTTCATTCCCCATCTTCTGTGGATAACCTTGTGAACAAGTACCTGGATTCGTGGAAAGATGCTGCCAATGGCTTGCGGATTCATCGATTCGCCTATTTTTTAGGCATCCGCCACATATTGACCGATCCACAAGTAATAGTGGATCCAGGCGAAGTTCCTTGTGTTCTTGCATATTCCTAGAAAGACCTCTTGACATCACGTATTCGGTCTTGCCCAGCGTGTTGCTATTGCCATCATTCGGATCGCTATCCACAGGTTCATCACCGTTCTGGGGATGGCCGCTTTCAGCAGCAGGAGCGGAGTTTTAAATCTGTCAAGAGGTGGGGAGAAGAAAAGACGGCTCCATCGAATCGGAAAAAGACCGAGGACGAATTTCTCAACGCCAGAGCCGAATGGGCCGGCCCGGCACAATCGCAGGATCTATTCAGGGACGGGAGCGTCTCAGGATTCCTCTTCTGTCGTGCAAGGAGCGACTTCTATAGAGCAACCTGCTGCTTGACATTCGCCGGGTTAAATAGCCGAATCAGCATGATCCTCGGATGGGAGTACTCCCATCCGAGGATTCAAAGGGAACAGCCTTAACTGCCGCTGGCCGGTTCCAATGTGGTGGTTGGATTAGGCGGAGTAGAGGAACCTCCGACGTCAGCATCCATGACGGAAGGCAAATCTATGGAGGAGTCTGGAGTTTCGGAGGTAGTAGCCGGGACAGGCGGAAGCGTCATATGCTCCTGGCCGATCTTACGGACTTCCAGATGCACTCGCCGATTCATGTGCCGGCAGGCGTCGCTGCTGTCCACACACAGCGCACCCTCTTCACCCAAGCTCACCGTTTTGACCCGGTGTTCGGCAATTCCCGCATTCATGAACTCCGCCTTAACCGATTCGGCTCGCTTCATGCCCAACAGCTTGTTGTAGCTGGCCGACCCCTGCTGGTCGGTATAGCCCTGGATCAGCACGCCATAATCGTCGTGTTGTTTCAGCAAGGCGGCTTGGGCAGATAACTGAGCCTTTGCTTCGTCGGTCAATCCCTTCCGGCCAACCTCGAAATAGAGATCGGCATGGATGATGTCCGGCGTCGATACCGTCGGAACCGCCACTTGGGATGAGCGGCTGATTGAAGCTCCGGCCTGGTGTATGGTCGTGGACTGCTTGAAGCTCTCAGACAAGCCGGCATTCTCAAGCTTGTCCGTAGTGAGAGAAGTCTTCACCTGGTCGCTCGATTGGCTGTAGAGCCACGCTGCGGCGAGTAATCCTCCCAGGAAGAGGACGACTCCGCCCAGAACGATCACTTCTTTCGTATCTCTCTCTGGCCACTTTATCGTGGGGGCGATATTCCCCGATGAGACCTGTGAACCCTGTTGCATGATGACATCCTCCTCGTTATTCAAAGCGTTGAAAGTTAGAAAGTCTTAAAGTTTCTGGCTGACAAGCTGACAGGCGCAGGGTTCGTGTTCTGATCACCTCCTTTTCAGTCTTGGGTGCCTGTGGCCTGTTGGACTAGTGCTTGAGCAACGGGAGTGCCGGTCGAGGAGACGTGGGAAAGTAGAAAAGTCATGAGGAAAGTTCAGGTGTTAAGTAGCTGCGCTAATAGCCACAATCATGCGGGGAAGCGAGGCCCATCACGCCGTGCGGGGATGGCCACGCATGGGAGGGCCGGCAGCTGGTTCGTCCTCAGTGCTGACTGGTCTTTTGGGTGGACATTGAAACACTAGCGCAGTGATATGCCGTGCTGTCGAGTGATGACAAGCGGCACCGACTTGCCTATACTTTCGTGGTGAAAACGTTCCGATGGGATTCTCGAAAGAACGAACAACTGAAAGCGGATCGTGGCGTTTCCTTCGAGGATGTTGTGCTGGCTATTGAGACCGGCGGATTATTGGACATTGTGGAACATCCCAATTCAACTCGTTATCCAAACCAAGGGGTCTTTGTCGTGGCCATGAGTTCCTATGTGTATCTCGTGCCGCATGTAGAGGAAGCGGAGTACGTGTTTCTGAAAACGATTATTCCCAGTCGCAAGGCAATGCGAGAGTATAGAATGAGGGGAAAGCCATGAAAAATCTTGATCGTGAAGAGAAACACATTCTGTCGGCTTTTGAAGCGGGCAGGCTGAAATCGACGGTGACGTCCGAAGCATCGTTGCGTCGGTATCGCGAGTATGCTCGTGCAACCCTCAGCAAAAACAAGCGGGTCAATATCAGATTATCCACGCCTGACCTTTCTGAAATTCAGGCGCGCGCCGCAGAAGAAGGCATTCCCTACCAAACGCTGATTGCCAGCGTCTTGCACAAGTTTGTGGCAGGGCGCTTTGTCGAAAAGTCATCCCGTCTTGTGACACGCTCGAGTGGACGCAGTAAGAAACGCCGCGCCGCGTAACACGTTTCACGCTGCAGTGTTAAACAAAAGGGGGAGATCAGCTCTTAGCTCTAAATTCAAGGGTTAGATCGAGCGGTGAAAAGTCAAGTGCTGACCCCGTACATCGTACAGACGTTTTAAAGAAGCTATGGAAGCGTTGAAGATCTTGAAGGGAATGCGCATGGGCAAAAAGCTAGCGTGTGTGATAACAAGCCTTTTGCTCTACGCAACACCTGCTGTTGCAAAGGTGTCAGGGAATGAGTGGCAACAATATGATGAGCATACAAAAGCGGCATATTTGGCTGGAGTTATTGATACTTGGTCCCGGATCTCAAGGAATGCAATAGAAACACCACCGCTTACCGATGACTGGTTGTACTACAGGCGCACCACGGATGACCTGTACGGAAGATTGGCCAACTGTGCCATCCTGAAAAACATGACTTATGAACAACTCTCAGCGATCGCAAACAAGTATCTTAACGCACACCATGAAGAATGGAGCGATGCATGACAAGCCTTTTCTGGTTTGCCATGCGGGATGTGTGCAAGGAGCCTCTCTAGGGAAAAGTGTGAGGGGAAAAGATAGTTGGATTTTGTATCGTGCATAAGCAAAGAATAAGTATTCGGGTCGCGTCTTGTTCGTGCATGCCAGTGAGCAATAACTTGAAGATCGGACTCCGTTTCTACTGATTTCTTTGTCTCAGCTTCTGAGAACTGTGTTAGGCCATGGGTTTACTTGGCCTGAATATTATTGCGGAGTTGCGTGAGAGCTGGTCGGTGAGCTGGAAAGCATGCCCGGTTCGACGAGTGTACCTGCATTGGTGAAGGGTAATCGCCCCTCCGTGCTATGCAGCACGCCTTTGATGTCGTACGTCAATTCCTGTTTCTGAGAGAACTCGAGCAGTTGGCGCACGATATCCAGCGTCGAGGTCGTGGTGTCGATCGTCATCACGGCATCACCTAACCGCGGAATCGTCACCTCCTTGCTCCCCAGACCACGGGCCAGACGTTTCCCGTTCAGATTCAACGTGAAATCGACGCCTGTCAGGTGATAGTCGAAGTCGTTCGGATTGCGGACCCGGAGATCGACACGGAGACGCTGTTCGAACACCGTCGCGTCCAGCGGCGTGACGTTGGTGACGAGCACCTCCGGAGGCTCGCCTTTTATGAACCAGGAGGCGCAGCCTGGAAACAGCAGGGTCACGGCGAATAGGAACAAGGAGGCTCGGTGAAGTCGCATAGGCGACATCATAGCAAGAATATCCACGGGAAGCGAAGCACAGAGGAAGGTGTCAGACATGCAGGGAAAGGGCGGTCTCACCGCACGATGGAGCAGGTTTCCAGGTGTACGTATTGGTAGTCAAAGCTGGCGACGGTGCACTTGAATCGAAACAGCGCGCCTTCACTGATCCCCGCGACCTCCTCTACCTGTGAGAAGTAGAGGACCAGCGCTCGGCTGGTGAACCCATCGGCGATGTGAATCGCCGCGCCGCCGTCGCTGAGCTCGATCACCGTGCCTCGGCGTCCTTCCAACTCCAGCGTCTTGCCAACGTGACGCGCGAGTGCCGCCTCGGCGTTCTGTTTGAATTCGCGATAGAGGGCGTTGGCAGACGGCAACGGACCTTCCTCACGTGGGACCGCAGGGACTTCAGGCGTAGGTTTGCCATCACGGGTCAAACGTGCCCGGTAGAGGATGGCATCTTCGCCCTGCCAATTCTTCGGCAGATCGATCTCCAGCGCGTCGGTAGATGGTGCATTCCATGTAAAGGTGCTACGGCCTAGGGTGTCCAGCTCGATCATGCTCTGGCTATTCTGGCCGAACCTGCCGCTAACACGATGACTTCCTATCTGGCTGCACGAATAGACGAATATGCCATAGGCACCTGGATATGAATTGCACAGGTATTGGCCCCACGTGCCGCGGAAGCTTCCGTCTTTCGCTACATTGATGTTGAGATACAATGCGGCGCCGGTGAGGCTGGGGTTCGTGAAGGTTGCGTGTCCCGGTGATCGCCAGTTCCCGACAGGGAATTTCGGCTCCTGCGCGAACACCCCGACTGCGGCGGCGATTGTGCCGGCAAGAAGAGCCTGTTGTACCAGGAGCGTCTTCATGTTCAACCTGGGGAGTTGCTCTAAGCGACGCGGGGTATTGCGGCGATCTCCGAGATGAAGTCAAGAGCGCGCTTCTCCTGCGCCGAGCGAGCGGCAAGCCGCGCCTGTCGCCGGCACTCGTCGGCGAACCCCTCAGCGCGCGTATCGGGCACCCAGATTTGCACCGGCCGCAACCCCTTGCGGCGCAAGCGCTTACGATAGCGGTTTTGCTTTTGCTTCGGAGTCAAGCGTGTCCCGGTAGACCATTGAGTGGCTTCTTTCTGGGCCTATTCTTCACAATAGGGTATCACATTTCATGGTAACATGTGACTCAAATCTAGTGACAATGCCAAGATGAGGAAGCCATCGCGCGGAGTTATCCGGCAAGGTACGTGTAGTCCTGAGCCGAGATGGCATGGAGGAGCGACGCCGGATGTTGAACCTCTCCACCGATGCATGTCCAGGCCGCTGTCTCCGCCTCGAATGTGCAGACGATACAGGTTGACCGAGACCTGGGAGAAGGTGTTATGAAAGAGGTCTGTCTGACGACACGCCCACGAAGTAGAGGTGCTTCTCTCCGGTGAGATGCTGCGGCTGGACGATGTATTCGCCGGTCATCGAGGGAATCCAGACGGACTTTGCCACCTCCATGTCTCCTCCTGTCATCGCCCACGCGAGGCCGCCCACAATGCCTCCGCCGATCGCATAGGCCATTTTCACGGCA
The DNA here is from genome assembly GCA_964465695.1 of uncultured Nitrospira sp. Classification (GTDB taxonomy): domain Bacteria; phylum Nitrospirota; class Nitrospiria; order Nitrospirales; family Nitrospiraceae; genus Nitrospira_D. The sequence goes on from CAYXKP010000006.1 coordinate 24,361, forward strand.
CCATAGGGAATCGTGAGAGCCCAGCAGGCTGCTTGGAGCCCGGCTGCCTCGGGGCTGGACAAATGCGATGAGCTGGACGCGATCGAGTGCGATGCACTCATCTCGGAGATATCTTCACCACCATGAGCCAGTACAGATTCTCCTGTCACGGCCAGCAGCGTGCAGAAGGTAGCCCCTACCAAAAGCACCCGCGCGGCCTGCACCCGTAGAAAACGATTCGTGCTCATGGTTGTTCTCCAGTGGTGAGGCCTGTCCAGCAAGATCTAGGCTGTCCTTGTCGTTTGCTATTCAAACAGTTCTTCTCGATGCCTCAACCTGGCAAAGTCCCTAGGGGAAACCAATAATAACATGACTTTTCCAACTGCACAGGGGTCAGGATCCTGTTCCTCGGGTCACGCCGTATCGCTGAATCGTTGGGATTCGAGAATCTGAACACGGTGGCCTGTATTCTGGCATCACACATCGCCTCGCTCTTCTCAGTAGTTAGCCTTAAATGACAGGTCCAGCGAGACGGTTTCATTGGCGGTCACGGTGAGCTTCTTCTCTTGCGTGCCGAGAAGGGGATGCCAAGCCTTGAGGCGATACGTCCCCGGCGGGAGATCTTCGATGGAGAAGAAGCCCTTCGCATCTGTCACGGCATAATAGGGATTGTCCACGGCATAGCCCCAGTTCTGCATGTAGGGGTGCAGGCTGCATTGCATGGTGAACGCGTTTTGCCCCTTGCTCAACTGCACGACGTCGGTGGTCCCACCGGCCTGTAAGGAGGGGCGATAGAAGACGATATTTCCTTCGGTCTGATCGGACGCATACCCTTGGATGTCGTGGGGAACCGGGTCCCGATTGAACGCCGTGATTCGACGCGTATCGTTGACCACGGCGACGAACGGCAGAAACCGACAGAGACTCGCTTCCACTTCGGCCTCGGTGAAGGTGAAAGGCTTGCCGCGTTCCACATCCTCCACCACCACCACGGCATCTTTGAGGCTGCCGTCCCCCTTGGCCCAAATTTCCGTCAGGAACCGATATCCCTGGGCATTGGACAGCTTGCCGCAATACTCATAGTCTGGATAGCGACGCAATTCGAACTCTTTGGGGGCCGGTATGGTTCCGGTGACGGTCACGGTCCCTCGCACTGTGGCCCCTTCCTTCACTGGTGCCGACTCATAGGCCCAGGCCTCGGTTCCTATCCAGGTCGTCAATACCTGAAATACCGCTGCCATCAGCCAGAATCCCATTTCAATACTTGGCTTCACGCTATTCCTCCTGCCTTTACTGGTACTCGATGTCGATTGACGGATGTCTGGGGATTGCCGACTCACCATCTTGAACCCCTGAACCTGGCCCATCCCGCAATAGTATTGCCGAGTCTGCCCCTCCGCTTCAACGGTGACTTCCGCTCCTACGACCGCTTGAGACGGTGTCACTTCGTAAAGCTTGATCACAATGAACGAGGTTTGTATGATCGCGCACACAAAACGTTATATATAACAAAGGAGCGCATCTCATGGAAAACCTAAAAGAGCAGATGACGAAAGCGCTGGAGCAACTCAAGCAACAGCGCGATGAACTCCAAGTCCAGCTTCACCTGGGGAAGGCGGACGCGAAGGACGAATGGGCTCGTCTTGAGAATCAGTGGAAAGACATAAAGCCCAAACTGGAGGCGGCACGGGAGGAAGTCGGTAAAACCGCGGAATCTGTCGGCGCCGCACTGGGTCTGGCGATCAACGAATTGAAGAAGGGCTATGAGCGGCTGCGAAGTCGCCTATGAGGCAAGCATCATAAAAAAGGAAGGCGCTTCGTTTTCGGCAAGACTATTTCTCTGGAGGTCCAAGCTTCCCTGAGGGAACCAGAAGTTTGCTCATGGTTCGTCCTTGGGGGACTCTTCGCTCTGCTTGAGCCAGAGTTCAAGAAGTCTTGTCTCGCGTTCAGATTGTGAAATGCGTTCGAGAGCGAACGCGCCCGTCAAGCGATCTTCATAAAAAGCCCGTTGCTTCGCGTACGTTTTCTTAAAAGCTTCCGTTTTAAGGGTTTTCCAATCCGCATCGGAGATTCCGGCTTGGGAACGTAAGAGGTTGATCTCAATGGCTTGGAAAGCAAAGACTTTAGCTAAAGCTTTGATGACGGTTGCGTTTGTCATAGGTCGTGGAACTTTTTCAGCCATGATCATTCATTCGGGTAGCCCAAGGCAACATGACCGGGCCGCCGACATTCTCAGCACCTCAAGCGGCACGGAACCTCGAAGTGGAAACGATCAGTTCCGCACGCCGCTCCAAACTTTTGCCGGATCGATGGGCTTGTCAGGATTGAGAGCCTTCGCCTTTTCCAGCAGGACGTCGGTCCCCTCCGGATAAGCCGGATCAGAAATACAACAATTATCGACCGGACAGACCGCCGCACATTGCGGTTCATCAAAATGGCCGACACACTCGGTACACCGATCATGGGTGATCACATAAATATTGTCCCCCACCCCCTGGCCGTCGCCCACATGATTTCCCTTTGTCTCCGCGTCGCTGCGGGTTTCAAAGATGGCCTCGTTCGGACATTCCGGCAGGCAGGCGCCACAGTTGATGCATTCGTCGGTAATCAGCAGTGCCATGATCCTGTTCTCCTTTATCTGTTCAGTTGGTTGCCACTTGGCTTTCTAGTTTGTCACGATCTGTTCAGAAGTATGCTCTACATCACCCTAGGCTCATCGATTTTGCAGTCTCGCTGCTTGATGCCCGTTTCAATAGATTAACGAGATACGCATGTTGCGCCATCTCATGCGCCCCTGTCAATGCCGCGGTTCGGAGGAGAAAGATTCAAGAGGAGAGAAATTCCGAGCCTCTCACCGAGCAGAAGGAACCATCGTTTCATTTGAACTGCCGGCGGATGGATTACCGTTTGGGCGGAGGCTCCTGGAGTTTCTTGCCGACTTGCGGTTTTCCGTCGCCTAAACTGTTACCCGATTCATGCCATTGTGTAATCACGATTTCCATTCGTCGGTTTTTGCTCCGACCTTTTTCGGTGTCATTGGTCGCGATCGGCCTCGTGTCCGCGTATCCGACCGCTTTGGCTCGATCGGCCTCCAGCCCTCCGTTGACCAGCACTTGAACGGCATGTTCTGCCCTGGTCCGGGAGAGGTCGAGGTTGTCTCGAAAGCCCCTCCGAGGGTCGTTCCGGAGCGGCTGGTTGTCGGTATGTCCTGCAACCTCGATGCTCTGGTAACGAAATCCATGCAAGACGACTCCGACCCGTTCGAGCAGCGAGGTCCCTCCCAGGGTGACCGTCGCGTCACCTGCGGGGAATAACTCTCCGGCTGCCAAGGTCAGCGTCAATTTATTTCCCCGCTGCCTCAAAGTCGCACTGCCCTTTTTGAGCTCGGGCTGCAAAAGATTCGAAAGGCTGTCGCTTATTTTGGCGAGATCGCCATTGGACGTGAGTATTTCTCCATCCTCTATGATTTCAGCGTCGGGACCGAGCTGGTTGGCCAAGGATAAATTATGATCGATAGATTGCAAAGAAAGCGAGGAGGGGCTTTCTTCCTGAGCGGGAGCCGATCCGGCTGGCTTGGATGAATTGAGTTCAAGCTCCGTCAGCAATTGCTTCGTGCGCGCAAGTTCCGCGTCTTTTGCCATGAGTTGGGGAGTGAGATCTGCCAGCTTGTGCGTGACTTGTTTAAGGTCTTCTTTGACCTGCGCCAGTTCTTGTTCTTTCTTCGCCGTCTGCTGTTCCGCTTCGGCCGCCCGGCGCTTGGCCTGGACCAGTTCCTGGTCTTTCCCTGCCGTCTGCTGATCTGCTTCGCTGACACGCCGCTTCACCTGAGCCAGTTCCTGTTCTTTTCCCGCGATCTGCTGGTCAGTTTCGGCAATACGGCGTTTAGCCAGCGCCAGTTCCTGTTCTTTTACCGTCAGCTGTTGTTCCGCTTCAGCGGTCCGGCGCTTAGCCTGGGCCGACTCCTGTTCTTTGCCCGTCAGCTGTTGTTCAACTTCGGCGGCCCGGCGTTTGGTCTGGGCCAGTTCCTGCTCTTTCGCCGCCAGCTGTTCCTCCACTTCAATGACACGTCGCTTGGCCTGGGCCAGCTCCTGTTCTCTCCCCGCCAGCTGTTGTTCCGCCTCGGTGACACGGCGCCTAGGCTGTGACGGTTCTTGCTCTTTTCCCGTCGCGGCCAACTGTTGTTCGACCTCGGTGATACGTCGCTTGGCCTGGGCCAGCTCCTGCTCTTTCCTCGCCGTCTGTTGTTCTGCTTCGGCGGCGCGGCGTTTGGCCTGGATCAATTCCTGCCCTTTTCCCGTCGTGGCCAGCTGTTGTTCGAGTTCGGCAATACGGCGCTTGGCCTGGTTGACCTCCTCAGTTCGTGACGCAAGATCTTCTCGAAGCTGCTTGGAATTCTCATGAGCGCTGGATCGTAAGGCGGTGATCTCGTTGTCCTTGGCACGGAGCTGGAGAACGAGCTCCCCGATCCTTTGCTTGAGCTGTCGCTCGAGCTCGTCGATTTTTTGCTTGGCCTGTTGAAATTCGTCTTGCGACGGCTGGCCGTCCGAATCTGCGGCCATAGGGGCCGGCATATTACCGATCAACATGGCAACGGATACAAAGACAAAGGCGGATAATTTGATCATCATGTTTCACCTACACGTCCCGACAGTACGATGACTTCAAATGACTCCCGCCGAGGGACTTCCATACAGGCATGTGCGCTTGATATCCGCTACGGAGGCTCAGGTGGAAGCATTTGAACTGAAGCCTAAACCGATGGTCGGCGCTCTTCATGAAGGAAACGACAAAAAAGGAAGGCGATCCTATCGCCTTCTTCATTGACTTTGCAACGGGCGACCGCGGGATAAGGCGATGGGCGGACGGGCGCGCCGTCGCGCAATAAAGATATTCACATAGTTTGACTCGCCGTCTTGAATCTCCTCGTCTGTCTCGCTAGACTTCGCCCCGCTCAATAACTATTTGTTCCCGGGAGGTTACTCGATGGCGGTTCGCCCGCTCCTTCTCGCTGGTATTACCGTCGGAGCATTGATCTTGATGGGGATGGGATCTTCCGAAGCAGCCGAGCCACCCCAACAGCTGAAAGCCGCCTGCGAGAAAGGCACCGCGGCAGCATGTAACGCGCTCGGATTGTTGTACGTAAAAGGCGAGGGGGCGAAGCAAGATGATACTCGCGCTGCAGCTCTTTTCAGGAAAGCCTGTGACGGCGGGGATGCCGGCGGATGCTCCAATCTCGGCGTGCTGTATGCCGAGGGAAGCGGGGTCCCGCAGGACGACGCGCAAGCCGCTGTGTTTACCAGAAAGGCCTGTGATGGTGGGAGTATGAAAGGCTGCTACAACCTTGGCGTGTTGTATGCCGAGGGAAGCGGGGTCCCGCAGGACGATGTGCAAGCCGCCGACTTCTACAGGAGGGCCTGTGACGGGAGGAGTGCGAAGGCCTGCTATAACTTGGGCGTACTGTATGCCGAGGGAAGCGGGGTCCCACAGGACAATTTTCAAGCTGCTGACTTCTATAAGAAGGCCTGTGACGGTGGCAGCGCGCGGGGCTGCTCCAATCTCGGTGTGATGTATGCTCAGGGGATCGGAATTAAGCAGGACGACATTCGCGCGACCAACCTCTACAGGAAGGCCTGTGACGCGGGGGACGCGAAGGGCTGTATCAATCTGGGCATGGTCTATCAGGTGGGGAGGGGCATCAAACAGGACGATACTGAAGCACTCAAGTACTACGGAAAAGCCTGCGACCTCAGAGAGCCGAAAGGCTGCTTCCATTACGCAAAGCTGAAGACGGGTAGACGGTGAGAGGTGTGTATCATGCCACACGACCGCGCCTCACTCGCACGTCCCTATCCATCCTCTTGATCTCGATGCACGCGGTCCGTATGATCGCCCGCACCATCAGCGATATGAGCCATTGCGAAGAGAGGTTGCCGATGCGAGGACTGCTGCTTGCCCTGTTGCCCTTGATTCTGGCTGGATGTCCGACTACCACGGCGATGCTGGTCGGAGCTCCGGCCCTCTTGTCCAAATCGGAGTTCGATGAGCGGCGGACGGAAACCAAACAACAGATCGAAAAAGGGCTCATCTCGAAGGAGGCAGGTGAAATCAGCTGTCGGCAGATGCTGAATACGGTCGATCGGAATCATGCAGCGCCACCCCCGGTGGATCCAGCCGTCTGCGAGTTCGGATCGTTTGCCGACAAGCGTTATGAATTGACGAGGTCCGTGGAGAGCGGTGCCTTGACGCCGGAACTCTGGGTGACCAAGTGCAAGCAACTGGCCGGGCAGCCCTCTGGAAAGGATGTATGCCGGTACGATCCGTTTGCTGAACGGATTATTCAATGGCGGAGATTGGTCGACGAAGGCAAGGCAACGAAGGAAGGGGCGGAGATGGACTGCCACAATTATGTGAAGCAGGCTCGCCAGCATCCCATCCCTGGTCCGGAGATGAATGAGGATGCCTGCAAGCTCTAGAGCTCACCGAAGACAATGATCGTCCGCCTGCGGAACCAGTTTCAAGGCCCGCTCCCTGCCAGGTATTCTTTTCCTCGCCTTTGGTTTAGGCTTCTACCCTGCTGCTGATCACTGGGCGATCAGGCGCGGGCATGGGATCCGATTCTCGGTAGGATGCAAGCAATGGTGAGCGTAACGGCCCCATGCCGGAGGATCTGCCGATGGATAGCGAAGCAGCCTATGGAGTGTGGTGGCTCGTCCTGATCAATTCCGCATTCTTCATTATCTTCGCGTTAAGTTTCACGCGTCCTCGAACAGGCCGCGATTGGCGATCCCTTGGAGTCTTCTCCGCGTTTATCGTCGCCCTTTTTGCGGAGATGTATGGATTCCCCCTGAGCATGTATTTCCTTTCAGGATGGCTGGCGAGCCATTATCCCGAGGTCGATCCGTTTGCTCACGACACCGGCCACTTCTGGCATACCCTACTGAAAAGGGAAGGCCCTGCCCACTCCGACCCGCTGCATATTTTCAGCGAGGTGCTCGTCTTCATAGGGCTGATCCTGCTGGCGGTCTCCTGGCGTATCTTGTATTGGGCGCAGCGGGACCGCACCATGGCCACGACCGGACCCTATGCCGCGATCAGGCATCCTCAGTATGCCGCTTTCATGCTGATCATGTTTGGCTTTCTTCTCCAGTGGCCGACCATTCCAACCCTGCTCATGTTCCCTATGCTGGTGGGACTATATGTTCATCTTGCACATGAGGAAGAGGCAGAGGCCCGCGCTCAATTCGGTGAGGCCTACAATCGTTATGCAGCGGTCACACCGGCCTTTATTCCATCATGGAAAAAGCGGGGACGCGAACCTGAGAAATGAGGCATGCGGACATGGTATCTATGGCCGGACTTAGGAGGAATGAGGCTGGGGTGCGGTGTAAACCGCCTCAGAGCTATGGGACGATCCATCACTCTCCAAGGAGGAAACATCATGATCTTCAGAAGGCCGGAGCTTGAAAAAGACAATCCGATCGCCCCGCAACCGTATGTTGGCCCTCGAAGGCGGCTGGCGTTCAGCCGCGCTGCCGCATCGAAGGAGTTCACGGGAGGAAAGGATGTGAAAAAGACGTTACAGACTTTAACGCTGGTGGCATCCCGTTATGTGGATGGTTTGCCGAAAGCAAGGAAAACAGAGAAGAGCCTGAAGGTATTGCGGGACGCGATTGCACAGGCCGAACGGGTGCTCGCAGCTGAAGGTTGCTAAGGTATGGCGCTGAAATTTTCCCGCGGCATTTCTTTTAGCATAAGGCGGTGAAAGGTTGTGGGGGAGCGCCTCTGATTCTCAGCAGAGTGACCAAAGCCGGTTCTTCCCTTGTCCTATGTTGGAAGCAAGTGGGTCCGCTTTTCATGGGGATGCAGTTAAACAGCACTCGCCGTACCAGGAAATACGTCATTCATTGGAGCGTCCTTCGGCACGTGCTGAGTATTCTCCTTCTCGTTCTCCTCCTGGGCTGTGGAGCGGTGAATAGGCAGGCTTGCGGAGACGATGGACAGCTGGCAGTCCAAGAATTACTGTATTTCGGGACAGCGACACCATCCGGTCGCGTCACGCCGGACGCCTGGACGCAATTTATCGGTGAAATAGTCACCCCGCGTTTTCCTGAAGGACTCTCCGTGTGGCAGGCGTCCGGCCAGTGGCGATCCGCTTCCGGTGAAGTGATTCGTGAACCTTCGTATGTCCTGAGCCTGGTTCATCCGGATCATGCTACAGCGCGCAAAGCCGTTCAGGAAATTATCGTGTCTTACAAAACTCGCTTCCACCAAGAGGCGGTGCTCCGCGTCAAGACGCCTGCCTGCAAGTCGTTCTAGTTCGAGACCCGGCGTACAGGCGAGCATCCAACCATTCGCAAGTTCATCTCAATTCAGAATCATCTGTCCTTCAGCGCGGCACACCTCGTATGAATGTTTTGAATATTTCTTGCCAGCAAAGCCATCATTGCTAAAGTTTCGATTTAGGTAGGAATTTCGATGCTATGCCGCTATCCACAATTTGCTTCCGCCCGTACCTTCACCTGTCTGCCACAGCGTCTACTTCACCTCGTCCTTCCCATATTGTTGCTGTCTATAGAGCCCGTACAAGCCGAGACGACCGTTCAGGTAGTCGAGACATGGCCGCCCGGTAATTACGTCACCTTGGGAAAGAACCAGTATTTCTATCTTCGGCTGGTGTATGAGACGGACAAGCCTATTCATATCTGGGCTCGTCCATACTTCAACGGAAAACCCGCCAATGTCGGAAGCAACACATCGCCCAGTTATTCAGGGATCGGTGAGACATTTGCGTGGTTCTTCTTTAATCCTCAGGGGGGTGCGGTCGATGAAGTTCGGATTGAGGCGGGCGACGGCAGCGCCTCCAATACATCCGTTGTTGCAGTGTGGCGCGGCGATATCGTGGGAGCCAGTGAAGTGGGGGAGGGGCAGGCCCAGCCTGCGTGGATTGCAGAGATGCGTGCCCGTGTCAAAGCGGCCGAGGACGAGGCCTATCGGGCGCGGATGCGGGAGCCTCCCAGCTCGTCCGATACATTCCTTGTTGTCGCCTTGGTTTGTGTCGCGCTTGCGTTCGGGCTCATGGGGTTCTTCATGCCCGCCTGGGCGGTATGGCACTGGCATGGGTCCTGGAGAATGGCGGCGGCCGTTCCGGCTTTGATGATGGCCGTTGTGGTCTTGCGGATCGTGGTCGATGGGTTTCGTGATCCCACCTCACACAACCTGTTCCCTTTTGAAATTCTCTTGGCAGGATCCGCCAGCACTGCGGTGATGACCGTGTTGTATTTCGCGCATAAGTTCTTTGGAACGAGACAGTGAGGCGATGCTTCATCGCTGTGACTTACGCTTCAACCTGCTCGGCCTGCTCTCCGAACGGAACCCCTCGATTCCGTAGGAAATTTTGCCGCACCAACGCTTCGACGGATGAGAAGTGCCGTTCCGGAAGGTTCTTAAAGCGACGTCTGCAATCGGCCAGTGCTTCCTCGACAGTTGCGAAGGGCTCGATCACGGACTGCAGATGATCAAAGTAGTCACGAAGTTTCAATTCGGCGGTTCGTTGATGGGTCGGATCCCCGGCTATATTCCGGGCCGCCTTGGCCAGATCGCCTTCGGCTTCCACCAGCGCCTGGAAGCAGAGGCCTTTCAAACGCTGTGTCACCGTGCTGCGATCCCAGCCGAGCGTTCTGGCCGTCGCTTGCATATCGAAGCCATGTCGTCTCAAACAGCTCAGGACCGCCGCATCGCCGGCTGAGTTGGGAGCCGTCGGCCCGCTGCGTCTGCCGGATTGTGCGTGCTCTTCGCCGAGTCTGAGCGAGTCTCCGGTTAAGAGGGGGCCATCATTCAATGTGACGGCCTGTTCCAAACAGTGGCGAAGCTCCCGCACATTGCCTTTCCAGTCATATGCGGTCAACGCACGTAGCGCCTCGTTCGTCAGCCGAGGGACCGGCTTCCCCAATTGTTCGGCAAGCTGGTTCAGAAAAGTGTCGGTGAGGAGCGGAATATCTCCCGCGCGCTCGCGCAACGGCGGAAGATGAATGACCAGTCCGGTCAACCGAAAGTACAAATCCTCGCGAAACCAACCCTCCGACACGCCTTTCCGCAAGTCGCGATTCGTCGCCGCCACGATTCGAACATCGACCGTCGTCGGAGTCGTGGCGCCCACTCGATAGAATGATTTGTCTTGAAGCACCCGCAAAAGTTTACTCTGATGATCCATCCGAAGGTCGCCGATCTCGTCGAGAAAGATCGTGCCGTGGTCGGCAAGCATGAAATAGCCGCGACGGTCATTCATCGCTCCGGTGAAGCTGCCCTTGGTATGTCCGAACAGTTCGCTCTCAAACAGCTCGGGAGAAATGGCCGCCATATTGACCGCGACGAAGGTCTTTCCCGACCGCGGGCTTAGGCGGTGAACGGCGCGGGCGAAGAGCTCTTTGCCGGTGCCCGGTTCTCCGAGAAGCAGGACGGTCAACCGTGACTTTGCGCTTTTCTTCACGTCTTGAAACAATCGAAGCAGCGACCGATCCCGGGTGATAATGCCCAATTCGCGGGATTCGGTTTCAAGACGGTTGAGTTCCGCATCGCCGATGGTGTTCGATGCGGTGGTTGCGGCTCGAAGATCGCCGAGCTGCCGTTCCAATTCTTGTAGATGGCGCCGCGCCTCTTGTTCCTGACTTTGGGCTTCGGCGATTTGGAGCTGCAGTGAGTTCGTCGTTCTGGTCAGCTCTTCCTGTCGGCCGGCCGAACATGCAAGTGCCGCGTGAGCGGTCTGCAAATCTTCTTGAAGAGCTTCCGCTCGGTCCTCGTTCAGAACCAGAGCCTCTCTCACGGCCGCAGACTCCTGCTGGATGCGGATCATATCGCGTTCAAGGAAGAGCAGACGTTGGCTCGCGGTCAAATTCATCCACACAGCCGTGCCGATGAAGACGAATAATGACGCCGTAAAAGGCTCGGCGATCGGCATCACCAGAGAGGCCAGGCCTAACGCCGCTATCGCCAGCGCCCCGTACATCACGATGACGGAACCGGCGAGAAACAAACCCCTCATCCCCCGGAACTGTAAGAGACTCCAGGCAGCCAGCGAGGCAAGCACGATCGTGACGATGAAGCGGCCGAGCCAACCGAGTGAGTCGATTCGCTCATGGTTGAGTAAGGCGTTCAGGAGATGGAGGTGGGCGGTCATGCCGTCGATCGCCTGGTCAGATGGTAAGAGCCACGTCTGCGGGCCTCCGGGGCTTGCTCGGATCACCACGGCTTTGCCCTTGAACCAGGAAGCCAATTGGGGATCGTCGTGACGTGCGGCCGCGTTCAAGACGGATGACAATGGGATCGGTTGAAGGGCCGCCAGTGATCCGTCGCCGACTATGCTCAGCAGAGCGCCGTCGTCAGAATGGCTTGAAAGAAACGGTATGGGCGCGGCGGTTTGCCGATGAAAAAGGTCGGACAGGATTGAACCAAAGGCCGGAACGGTGTGAGGTCCGCTCCTGATGGACAGCGGAATATGGCGGGATACGTGATCGAGATCGCTCATGACCGCGATATGCCCATAGAATGCGGCGTCGGACTGAAGGAGTGAATCGGCATCGTGAATCAGCACCACCGGTGATGCCGTACGAAGCGCCTCAAGGAAGAGCGCATCGCTCGCGGCTCCGCCGAGGTGAGCGGGACTGGCATAGTCCATCCGATGATCCATGCCGATCACTGCGGCGCCCGTTTCATGGATCGTCAGCATCAACTGAGCGAGGATGCCCCGGTCCCAAGGACCCTTCCCGAATCGTTCCTCACTGGCCGCGTCGCGAGCCACGATGGTCAGAGAGGGGTTGAGCCGGTCGGTAGGGCGGTGCCGCAGCCAAGTGTCGTAAGCGGTGTAATCCAGAGCCGTAAACGTCGCGGGAGCGGCGGACCACACCATCGCCGAAAGGAGCGTGGCCAATGCGCCGATGCCCAGCGCTTGGAGAGGCAGCGACGCGATGAACAGGCGCCAGAATTTCTGCGGGTCCGGCATACGACTAGTGGGACCCCAGCTCATCGAGCCAGGATTGCGTCTCTTCTTTCGGGAGACCTTTGAGGAGCGCTTTGGCTTTTGCAATGTCGGCTTCGAGACCGATCCCCTTGGCATAGAGACGGAGCAGAATTTTCTTCGCCGTGGCAAAGCCGTCCGCTGATGTCGATTCAAAACAGGCCAGAATGTTCTTGTCGTACGGCTTGAGATACTGCTCCCATCCGCTTTCATAGAGAATGGCCAGTTCGGCGTGCGCCTCCTCGCTCAACGTGAGGCATTCCTTTAAGAGAACCGGAACCGCGTCTTCTGCGCGGTTCTGCTCGAGAAGGATCTTTCCCAACGATTGCTGCTCAGTCGGGCGACTGATGTCGGAAAACTCATTCCAAAGTGTGTTGCGGTAGATCTGAAAAGCGCTCTGCAACTCAGCACGTCGCTGCTTCGTCGATTCGGAGGAAAGCGCCTGGCGTCTCATTTTAGACAGCGAATCGGCGGCGGTTTGCTGGCCGAGCTCGGCCGCTTGCATCCACCAAAAAATCGCTAAGCCGAGGTTTTTCTCGACTCCCTGCCCGGTCTGGTAAGCATTGCCGAGGAATAACCTGGCCTGAGGCACCCCGCCGGCCGCCGCCGTTTCCAGATGTTGCGCGGCTTCGCGCGTGCGCCCCGCCACCCTCAGCAACAACGCGAGTCGATAATGTGCGTCCGGAAAATGAGGGTGCAGCTCGAGCGTCCGGCGATAAGATTGAATCGCGGAAGTCACATTCCCGAGGGAATAGTGAACGGTTCCCAGGCTGTAGTGGGCATGAGGCAAACGGGGATCCAGCCGGATAGCCTCTCCCAGAGCCGAAGCGGCGGCCCGCCATTCTTGTTTGGCCATGAGCATGAGGCCCAGCTGAAGATGCGCGTTTCCATCGTCCGGTTGCAGTTTGACGGCCGCGCGACATTCCTCCACGGCCGCATCCAGATCGCCGACACGAAGAAGGGCTTCAGCCAGTTTTAGCCGATAATCAGGGTCGTTCGGTAAGAGGCGGACCGTGCGACGCAATGATGCGATCTCCGTCACTGCGTCGGACGGTTCGTTGAACCCCTGTCCTGAAGTGGTTTCAGAGGCCTCCGAAGGGACGCCCCCGGCAGTGGCATTGTGTTCATTCGGTGAATGAGAATGGACATAAGGGGAAGGGCAAACGGTCGCGACGATGGAGAGGGCGAGTAGTATTGGTCCGGAGCGCATGAGACAGCTTTCACGTCTCGACAAGAGACGTCACGATAGGGTCCAATTATACCATCTGTGGATGGGACATGAAGAGATTCACGACGTTGGGCGAAGAAGGTGTGCGAGGCGGTTGATGGTGTGTTGAAGCGCTGCTCCCGTCAGAAGAAGGGGATCGTGCGGTACCCGCCATACCGGTTCCAGCGGGGCCGGATCGCCGGCGAGGCGGGGAATGACATGCCAATGGATATGAGGAAGTCGGTTTCCGAGCAGTTCGTAGTTCATCTTCTTAGCCTGGTAGACCGCGGCCGAGATATCGGCCACTCGGCTGACCTCTTCGATCAGCTGAAAACGTTCGGTGGATGTGAGCTGAAATAACTCAGTGGCGTGACGCTGGAAGACGACGACGGTCCAGCCGGGGAAGAACTGGTCATCGTGAAGATACACCTTCGACAATCCGAGGTCCGCGATGAAATGGTCCTCTCTCGGCCACGTTCCTTGACACGCCACGCAGGCGTGCGTCATGGCTGATTTGCCTTGCGCCACTCTTCTTCAGTCAAAACGCCTTTTTTGATCAGCAGTTGAATCAGCTTATCGACCGCATTGCGATTGGCGGCGGCGGGCTGTCCACTGGTAGGAGAAGTGGAAGATATCTGCGATTCCGTGCGCTTTGTCTCCGGAGGCGGCCGCTTCTGTCCCAGCACTTTGAAGGAGGGGGTGAAGACGGCCACATAATCCCGATTTCTGATTCGGACCGGGACGGGAAGACTCTCGGTTTGCGGGAGGAGGTCCGGGGAAGTCCCGGCAGGAATGCGGAAGTACGGCTTCCCGTCGTCGGTCTGACCATCTGGGTCCAGCACGTCGAATCGTTTGAGGAACGATTCTCCCGTGAGCCCCTCTCGGTCGTCGCCGGCCAAGTTGGTAATTTTGTCCAGCACGATAATCAGTGAATCCCCGATGATCGCGTCGGGCGAGAGGTTTCTGACACTCACGTCGTAGCGATATTCGCTGGCGAAATTGTCGCGGCTCTTCAAGGTCACGATGGCCTGCATCCGCCCGGTCAGGTCGGTCAAATGGTTCAGTGAACCGGCGAAGCCGCACACCGGTTCCATGGCGACGGCCGAAGCCGCGGCGAGGCAATAGGTCCGTACCCAGTTCGTCATTGCAATGTCCTCACGTGCGGGCCGTAAGCGAGCATAGCAAAGTCCGTGCAATTGGGCGAGCCGATTCGCTCGGAGTCGCCTTGACACGCCGTTTCGGCCGACGATATTCTCGCTCCGGCTGCCTCGTCGTTCTGTTTCGCTAGGAACTATGGCTACATCTGATTCCCGCCGACTGGAATCCTTGGAAGTGCCCCGTTCTCTCGCGAACGCTCTCATGAAATTCTACGATTATCCGCATCCCCGTCGGCCGGGACGAACGATCCGCGGCTACGACCGGCCGCATGCGGCGCGAACGGCGAGGATGTGTGTGACCGTCGCCGATCGCTTAGGTCATCCCCGTGACCGGATCAGGCGCTATCACGTTGCCTGCCTTCTGCATGACCTGGGCCGCGCCGGCCTCGATCGGCAACTCTTTGGAACTATTTGGTCCTGGGCCAAGCAACGGGACATTCCGACGAGGCCTCGTGAATGGCGCGCCCTTCATCCTGAGACGGCGTATGGCCATGAAACTGAAGCCTTCATTTCATTGTACCGGCAAGATCTTATCGCCTCCGGCGTACCCATGGACACATGGGCTGTGGAACAGGTCGAAATGCGGCTGGGCTATGCTCGACGCCTTGCCAGACGATTGCGTGCGGTGAAACCGGAGTTGAAGACACTTGGCGTCGAGTGGCAACCTTGGATGCAGCAGGTGATGCTGTATTACTATTATCCGGAACGGCTGGTGAAGGCAAAAACATGGGTGCGGCAATTAGCGGAGATCCTCGTCGCCTGCGAGCAGTTTGAGGCCTACAGTAATCAGCGCCGGGGACGCGATTACTATGCCCGGAACAAAGAAAGCCTACCGGAGGCCTTTGCGTATCTCGACAAGCTAGAGCGAGAAGGCATTCTGAGCAGTCCAGTCTTGAGCGCTGTAAGGGCGTTGACCGCAGAAGGGGTGTTCGATCCGATTTTGGAAGCGGCGCGAGGCGAGTCGCTGACCAGAAGCGACCGCCGCTATCTTCGCAGCCTCGCGAATGGGAGATGATGATGGCCGTCCACACCGTTTCGCTGGCGATCCGTATGGAAGGCGATACGCAGATCGACAACATCACGAAATCTGTCGTCGATGCTTTGGCCGGCACTCATCTCAAAGCCGGCATCGTGACGGTATTCGTCAAGCACACTACCGCCTCCGTCATGATTATCGAGGACGAGCCGGGGATTCGCGCAGACACCAAAGCCTTTTGGGAGCGTTTGATCCCTCCTGATCCACGGTGGCAGCACAACAGAGTCAATCCCGGCGAAGACAACGGCCACAGCCATCTTCGAGGGCAACTCCAAGGGCCGTCCGTCACTATTCCATTCGCGGACGGCGCGCTTCTGCTCGGCACGTGGCAGCAGATCGTAATCGTGGATTTCGATACCCGTGCCAGAACGCGTGAACTCATCGTGCAGGTCCTGGGTGAATAGCCACATCACATTCCCGACCGTGCTCCTGGTTATGACCATGCTTTGCCCGCCGATCGATGCGGCGGAGTGGGGCAAGCCGTTGGGTGCCGTCTATGACGGTCCTGAGGGAAGGCTGCGTCCGGTGACTCCCTCTCCAGCGGAACTGAGCGCCGATGAACGATCGACGATCGCGGTGTTTGAACGCGCGACCAAGTCCGTCGTGTTTATCGCCAACACGGCGATTCAACAAGATGTCTGGTCACTCAACGTCATGGAAGTGCCCCAGGGATCAGGGTCCGGTTTTGTGTGGAGTAAGCAAGGGCACATTGTGACCAACTTTCATGTGATTTACGGTGCCGACGCGATCAAGGTCACCTTAGCCGATCGGAGCGAGCATCAAGCGAGGCTGGTGGGAGCCGACCCTGATCACGATCTCGCGGTGTTGCAGATTCAGATGCCCGATGGTCCTGTAGAGCCGCTGGCGATCGGTTCCTCGCACGATCTGCGCGTGGGACAGAAGGTGCTCGCGATCGGAAATCCGTTCGGCCTCGATCACACCTTGACGACGGGAGTCGTGAGTGCGTTGGGGCGGACCATCAAATCCATGACGAATCGGACGATCGAAGGTGTGATCCAGACTGATGCGGCAATCAATCCCGGCAATTCAGGCGGTCCGCTATTGGACAGCTCCGGTCGGTTGATCGGCGTCAATACGCAAATCGTGAGTCCGAGCGGTGCCTACGCCGGAATCGGTTTCGCCGTTCCCGTCGATACGGTGAATCGCATCGTTCCGGAACTCATCAAGCACGGCAAGCTCATTCGTCCAGGGTTGGGCGTCTCGCTTGTGCCGGACGCGATGGCGAAGCGATGGGGGATCAAAGGGGTGATCATCGGCAAGGTCACCCGTGGCGGTGCCGCCGATCGCGCGGGGCTCAGGGGCGCGCGTGAAACCATGATAGGCCAGATCCAACTCGGCGACGTCATCATCTCAGTCGACGGGAAGCCGGTGGCCACGATCGACGATCTGATGGATGTGATGGAAGCGCACAAAGTCGGTGACCAAGTGACGGTGGAAATTCTGCGCGGAAATCGGCGTGAAAGAGTATCCGTGACGCTTCAGGCGGTCAATTAGCGTGAGGGCATTGCAGGACACGTGTGTGTTAGGATCATGTGATTACGCGCCGTGGAGAACCAATGAGTGATCGAAGAGCCCCCGATCAAGACGATCTCAAGGATCGGAGCGACGAGCCGCCGCTCAAGACCGGCACCGATCCGCTCGATTTGATCGAACAATGTCTGGCCGCATTTCCCGAAGGGGATGCCCGGCAGAAGCTCCTGTATAAGCTGCGTCATGCGGTCGCGCTGTCTCAAGCCGCGCATCAACAACGTGAACTGGAATTCAAGAAGGTAAGCGAGGTCGTGGCCAAACTGACGGCACCGGCCAATCGGATCGGCACGTTACTCGATGTTCCCGGTGAGGGGCTCGCCCGCATCGTCGTCGGGGGGGCCGAATATTATGCCAATGTGGACCCTCGCGTCTCCGACGCGGATCTCAAGGTCGGAACACAGATTCTCGTCAACGAGGCCTACGCCGTGATCAAAACGCTCGGGTATGATCGTAACGGCCCTATCTTGAAATTGGCGGAGGCCATGCCGGACGGACGATTGCGGTTCGAACAGGAGATGGGCCGGCAATCGTTGATCTTGCAGAGGTCGGCCGATCTCGCCGGCGTGGAGCTCAAGGCGGGCGATGAAATTCGGATTGACCCCAGCCATCGTGTGGCGATCGAGAAGCTGGTGGATCACAAAACAAGCCGGCATGTTCTCGATGAAACGCCGAAGGTCTCGTGGGAGCAGATTGGCGGACAGAACGAGGCGATCGCGGCCATCAGAAAAGCCATCGAATATCCGCTGTTGCATGCGGAGACGTTCGAACGGTACAAGTTTTCCCAGCCCAAGGGCTTTCTGCTCTATGGCCCCCCCGGATGTGGGAAGACGCTCATCGGGCAAGCGGCAGCCGGCAGCTTGGCCAGGCTGGTCGGCGAATCCAAGCAAGAGTCGCCCGATCGGGACAAGCGTCCGCCGGTGACGAGCGGCGCATTTTTGCATGTCAAAGGGCCCGAAATCCTCAACATGTGGCTTGGGGAATCGGAGCGGATGGTTCGTGATCTCTTTGAACAAGCCCGGGCGAGACGCAAAGACGGCGCCTTGCCGTTCATCTTCATTGATGAAGCGGAATCGATTTTGGGGACGCGACGCGCCATGCGCTCCTTCAATATTTCGAACACACTCGTGCCGATGTTTTGCAGCGAAATGGACGGAATCGAGTCTCTCCGTGATGTCGTCATTATTTTAGCTTCCAACCGACCTGACTTGATCGACCCGGCGGTGCTGCGCCCCGGCCGCATCGATCGGAAGATCAAAGTCAGTCGGCCGAACCGGGACGCAGCAGCCGAGATTCTGAAGGTGTACTTGACGGCGGATCTGCCTTTGGATGCGACGCTGACGAAGGAACGGGGCGGTCAACAGATGCAAGCGCTGACCGCGCTTGTCGCCGACATCATCGAGTCGATCTACCGCCGAACGGAAGATAATCGGCTCCTGTCGATTCGGCTCAGGACCGGGCAAAACAAAGTGCTGTACCGCGGCGATCTGGTAAGCGGGGCCATCCTGGCGTCCATCGTGCAACGTGCCAAGGAAAAAGCGATTGATCGCGCGATTCAGTCGGGGGGGCAGTCTGGGTTGCAGACCCAAGACCTGCTGGATTCCGTCTCAGAAGAATTTCGAGAAGGAGAGATGTTGCCGCCGGACGACGCGGCAGAAGAGTGGCTGAAACTGCTCGATCATCACCCGGAGCAGGTCGTTGGAATTTCTTCGTTCCGGCGGGGCCGTCAGACAGAAGAACGCGTCGTGAATCACATCATTTGATAGATGCGGACAGGTTGACGAGCCGACCGGATGCGGTGTTCGAGCCTATCGGCCAGTCGCTTGTAAACCTGTCGGCTGACAAGCATGCGTCTTTTTGGCATCGAAACCGAGTACGGGATTACGAGGGATGACGTACCGGAGATGGATCCGGTCGTGGAATCGATGGAATTGGTGCGGGCACATCTCGTCGCTTCTTTCGAAAAGCGTTGGGACTATGCCGGTGAGGATCCGCACGAAGATGCCCGCGGCTTTCGCGTGTCCGGTTTGCAGCAGGATAGGGAAGAAGACGAGTTTGCGAAGGTGGATGCGCATCGCCCCTTTTCGTTCCATGAAATGAAGAGTGATTTGGTGTTGCCGAACGGAGCGCGATTCTACAATGACCACACCCATCCGGAGTATTCGACGCCTGAGTGTCGGACGCTTCGCGATCTCCTGGCCCAGGATCGTGCGGGGGAACGGATCGTCCTGCGGGCGGCTCAGCGGCGCAATAGGATGCTCGGGGGACCGCATCTCCGGCTGTACAAAAACAACACGGACTTCCACGGCCACAGTTATGGCTGTCACGACAACTACCTCGTCTCCCGGTCCGTTCCTTTTTCCGCTCTTGTCGCCGGCTTGGTGCCGTTTTTGGTGAGCCGACAGGTCATCGCCGGAGCCGGAAAGGTCGGGACTGAAGCACAGGAATCCGGATATGTTCCGGGGGGCTATCAGCTCTCTCAGCGCGCCGATTTTATGGAGGTCGAGTTGAGCGTCGATACGATGCATAACCGGCCCATTCTCAACACCAGGGACGAACCCCATGCCGACCGTCGAAAATATCGCCGACTTCATCTCATCATCGGCGATGCCAATATGTGCGAGTATGCGACCGCGCTGAAAGTCGGTACCACCAGGCTCGTACTCGATCTCATCGAGCGGGGGACTGCACTGAATGTCGAGCTGGATCAGCCGGTGGCGGCGGTGAAACAGTTGTCGCGTGATCCGGACCTGAAAGCGGTGGTTCGTTTAAAGAACGGACGGAGGCTTTCTGCTCTGGAGCTTCAAGAGTACTACTGTGAGGCGGCGCGTCGTGAGTTAGCCGGATCTGATGAAGAGTCGGATTGGTTGTTGAACGAGTGGAGCGATGCCATACGACTGTTGGCTCAAGACCGCCCGCAGTTGGTGGGCAAGCTGGATTGGGTCACCAAACAGTGGTTGCTCGAGACGTTCATGAGCGAAGAGCGGCTGGGTTGGGACGATCCCTGGCTGGCCAGTTTGGATCTGGAGTATCACAATGTGGATCCCGAACAAGGGCTGTATCTAGGATTGGAAGCGGATGGGAGAGCTTGGCGGATGACCACCGACGAGGTGATAGAGGAAGCCGTTCGGAACGGCCCGGGCGATACCCGCGGCGGGCTGCGAGGAGTCTGTATCCAGCGGTTTTCTGACCAGATTTCGTCGATGCAGTGGGAACGTATTCAGTTTGCCGGCGGGATACGAGCCCGCCGTCTGGACATGGGGGATCTGTTCGATCCACAAGAAGTGCGACGATGTATGAACATCTTCAGACATGCCCATTCTCCGGCCGACGCGCTGGCAGCGTGGACACAGAAGGGATAGAGGGACATGAAACACATGATGACACCGGAACGTCGGGAAGGCCCGGTCGACCCGATGCCCAAAGAGTCTCGTCCTCATGAAGAAGGGGGCGGACCTCGTCGACCGGATACCGGATCACCGGACAAGGATAGCCTTTTGAAGCGGATGCGAAAGGTCGATCCCAAACAGGCCGAGCGGTATCGACAGAGAACGGGACAATGACCTGAGTCGTGAAACGCTGTGAGAAACCGAACTCTGTTTCCTCCGTTTAACGAATAACGAATCGCGGTGAAAAGAATGGGAATGCAGGGAGACTTCTATCAGCTTTTGAAAGAGCAAGGGTATGTCTTCGGAGTCGCCGGGCAGGCCGCAGTGAGACCGGAATTGGCAACGGCCACCACGATCCTTGCGTTCAAGTACAGCGACGGTGTTCTGGTTGCGGGGGATCGCCGCGCGACGGCCGGCAATATGGTGATGTATGACCGGACTGACAAGGTGCTGGAGATCGACCGGCATAGCGTCATGGCAATTGCCGGGGTGCCGGCCACCGCCTATGAGATGGCGCGTATTCTGGAACACTCTTTCAAGTACTATCGACGGACACAACTTCAGGAACTGAGCTTCGAGGGAAAGCTCCGAGCGCTGTCCAAATTGCTGAAGGAAAATGTGGCGGCTGCCTTAGCGGGGACAGGAGCTGTTGCGCCCATCTTTGCCGGCTACGATGCCGGGGAAGAAGCAGCGAAGATCTACTTTTACGATATTCTCGGCGCGGAGTTCGAGGCCGTGGAATACGCAGTATCCGGGTCCGGCTCCTCGACCATCCGCGGCATTCTTCACTATCTGAACACATGGGGGGAACAGCCGCTGAATGCTGTACCTGAAGAACAAGCGTTGATCCATGCATTGCGGCTGTTGACGAGTGCCGCAGAATTCGACAGCGCGACCGGCGGAGTCAACCGAGAAGCCGGCCTCTATCCGGTCGTCAAGTTCATCACGGCGGATGGCGTGAAGACGGCGTCCGATTCACAGCTCCGATCTCTGTTCGAATCGAAGGTTTCTCGAACGACATGAGGAACATTTCCTATGTATGAAGAGCCATATCGATGGGTGGAGGCGGTCGGAAATCGTCGGCAGTATCTCGACGATCAGTTCAAGGAAGGTACTCCGGTCGTCGGTGTCTCATACGAGAGCGGCATTCTGCTCATAACGATGAGCAGGGGCACTCCCAAGTTGTATGAGATTTACGATCGATTGGCTTTGGGAGGGATGGGACACCCGGCCGATCTTGAGAAGCTGCGCTTCAATTTGCTGGAGATGGCTCACGTCGAAGGGTTCAATCGCTCTGCCTCCGATGTGACGGGGAGCCGACTGGTGAAATACGGCATCGCGCCGGTCATCAAGCAGGCGTTTGAAGAGGTGTTCAAGGCCCCATTCATCGTGAAAATCCTGTTGGCAGAATTAGGACAGAAATCCGGAAAAGATGGTTTCTTGACGGTCAACTATGACGGGACGTTTGAGGAAAAAAGCCGGTATGCGGTGCTTGCAGCGACATCAGCGGTCGAGGAACAAATGATCGGGTATCTCCGACGACAATCCGTCGTATCGTTGAAGGATGCAGTGGATGTCGCGATTCGTACGTGGGCGGTCGGTGATCGAGCACAGCGATCTGTACCGGAGGATGGGGAAGACCATGGCGACGCCAAGAAGGGCTCCGATCGGCCGGTGCCAGACACGGCGACACTTGATGCGCATCTGCATCGGTGTATTGCCGACAAGGCGATCGAATGCGCTCTGCTTGATCGCCACGCGCAAGGACCTTCCAAGTATCGAGAACTCAAAGCCGATGAGTTGAGAACAATGCTGCCCCAGGACCTGGGCTCATCACTCACGTAAGCTCATGTTGAATCGTATCTTTGGTTTGGAGACCGAGTACGGGCTTCTCATTCACGAGGAGCGACCCGACCATTCCCCGACATGGTTCGCCCACAAGATTCGCGACCATCTGTTCCGGGTCCAACGGAAGGGCGTGCTGGACTTGCACCACCGCGGGCATGACGAGCCTCCCGGCAATGGAGGATTTCTCATCAACGCCGGACGGATCTATTTGGACATGGGGCATCTGGAGTATGCCTCGCCGGAATGCCATTCCCTCACGGACGTCGTGGCATCGGACCGTGCGGGAGATCTCTTGTTGCAGAGGGCGATCGAAGATCTCGGTTTCAGTGAACAAGTGTCGCTGATCAAAAACAACATCGACCATGAGACGGATGCGACGTTCGGCTCACACGAGAATTACCTGGTTTCTCGGCGATTTCCTTTTTCGAGACGCGGATTAGCCCCGCTGGTGACCTTTCTCGTGACCAGACAGATATTTACGGGCTCCGGACGCGTCGGTTCCGCCGCTCTCCAAGATGCGTGGATTCAGATGGATCGGCTCATCGTTCCACGGTCGACCTTCGGCGCGCATCATGTATCGGAGCTGCCCTTTCAAATCTCTCAGCGTGCCGACTATATCGTGAATGACTTTTTCGAATGGGTCCAGCACAATCGGGCGATAGTGAACACAAGAGACGAGCCTCTGGCCGATCCCAATCACTACCGACGGATTCATCTATTGTTGGGTGATTCCAACATGGCCGAATATGCGACGGCATTGAAGCTCGGAACCACGGGACTGGTGTTGCAGCTGATCGAAGAAGGACACGCCCCTCAAGACCTGGAGATCGACGAACCGGTGGAAGCGCTTCAAGACATCTCGCATGATCAAGAGCGGCGCTGGCTGGTTCGGCTGCAGTCCCAAAAAACGATGTCCGCTGTGGATATCCAGGAACGCTTTCTGGACTGTGCCGTTCAGCATTGCAAGGGGCAGGATGAAGAAACCGATTGGATTCTTGAGCAATGGGCCTCAGTGCTCCATGACTTGCGCGACGGGTATCAAAAGGTGGTCGGCCGTGTCGACTGGGCATCCAAGCTGTGGTTACTGGAATGCTTTCGGGAAGCCGAGCATATTGACTGGGCTAATCCCATGCTGAAAAGTTTGGATTTAGAGTATCACAACCTCAATTACGCGAAGGGGTTGTATCACGGGTTATTGGAAGAGGGGCGAGTCCCTCGTGTGACGACCGACCGCCTCATCCAGCTTGCGATGGACACGGCACCGAAAAACACGCGTGCCTACGGCCGCAGTGAACTGGTCAGACATCTTCTGGATGACCCGGTTACTTCAGCGGTGGGTCAACCGTCTGCCCCTGACGGTTTGTTCCCTCCTTACGTCATTAATTGGTCGATTTTCCAAGTGCGTGGTCACGCTCCGTTTCCCATGTCGGACCCTTTTAAGACCTATCTCGAAGATGTGCGGGCACACCTCGAGCGCGCTGTTCAAATCGTGGAATGACGGTATATTTCTCCGTCCGAGTCTTCTCGTGGTAAGTTCCTGCCCAGGAAAGCTCTCTGTCTTAAACGAGCCCGGCCGCGGTCGATCATAGCCGGCCAACCAAAAAATCCACAATTCGGTTTTCCGCCCAGTACGGGTCTTCTCCATTTCGGCCCCGGTGAAAAAACCCACAATGGCCTCCATAGCGAGGAGCTATCACACGAATGTGAGGGTGCTGTTGAATCTTCGGTACAGTGAACATGGAGTAGGGAATAAAGGGGTCATCCTGCGCCGTAATGATGAGAGTTGGAACGGCGACGGCATCGAGCACATGGCGTGCCCCGGCGCGGTCGTAGTAATCGGCGCCGTTCCGATAACCCCCGTCGTGAGCGGTGTAACGATCATCAAATTCGCTGATCGTGGCGATCCGATCGAGTCGGGATAGATCCCATTTTCCAGGCAACAGGGCTGCCTTTCTCCGCAACCTTGACTTCAATCGCGCCAAAAAGTGACGATGATAGATGAAATTGCGAGGTTCCTCCAATGCACGAGCACAAATGGCGGGGTTGATATTCGGGCACACCGCCGCGACCCCCGCGAGAGCCGGTTCGGTCTTGCCCAGCTCTCCGCCTGCTTTTAGGACGAGATTTCCGCCCATGGAATAGCCGACCAGCCATATACGATCAAGTCCGTCCCCGTGAGCGAGCTCTTTAAAAATGGCGCGGTAGTCTCCGCTTAGGCCGCTGTTATAAAGAGTCGGAGAGAGATGCTCAGTTCCTCCGCACGTTCGCTGATTCATGCGGATGACGTTGAAACCAACGCGATAAGCCTTGGCGGCAATACCCCGCATGTATTTCGATTCGCTGCAACCTTCGAGGCCGTGGACCAGCACTACCGTGGGAGACGATTTGCGGTGGTCTTGCCAATGACAGAATCCCTGTAGTTGTGCATGTGGCTCAACAGAAAAGAGCCGGGACTCCTGAGGCAATTCTGCCAAGGACGTGTCTCTCGGCACATAACGAGGCACGAGTGTCATGAGATGGGCGTTCCGCAGAGGTAATGGCGGTACGAAAGACGAGACGATATCGGCCATGGCGGATTAGGCCATCATAATATCAAGTATGGTGCGCTGGGCAAATGGAGTGGAGGTGTTCTTCCCCCCACAGTTCTTTGATTTAATCTACGACTTCTCATGAAAGAAATACAAAAGCGAGGCGTCTATTGCCATTCTACCGGAGAAGTCATGCGGACGACTCCATGCGCGATGTGATGAGGTGTAGTTGTGAGAGATGGTGGAGCACAGTGAGATACGGCCATATCAGTATCGGAGGGCTTAGGCCTTCGGAACGATGGCTCCGCTTGGAGTCCCTTCATTGCGGAGCAGGCAAATTACGGAACAGCGCAAGTTAAATGACATCTGCGCGGTTATGAGAGAGTGTGGGAGTGGGATAGGTTCGATAAAAATAAAGTGGCTCCCCGGGCAGGACTCGAACCTGCGACCAGCCGGTTAACAGCCGGCTGCTCTACCAACTGAGCTACCGGGGAACGGAAATCTCAACAAACGATATGTATTCTAGCAAAACTCTTCAAAAAATAGGGAGGTTTTTTAAACGTCGAAGTCTTCAGTCTCGTCTTCGTCGGACAAGGCATCGGTATTGCCCTCCGCTAAGGCGGCGTAGTGTCTGGCCCATGTCAGGTAGAGGTTTCCACTGTCGCGCATGGTGTCGGCTGCCTTGACGAGCTTTTCGACGAGTTCAGGGTCTTTGCCTGAGGCCTGGATGACTGCCGCCCTCCGTTCGATGGCTTTCGGGTACTCGTTGATCAAGCCGGTTATTTCCCGGAGCAGTTCATCGATGAGGTTGTCTTCATTCTCCATGTGTGCTCCGCTGGACTGCAACAAAAAGCCCCATAGCGTTCACGCCATGGGGCTTTTCAATTATCGAACCAATATCACTCAACCCTGGTAGGCTTGCCCCAAGGCTGCGGATTCTCCTTTTTTTGACATTAACTGGCCCGTGGCACTGACTGCTTGCATCACGATTGCTTCGTGTTTGGCGGCGTTGCAGACGACGACACAGAGTTCGCACCCTTTGCAACGGTCGATAAAGACTTCGGCAACCATCTTGGACGTGTTCAAGTCCAAGCAATTGGCCTCGGGACAATACATGATGCACAACCGGCATCCCTTCTTCGCTGTGCATTTTTCGTCGATGACCTGTGCAACATTATACATGCGACATAGTTCCTTCTTCTCAAGCAGCGACGGCCGGATTTCCGACGCGTAGCTCGATCTTGTTCTTTTCGGCCCATTCTGCAGCCATTTCATAGGCCCGCTTCACGGTAGCAAGGTTTTTCGCCAGAAGCATCTCTTTCTTGGCGAATTTCTTCTTGATCGCTTCGTCTAGTGAAGCGGTACCACCGGATGCGACGAATTTCTTTCCGAAGCGTTCTTGTAATGCGCCGTCCAAGGCTTCCATCGACACACAGTTGGTAATGCCGGCGACTGAACCGATCATGGTCATATTGGTCGACAACTCTGTGCCGGCAGTTTCAATCGCCAGTTCGGTCCCGGCGATGTAGAAGACGGCTACGTTCAAATCTTTGAGCCGTTGGACGTCTTCTTCCGATAACAGAGGCTGGCCAGAATTGATGATGACCACGCCGCCCTCTTTAATTCCGGAATAGAACGGCATGGTATAACTTTTCCCCATCGTAATGACTTGAGGATGGAACACTTCGATCACGTCCGGGAACACAAGCTCGCCGCGATCATAGATCCGCTCAATACCGATTCGGCAATAGCTCTCTGCCGGAGCCATGCGCTTCTCGGCCCCAAAAAACGGGTTTGAAATGGAGAACTTTCCGTCCCGATTCGCGGCCATGGCCATGACGTGAGCGGCAGTGACGGCACCTTGCCCGCCTAAACCTGACATCCGGATATTGAGTCGCTTCTTGATCATGAATGGGCTCCTCGTCTAATTGGCTTGTGCTTGGGCGGCCAACTGCTTAGCTGCGGCTTTCCGTTCTTTATCCTTAGCAGCCAGTTCAGCCAACAGTTGCTTCGCCGGCTCGCTGATGTATTCTTTATACGCAAACCGTTCGGCCGGCTTTTCCGAATCACGCATTTCTTGCAGGCCTTCCATGCTGTTCTTGCCGATTTCGAGAATACAGGGAGTGTAGAGCTGGAGAT
>CAYXKP010000007.1:0-17365 GCA_964465695.1 uncultured Nitrospira sp.
GCTTCGGAATGTCTTCACGGCGCTCACGCAGCGGGGGAATGTGGATCGGGAACACGCTGAGGCGGTAGAACAAATCCTCACGGAATCGGCCTGCCTCGGCTTCCCGCTTCAGGTCCCGGTTCGTCGCGGCGACGATCCGCACGTTCACCTTGCGTGTCTTGGTTTCCCCGACGCGTTCGAACTCTCCTTCCTGGAGCACACGCAGTAATTTGGCTTGCATCGGGAGCGGCACTTCACCGATCTCGTCGAGAAAGAGAGTGCCGTGATCGGCCATTTCGAAACGGCCCGGGCGATCGGCCAGTGCTCCGGTAAAGGCGCCTTTCACATGTCCGAAAAATTCGCTCTCGAACAAGGTATTCGGGACGGCACTGCAGTTGACCTTGATCAAGGCTCGGTCTTTGCGCGGGCTCCGGTCGTGAATCGCGCGCGCGACCAGTTCCTTGCCGGTTCCGCTCTCGCCGGTAATCAAGACTGCGGCATGGGTCGGAGCGACCAACTCCACTTGGCGCAGAACATGCTGCAGCGCCTGACTCTCGCCGACGAATTCTCCCATCCCCAGGGCCGCCGTGACTTCCTCGCGCAGATACAAGTTCTCTTCTTCCAAGCGGGCACGAAGGAGATCGATCTCTTCATAGGCCTTGGCGTTCGCGATGCTGACCGCTGCGTAATCAGCGAAGATCCGCAACCATTCGAAGGCTTCCTCGTTGAGCAATCCTCGGTCGAAGAGCCCCAGGACTCCGAGAATCTCGCCCCGGTAGGTCAAGGGCTGTGCCGCGAAGGTTCTGACTCCCTCCTGCGTGAACCAAGCCGGGCGCGCCATCCACTCTTCGTTGCCTTGCAGTCCGGCCAGCCAGAGCGGTTCCCCGCTCGTGGCGACGCGCCCGATCTTACGCTCTCCGAGGGGAAACCGATGAAAAGAGCCGTCGAGTCGGCTGTAGTCGGCTTGGGGGTCGCTGGGAATACCGGCACTGGCGACGAGATGCAGTGACTGCTCACCCTCAGGAAGATCCTCCCGGCTTCGGCACAGGTCGCAGATCGCGTCGGGTTCGACCAACCAGATGCGTGTCAGGACGGTATTCGGACATTGGGCGATACCGTCGGTAATGGATCGCAAGACATCACACAGCCCGCGGTGACGCGCGGTGGTCACCATCACCTGGGGAAGCTGTTTAGGATTCATAGGGTTCAAACTACGAGATTTCAATTTTAAATACAACGAGTAATCGTAGATTACGAATACTCGTATCGATCGATCTGGTAGATGGATGAACAAACACATTTATTATCAACGAATTAGTGATTCACGCACAAAGGCACAGTTACTGCTGAATAGGATAATCAATCGCGTACTTGAAGCGCGGGCAACCTACACCGTTTAAGGAGGTATCATGAATCGCATCGCACAACTCGATCCGCAGACAGCCACCGGACCTGCCAAGACGTTCTTCGAGGGTGTCCAGAAGAAGTTAGGTGTGGTCCCGAATCTGATTCGCGTCTTGGGCAACGCGCCAGCTGCGCTCCAAGGCTACCTCGGCTTCAGCGCGGCTCTTGCGGACGGAAGCGTTTCCCCAAAGCTCCGTGAACAAATTGCCCTCACCGTCGCAGAGACCAATCACTGCGCCTATTGCCTCAGCGCCCACTCGTTCATTGGTGGCAAGCTCGGCCTGACCCAACAGGACCTCGCCGACGCCCGGATGGCTTCGGCAGTGGACCCTCGTACCGATGCCATTTTGAAACTGGCACAGAGTATCGTGGTGCAGCGCGGGGAACTTGGCGCGGCAGGACTCGATCAGGCGCACCAGGCCGGACTGACCGATGGGGACATCGTCGAGACCGTGGCGCATGTCGCGCTGAATATTTTCAGTAACTACATCAACCACATCGCCGGGACCGTCATCGACTTTCCGGAGGTCTCACTCACCAGTGGGTGCGCCGCCTCGTCCTGCGCGTGCAGCTAGAAGCGAGACGTTCGGGGAGTGTTAAGGGATAACATTTTGTTCGCTGATATGTTGAGAACGGAGGAAGCGATGAAAACAGCAATCGTCATATTGTCCGATCCCAAGAGCGGCGCGGAGGAGGCGCTGGGACGCGTGTTCAATGCGCTGGCCCTGGCTGCTGAATCGAAGCAGAAAGGCGACGAGGTTGCCGTGGTGTTCAACGGGCCTGGCACCAGGTGGCCGGCGGAGCTGACCAAGCTGACGCACCCGGCTCACGCGCTCTATCAATCCGTACGTGATGTGGTCCAGGGTGCCTCGTGCGCCTGCGCCGAGGTGTTCGGGGCGACGGACAGCGTGAAGTCCTGTGGAGTGGCGAGCGTGAACGACAACGCGTTGCCGGGAACGTCAGGCCTCTTGAGCCTCAGGCGGTACTTGGCAGACGGATGGAGCGTGGTGGTGTTTTGATCGACCGAGCAGGGGTGGAGGGAAGACGGCCTCAGTCTGCCTTCCCCCCCCGGAGGCCAAGACGATGGCGATGAAATATCTGCAGATGACGATGACCGAATCGGTCCGCTCGGCCCAGCAACGGTACTACGGAAATGCGCCGACGTTCGGCGATGTGCCTGACCGCGATCCGCTCGGCGAAGCCGAAGCTCGCTTTATTGCCGATCGCGACAGCTTCTATCTGGGATCGGTCGGCGAAACCGGGTGGCCCTATGTCCAGCACCGAGGCGGGCCGAAAGGGTTTCTGAAAGTGCTGGATCCCGCCACACTCGCATTCGCCGATTATCGGGGGAACCGACAGCTGCTCAGCACGGGGAACCTCCATGTGAACGACCGGGTGGCGCTGTTTCTCATGGACTATAAGAATCAGGCACGGTTGAAAATCCTCGGTCATGCGCGAGTAGAAGATGTCCGGGAGAATGCGGCTCTCGCTGAGCGGCTCGCGCAGGGGGATCGGCGGAACAAGGTCGAGCGGGTCGTCACCATCGAGGTGGTGTCCTACGACTGGAACTGCCCGAAGTACATCACTCCACGCTATGCTCTCGACGAGGTGGAGGAGGCGATTGCCCCGTTGAAAACCCGCATTGCCGAGTTGGAAGCGCAGCTCGGCTCGGTTCGAGCGTAGAAGCGCGGTGGATGCGATCGGGCTTCCGTCGCTGCCGACATAGAGGAGACAGGACTTATGCAACGTATTTCACGTCGAAGGTTTTTGAAGCTCACGACTGTCACGGGTGGCGCGTTCGCGTTCGGGGGCTTGACCGACTTACTCCAGTTCTCAAGGTCAGGAGCTATCGCCCATGCCTCAGAACCGATCAAGGTCGGGATCATCGATCCGCTTTCCGGTCCATATAGCACATCCTCCATTCACGACGTACACGGCGCAACGGTGGCCGTGGAGCACTTCAACAAGAGCGGCGGGGTGCTGGGGCGACCGGTGAGACTTGTTGAGGCCGACGATGCCTCGAATGTCCGGACCGGGCTCAAGGCTGCCGCCAAACTCATCAAAGAAGACCGCGTGGATTTCTTGATGGGGACCTTAAACGGAGAGGTCGCCCTTGCAGTGGCCGATCTCGCGAAAGCGGAACACCTGCTCTTCATGGTGACGGGGGCGCATGTCCCGGAGTTGACGGGAGTCGGCTGCCACTCGCACACCTTCGTGTTCATGCCGAACGCTCGGATGTTATCCACGGCCGTCACGCCCCATCTCGTGAAGGCCTATGGGAGTCGTTGGTTCATGGTCACCGCCGAGACGATGGACGGCCGAGCGGCGGAACAGGCCATGACCGATGCGCTCTTAGCCCAGGGTGGCGACGTGCTCGGCTCGGTCGGGACACCCTTCGGGACCACCGACTTCATAAGCGCTATGACCCAGGCCAAGACGGCGAAACCGAGTGCCGTGATTCTGAATCTCTACGGTTGGGATCTCGTTCATGCCCTGAAGGCCTACAGCAGGCTTGAGCTGGCCAAAGAACAGATCGGTGTCGGTGGGATGGTCAGCGGCGAACAGATTGGGCGCCCGCTTGGCTACGCCGACCATGCCGGCATCTGGGGGTTGATCTGGGATCCGAAAATCAACACGGATAGCTCCAAGCGGTTCATTCAAGGCGTCATCGATAAGTACAACCACACCCCGACCTCCCGCTGCTACCACGGCTATGCAGCCATGACACAGATCTTGGAGGCGGTCCAACGGGCCGGTACGACTGAGACAGGAGCCGTGATCAAGGCGCTCGAAGGACATGCCTTCGACGGGTTGAAGGAAGGGCGCTCCCACTTCCGTGCGTCGGACCACCAGCATGTGCAGGACCTGCTGGTGGGAAAGGCCTATGGCAAGGAGCTGGGGCTGGGTCACTATCAACTATTAGCCACGGTCCCGGGCGATGCGGTTGCGAGACCACCTGATCAGTCTCAATGTCGGCTTTCGTGAGCGCTCACGATGACCATGTGTCGGGACCACAAAGGAGGATCGAACATGATCACGCTACCACCACGACAGGATCAACTGCGAAATCCCCTGAGGTTCTTCAGCGAGTTGTTGGACCAGCCGGCCTGGGTTGCGGGCTGGGTCTTCGCCCTGATGGTGATCAATATGGCCAGCCTCGCATTCTGGAGCGAACCGCTGGCCAAACTCATCCTGGTCGTCTTCATGCTGTCGGCCATGCTGATGATGGGGCTCTATGCGGTATTCGGTTTCGAGCGGATCCTCGGCGTGGGACACGTATTCTGGATTCCCTTACTGGGGTATCTCATCGTTCAGCTTCAACAGATCGAAGGACTGTTCGCCGGTTATCTCCTCGTGCTGTCTCTCGCCATCGGCGTCTCGTTGCTCTTCGATATCCGCGATGTGTGGATCTATTGGTCATCTAAACGGGCGCAGCGCTAAGGTGTTGCTTGACGCCATTTCAAGAAAGGAGCGTCGTGATCATGACACATGCTTCGAGGGCCATCTTGGGCCATACGACTTATGGGCAAGGCAGCGAGAACGTGCTGCTGTTGCATCATTGGATGGGTGATGCGGGAAGTTACGATCCGCTGATTCCTTACCTCAACCAGGACCGCTACTCCTATGTGTTCGCGGATCTGCGAGGCTATGGCATGTCGCGACATCTTGCCGGCGCCTACACCGTAGACGAGGTGGCGGCGGATGCGTTTCGTCTCGCCGACAGTCTTGGGTGGACGGAGTTCCATGTTATCGGCCATTCCATGTCCGGCATGGTGATGCAACGCATGATCCTCGATGAGTGGCTCTCCGGTAGGAAGCGGATCAAGAGTGCTGTTGGAATTACGCCGGTATCAGCGGATGGGTACCCCGCCGACGAGGGAACCAAGAAATTCCTCTGGGACTTGATTCACCAACGTGAACTGACGGAACAGGGGCTCCTGATGCTGACAGGGCAGCGACTTTCACCTGTTTGGGCGCAGTCGCGAGCGACTCGGCATTTCAAGACCTCTACGAAGGACGCTGTCCAGGGGTATTACCGGATGTGGTTGGAAACAGACTTTTCTCAGGAAGTCCTCGGCGCCAAGGTCGGCACGTCGGTGCTGGTGATCGGCGGGCGTCAGGATCTTCCCGGCTTTCAGGAGGAGCATCTGAGAAAGACGTTGGGGACCTGGTTCGAGAATGCGGAGTTCACGTTCATCACAGATGCCGGCCACTTTCCGATGGACGAGACGCCGGTCTATCTCGCTAGTATTCTCGAACGTTTTCTTGACTCCCATCGCGGTGCTGGCCATGACGGACAGGCGGAGAGGTATAAGGACTCGGTACTCAACGCGGTGTAGTGGTTCATCATTCATCAAGGCTTCGAGTCGCCTCTTGGCTGAGGCCCTGTTTATGGGAGGTCATCAATGGAACAGTCGAATCACCCCGTCGCCCTCGTTGTGGGAGGGTCCAGCGGAATCGGTCTTGCCACCGCAAAGCGCTTGTTGGAACGTCATATCTCGGTCACGATCGTCGGCAAATCTCCAGACAAACTGGAGACGGCAGTGCGCGAACTGTCGACGCTTGGAACCGTCAAAGCATTCCTCGCCGACTTATACGCACCGGATGATGTCCGGCGTATTCTTGCCTTTGCCGAGAACCACAGTCGCCATATTAAATACTTGGTGAATGCGGCAGGGTACTTCAAGCCTACCTCGTTTCTCGATCACACCCCCAAGGACTACGATAGGTATCTGAATCTGAATCAAGCCCTCTTCTTCATTTCGCAGGCCGTTGCCAAGAACATGGCCGCCAACGGCGGTGGTTCGATCGTGCATATCGGATCCATGTGGGCGCGACAAGCCATCAAAGCAACCCCGTCCTCTGCCTATTCGATGGCGAAGGCAGGCCTGCATGCGCTCACCCAACATATGGCCATGGAGTTGGCGGACCACAAGATTCGCGTCAATGCCGTGTCACCGGCCGTAGTACACACTCCGATTTACCAAGCGTTTATCGAGACCAGTCAAGTCGATGAGACGTTAGCCTCCTTCAACGGGTTTCACCCAATCGGCCGGATTGGGACTCCTGACGACGTGGCGCGAGTCATCCAATTCTTACTGAGCGACGATGCTGCGTGGGTGACCGGTGCTATTTGGGATGTCGATGGTGGGGTGATGGCAGGACGCAACTGATCAGCGGCGGGAAAGGAGAAGCCAGCTAGAAATCAGAACCGGCACTGGACTCCTCAGTTCCTTACCGTTTGTTCAACAACGGACCACGACCCCTCCCTCTCTTCACTATGGTTGCAATCGTGCACGGTTTGCGTATCGCCCCAGCTGTGTCACGAAGGGGAAGCGGAGCATCATAAACAAGTTCAGACAGACCGCTGGACCGAGATGCTCCAAGCCGATCTTCATGCCCGTCTGTCCCAAGGATGGTTGTGGGCAATAGGTGCCGAACAGGCGATCCCACCAGGGCACGTTGAATCCGTAGTTACTGTTGGTCTCTCGCACATCCGTCGAATGGTGAATCCGATGCATGTCCGGCGTGACGATGAACCACCGGAGTACCCGATCAAGGGCTAACGGCATCTGAACATTGCTGTGGTTGAACAGGGCCGTGCTGTTGAGGACAATCTCGAAGATGACGACCGCCAGTGGTGCCACCCCCAGCATGAGGACCGACAGGGCTTTCACCCCCGTCGAGATGATGATCTCCACCGGGTGAAAACGCACCCCGCTGGTGACATCCAGGTCCAGGTCGGAGTGATGCATCATGTGGAAACGCCACAAGATCGGCACATAATGGAAGACTTGATGTTGCCAATAGATGATGAAATCGAGTGCGACGATCGCCAGGGCGAGTTCGAGCCAGACCGGCCCGTCGACCCAGTTCAAGAGTCCCCAGTGGCGGTCCTGCGCCATTGCGGCTGTCGCCACGACGCCGCCCATGAACAGCAGGCGGGCGAGGACGGTGTTCAAGACCACGATGGTCAGGTTGCCGCCCCAACGACAGAGCTTCGACGCCGTCAGCTTACGCCGCGGCGCCAACAGTTCCCACGTCGCCATCACCCCTAGGACGGACACATACGATCCAATCCGAATGAGATCTACGGACTCCATCGACCTACCTCCTTCCGATCACACGGCGATCATACTCCACTTTGGGAGAGTCAGAGGCACGAAAAGCTGAATGGATTCGGGTGGGCGGAACAGCTCAAATCAAAAAAGCCGATTGCTCGACTCTATTCCTGAACTGTAAGCTGCCTCACAGCAGGGTGTTGACTCGATCCGTAGGATGTGACGGTGTTACTGTGCTGGAACCACACTCGGTCGGGAATAGGATGTTCTCGCATCGTAGAAAGGAGGGGACTCGTTGAGGATGCAGTGAGGTACGGTTAGACAAAAGCAAGTTCACGAGATCGATAACAGCGACGTTTCAACAATGCTGAAGAGGAGAATTACATGAACGCAAAAACGAAAAAGAATGCTGTGGTCCATTCCGCGTTGCTCGTCGCATTGAGCTTGGCGGGTGCTCAGGCAGTGCATGCGGCGGGTTCGAAGACGACGGAGATTCCTCCTGATTGGCAACCGTGCGCAGGTGTGGCCAAGGCCGGGATGAATGATTGTGCCAGCAAACTTCATGCGTGCGCCGGCCTGTCCAAGATCGATAATGAGGCCGATTCCTATGTGTACATGCCGAAAGGATTGTGCGAGAGGATCGCCAAGGGCACGGTGCTGACCAAAGAAGATGTAAAGAAAATGATGGAGATGCAGAAAAAGATGTAGGTGACGGATGACTCTTCACTGCCCAGCTCCGATCCCGGCGCGAGCCGGGATCGGGCTTCGATCATATCATTTTCGCGAAATTGTGGAATCGCCGCCTCCGGTGGCCTGGATGGAAACCCATCCGGAGAACTATTTCGGTGAAGGGGGCACGGCGCTTCGCACCCTAGAGCGGATCAGGGCCGACTATCCATTGAGCTTTCACGGAGTCGGACTCTCACTCGGTTCCATGGACTCGATCGACTCCACACATCTCCGTAAACTGAAGACGGTAATCGATCGATTCCAGCCGACGTTCGTATCGGAGCATCTTTCCTGGAGTTCTGTCGACGGCCGTTTTCTCAACGATCTGTTGCCGCTCCCCTATACGGAAGAAAGCCTGAATCTGGTGTGCGCCAAGATCGATGAGACCCAAACGGAACTGCAGAGGTCCATGCTCATCGAGAACGTGACGCAGTACCTGACATGGCCGGATTCGACAATTCCCGAAGCTGAGTTCATGGCCGAAGTCGTCCGGCGAACCGGGTGTGGGATTCTGTTGGATCTCAACAATGTCTACGTCAATGCCGTGAATTTCCACCTGGATCCGGTCCAGTTTCTCGACGCCATTCCGCCCGAGGCCGTGCATGAGATCCATTTGGCAGGTTTTGATCGTGTCGGAAGATGGCTCGTCGATACGCACGGCCGGGCTGTGTATCCGGAAGTCTGGAGCCTGTATCAATGGACCATATATCATTTCGGCCCGCGTCCGACGTTGATTGAATGGGATACGAATCTGCCGCCGTTGGCCGAGCTGGTCGAGCAAGCCTCGCAAGCCGATGCGGTGCTCGGAGCTTGTTATGCCACCCCTGCATGAGCTCCAGCGCGCCTTCGCCGCAGCGATGATTGAAGAGAAAGGCCGGACGGTCACGACCTCGATGCGGACCGGCTCAGCCCGGCGAAGCTTGGCCCTCTACCGCCGATTGATTCGAAACAACTATGTGCAGACCTTGAAGATCACCTACCCGGTACTGCGTCGATTGATCGGAGGGCACTATTTCAATGTGTTTGCTCGCGGGTATCTGAAGCGGTATCCCTCGACGAGCGGCGACTTGTTTGCGTATGGGCAGCATTTCCCGCTCTTCCTCCTTCAGCTTGAAAGCCCTCGGCTACTGATTGAACTGGCTCGTTTAGAATGGGCCTGCCACGAACTGCATCACGTCGCCGACAGTCCGCTTCCTTCTCAAGAGTGGATACAGACTCTAGCCACGGTCGATCCCTCCGCTGTGACGTTCCGTCTGAATCCGACCGTGCGGTTGCTGCGATGTGTGCTGCCGGTCCATCGAGTCTGGTATGCGCTACAACCGGAAGCCGATGGAAATGGGATCGACGGCCTGAGCTTGTCTCCTGAGGAGGGAGGGCTCTTGGTGACGAGAGGTCGTGGAAAGATTCATGTCAGGAGCCTCTCACCTAATCAGTGGTGGCTGCTCCAGGCGGTGTGCGATCGAAAGACCGTGGCGGTTGTCGAGTGCATGGCGAGAGAGTTCATGCGTGACCTCGACCTTGCCCAGTTCTTGACCGGCCTGTCCGATCCCGTCATGGGCCCGGTGTTTTCACTCGAGATGCACCTATGATTCACAAGAAGGGATGGTGGAGAGTGGTGGTCGAGCATGTTGTGGGCTCGTACGGTCGGGTGGTCATGGGATTGGAGGCGTTGTTACCACTCTTTGACTTGTCGGCCCGTCTGTATCTCGCGCAGATCTTCTGGACGGGCGGAATCGTAAAGCTCTCCAGTTGAATGTCGACAGTGACGCTCTTCACCAAGGTTTACGATGTGCCGCTCCTGCCGCCGGAGATGGCCGCCTGCGTGACTACAGCGGTCGAATTGGGCGGCTCGTTCTTGTTGGCCATCGGTTTGGCAGGCCGGTGGGCAGCGCTCTTGTTGTTCGGGCTCAACATTGTTGCTTCGATCTCGCATGGCCAACTCTCTGAGGCCGCACTCCAAGACGCGTTCTATATTGGGACTTTGTTCTTGTATTTTATCCTGCACGGGCCGGGACTGCTCTCCGCAGATGCCGTCGTGCACTATCTGGCAGGATGGAAACAAACGCCCTCTCGCTCCGTGCCAGTTGCAGCAATGAGCGTACGGTGAGTGGTTCGACGGCGAACCCCTCTTGCTTTCCTGGGACCGAAGCCGCAGACTGCTCGGTGGGCGAATGACTGCAAGCGAGACACCCCATGAATCTGTTCGATGAAGAGAAGCACAACCCCTCGGAGCCGGATACAGCTAAGGAAACATGGGTCGATCGGCGGACTTGGCTCACGGGTGCCGTTTCTATGGTGGGGGCTACCGCCGCCGGTTTGCTCACTCCTGCCTTGCTTCCAGCCGAAGAGGGGGAGAGCGTTCGTCCCACCCACGTACCAGGCCGCAGCCCCAGCCCATACGGAGTCCGCGCTCAAGGAGAAACGGTTCAACGCCTGCCCACGGCCACCCATTCACTGACGCCTCATCACGCCTTGCACGGCATCATCACTCCATCCGCCCTGCATTTCGAGCGCCATCATAACGGAGTGCCGAGCATCAACTCCGACCGGCACCGGCTCTTGATTCATGGACTGGTTGACCGGCCGCTCACGTTTTCCATGAACGATCTCGTGCGCTTCCCCTCCGTCACGCGAACCCTGTTCATCGAGTGTTCCGGCAACTCCGGAAAAGAATGGAAAGGGCCGACGGGAACAACTGTTCAAGAGACACACGGGTTGATGAGCACGAGCGAATGGACCGGCGTGCCGCTCTCGACGATCTTGGCTGAGGCGGGCATCAAACCTGACGCGGTGTGGATACTGGCGGAGGGCAGCGATGCCGCCGCAATGACGCGGAGCCTGCCGTTGGCGGAGGTGGTGAACGACGCGCTGCTCTGCTACGCGCAAAACGGTGAGGCGCTCAGGCCGGAGCAGGGATATCCCCTCCGGTTGGTGATCCCAGGTTGGGAAGGCAATACTTGTATCAAGTGGATCAGACGATTGAAGCTCGGCACGGCGCCGTTCATGACTCGCGAAGAAACCTCCCGCTATACCGACCTCATGCCGGACGGCACCGCCAAGCAGTTTACGTTCGTGATGGAAGCCAAGTCGGTGATCACCAGTCCCTCCGGTGGCCAACAGATCGAGCCAGGCTTCGTCGAGATTCGTGGATTGGCGTGGAGTGGGCGTGGAAAGATCGTCATGGCTGAGGTCAGCACGGACGGCGGAAAGTCCTGGCATACAGCTCAATTACAAGAGCCGGTGCTGCCGAAGTGTCACACGCGGTTTCGGTTCGGATGGCGCTGGAACGGAGACGAGACGATCATCCAAAGCCGCTGCACCGATGAGACCGGCTCTATTCAGCCGACCAGAGCGGTACTGGTCGCTGCCCGAGGCGTCCATTCGTTCTACCACTACCATGCGATTCACAGTTGGAAGATTGATCGACGGGGGGCTGTGACCAATGGGCAGGTCTAGTGCCATCACGTCGATCATTCTGGCGCTGGGTCTGTTTCTGATGCCCAGCGGGATTCCCAAAGCGGAAGAACCTCACTACGGATGGGGGAAGCCAGCCACCGAAGCCGACATCAAGGCCTGGGAGATCGACATCGCACCGAACGGAGCGGGGTTACCACAGGGCCGAGGAACGGTGCAACAGGGTGCCACTCTGTACGCCGCGAAGTGTGCGGCTTGTCATGGACCGACAGGAACGGAAGGGCCGAAAGATCCTTTGGTCGGCGGCCAAGG
This sequence comes from uncultured Nitrospira sp., assembly GCA_964465695.1. Taxonomy (GTDB): domain Bacteria; phylum Nitrospirota; class Nitrospiria; order Nitrospirales; family Nitrospiraceae; genus Nitrospira_D. The sequence continues at coordinate 11,901 of CAYXKP010000007.1, forward strand.
TTCGTTGGCCACGGGACACCCAGTCAAGACCATCGGCAGCTACTGGCCCTATGCCACGACGTTGTACGACTACCTCTTCCGCGCCATGCCGTTCCCCGCGCCGCAATCGCTCACGCCGGACGAGGTCTATAGCCTCGTCGCCTGGTTGCTGCATCAAAACGGTATCATTGAGCAAGATGTGGTGATGGACGCCCGGACCCTTCCGACCATCCGGATGCCCAATCGCGATGGATTTATTTCCGACTTGGGATCGGACGGGTCGGGTCGGTGATCAGCTGATTGTTCGTTGTGAGCTGCGCTCGAGCTGAGGGATCAGCCAGCTGCCTCATCGTGATCGCCTGAATCAAGGGGTGGGGCGATGCTATTTGCCATGGGGATCGAGTAGCGCGAGTCTTAGCTAGATCCGAGTCGTTGTCATAGGAACGTCTGATCGAATGGAAGGCTTAAGCACTTGGTTGTCGAGAGAACCCTCGCGCTTATGTCGTCCGAGGAACGTGATTAATCAGTAATATGGTTCTTTGTGTTGATCGGATCGAGGCGGTGGGCTTGGCGAACTGAACGACAGGTCGCTGCTCGAATAGGTTGTTCCGAACGTCTTCACGAGTTGGGCGACCTGGTGCAGTGCGGACAGCACTTCGTCTCGTTGCAGAGGGGAGATCGGGTGGAGGTAAGCCGCATACAACATCCCGTTGCTCGTCGCGTAGCGGGCGTCCAATGCAGAGTGGAAATTGGCCGCCAACATCCGCTGTTTTTGCTGGTCCGTCACATCGGCTTCCGGTCCGACCGGCGCGATGATTCGCATACGGTCATGCGTCAGGCTGGTGAGTATCGCCATGTCGATCCCTCCATAGGTGAATCGCCATTGCCCGCTCTCACCCTTTAGGTCTTGCACGACTTCTTTCAGGAGTCCCTGTAACATCTGAATGGTCATGGTCTCGGATCGGGGTGGGACGCTTTTGGGTTGTTCCGCAGGGCCCGCGCCGAGCAGTGTGGTTCCGGCGAGTATCAGCAGCCCAATGCAGATCTGTCTGGCCATCAGTCTCTTTCGTCACACGCCTGTGGCACCGCCGGCATAATCAACTCTGCAAACAGGACCTATCGATTCTCACTTTCGACTCAGTCGCTCCTCCGCTTGAAGACGATATCTCCGTAGTAAGCTTCTGCCGATTCGCCGGTATTGTCGGTATCTGTCATGATGGCGACACCGGAAATCATGGGCGGCTCTGCTCCGAACGCTCGCTTGTAGTCTTCATAGACGTTGCGTTCTTCGGTCATCCAGGTGTTCAGCTTGGCTGCTCCGCTTTCTACCACAATCATGTGCACCTGTTCCGTGTATGGGTTGGGCACCGCGGTTCCTACCGGCGCCCGGCTCTCCCAAATGTAATTGATGGCGCCGAGGGGCGGATAGCGCCCGTAGAGGAGTTTGGCTGCCTCGTACTTCGCCTTGCCGAAGAGCCCCACTTTCCCGCTGTCGTACTGAAAGGTGACGTAGATGCGGGCCGGGTAATCATCGCCGTCTTTCTTTGCCACATTGCCGGCCTTTAAGATATTCGTGACTTTCCACTGCCATTGGATGATGGGGTACTCCATCGGATCGATCGGGGTTTCTTTCGTATAGCCCGAAGAGGAGGCCTGACTGGCGGCCTTGACGACCACACGAGCACCGTCTTTAACGAGATCGTAGGTCGTCTGTTGCGGAATTTTGGGGAACGTCAGCGGTTTCCAGCCGTCCGGCCAGGGTCCACTCGGAGCAGCGGTCGAAAAGGGACCGACTTCTATAATGGTGGGGGATTGGGCTTGCAGCCGGTTTGGATCACCGAGGATCGTTCCGACCAGCACAAAAGACGCGAGACCGACGATCACGCAAGTCATATAGGGTGCCATATGTTGGGTCCTTTGCAAATGATGGGGTGAAACATCTCTGTTCATGACGCGCCTGTCTATCGCCGCATCCAGGCAAACAATTTGATCAGCAGATCCTTGGTTCGCTGTGTGAAATGCGCCTTGCGCCAGAGGTTGACGACTTTTTTGTTGACCTCAGCCTGTGTGGGATAAGGATGGATGGTTGCCGCAATCGTCTTGGCTCCTCCTCCCGCCTTCATGGCGACAGAAAATTCGCTGATCATGTCACCGGCATGGCTGGCCACGATCGTGGCACCGAGGATCGTATCGGTCCCCTTTTCGATGTGAACCCGCGCAAACCCTTCGTCTTCCCCGTCCAGAATCGCTCGATCAACCTCGTCCAATTTGTAGGTATAGGTTTCGACGTCGATTCCTTTCTCCTTTGCCTCTTTCTCATACATTCCGACATGGGCAATTTCCGGCTCGGTGAACGTACACCAGGGCATGACCAATGCATCGACATTCGCATACCCGAGGCCAAAAGGATGCGGAAACAGCGCGTTCTGGATGACGATTTGGGCCATGGCATCGGCCGCGTGGGTAAACTTGTAGCGTGAACAGACATCCCCGGCCGCAAAAATCTTGGGGTTCGACGTCTGCAACCTGGCGTTCACCGTGATCCCGTTCTTGTCATAGTCCACTCCCGCCACCTCCAACCCGATGCCTTCCACGTTCGGTGTGCGTCCGACCCCGACAAGAATAGCGTTGACGGTCACATCGTACTGCTGGCCATGCGACCCGACCATCAGACGCGTGCCGCCTTTGGTCTTTCCGACCTGCAACTGTTTTCCACAACACAGCAACTTCACTCCATCGCGCACCATCTGTTGCTCGACAATGTCCGCCGCGTCGCGGTCCTCGTTTGGCATGATGCCATGTGCCGCCTCGATCAAATAAACTTGACTTCCAAAGCGGGCGAACGACTGGGCCAGTTCGCATCCGATGGGACCGGCCCCGATCACACCGATTCGCTGTGGCAACTCAGTTAATGAGAAGACGGTTTCGTTCGTAAGATAGCCAGCTTCCTGCAGCCCGGAGGTCGGAGGAGCCGATGCTCGTGCACCGGTGCAGACGGCGGCTTTTACAAACGTCAGGGTCCGATCACCCGCCGGTCCTTCGACTTGGATGGTATCGGGACCGAGAAAGCGCCCGCTGCCGATGTAGATGTCCACGCCCAGCGTGGCATAGCGCTGGACCGAATCGTTCTGGCTGATGCGCGCCCGAAGTTTCCGCATGCGAGCCATGACTGCGCCGAAGTCATATTTCACGCCGGCTGGTATATGAAGACCGAATTCCGCTGCTTTCCGGAGGTCGGCCCAGGCCCTGGCGGCTCGGATCACCCCCTTCGACGGCACACATCCGACATTCAAGCAGTCCCCTCCCATCAGATGCTTTTCGATCAACGCGACTTTGGCTCCCAGGCTTGCCGCAACGACCGCCGTAATGAGTCCAGCCGTGCCGGCTCCGATCACCACCATGTTGTATCGACCGGTCGGCTCAGGGTTGATCCAATTGAGAGGATGCACATTGGCGACGAGCTGCTGGTTGTACTCGTCGTTTGGAAGCATCAATGACTGGTCGTGCTCACTCATTCCAACGATCCGTGGGAGAGGCTGTATCATCATTGCGTGAAATCCTTCGTTGTGCATCATCGATCGATGACGCATTCATGATGCTGGTTTGGTCGCAAACTGTTTATAGACGACCGGCACGAGGGCGAGTAGCCCCAAGAGCACAAAGGCGCCGATGACGTTGGGCGATGCGATTTCCTTCAGGGAGTTCATGGTCCCCAGTTGGCGTCCTGCATAGGCATAGACGAACGAACCGGGAATAATGCCGAGCGCGGTGGCTCCGATATAGGTCCCCGCGCTCACGCGGGTCAGTCCTGATACCAAATTGACCACAAAGAACGGAAAGAGTGGAATCAGTCGCAGCGTCAGCAGGTAGCTGAAGGCGTTATTGGCGAAGCCTTCTTGGAACGGTCTCAGCGACTTCCCGAATTTCCGTTCCACGGTATCTCGCAGTAAATACCGCGAGGTCAGAAACGCGACGGTCGCACCAGTCGTTGCCCCGAGATTCACGAATACCGTGCCAAGGGCGGCACCGAACGCGAACCCTCCGGCCAGGGTGAGAATGACCGCACCCGGCAGCGACAAGCCGGTAACGATCGCATAGGCGACAATGAAGATGCCGACCGCGGCGATATAGTTGGCGTCTGTAAACGCCAAGAGATGATCTCGATTCTCTTTGAGGGCGTTTAACGATAAGAACCGCCCAAGATCGAAATAGAAGAACGCGCCGATGGCCAGTCCGATCATCAGCGCGATGAGGATTTTGCCTGAAGGATGCGCCTTCGTGGAAGGAGCGGGTACTGTGCTCTGATGCAAAGGAGGGATCGGACGGGTCTCGTCATCTTGATGTCCGTCTGCACACTGTGTTCCCATCAACCGGACTCCCTTCGTGTGGCTGCGTAAAACCAGGCGGAGATTAGGCCGCGCTTCAGGTGCTCTGGAAGCATCTCCCTTCAACATGATCCCACTATACCCCACTTGCCGGTGAGATTCTGTGAGCCAGGTCACAGTGTGATGGGTAGAGGACGACTAGGAGATATGCGTGGTATATCAGATGTTTCCGCTGTGATTTCACACCAATGTGTCAGGTGGATGACAGTCCCTTTTCGAAAAAATAATGCGATCTAATGGCTTTGGCAGGAAGAGATGTATTGCCTCATGGGGCAGATATCATTAGACTGTCGCCCTGGACTTTGGTTGATCACATGGAACAGCCTTCTTCATCCACGAATAAGCTGTGGTACCTCAAGCACATTCGCTTGTTCGACGGTATCTCTCCGTCTGATATGCACGAGATGGAGAAGATTACCCGTATGGAGGAAGTCAAGAAACGGCAACCTCTCTATCTCCCCGGTGACCCGAGCAGCAGTGTGTACTTGCTGAAAAAGGGGCGCGTCAAAATCGCCAATACGGCGCCCAGCGGGAAAGAGGTGACGTTTGAAATCCTGGAGCCAGGTGAAGTCTTCGGCGAGTTGGAGGTGATGGACGATACCCCCCGATCGACATCGGCCGAGACGCTCGATGACACACTGATCTGCGTGATCCCTCGGAAAGACTTCGATCAGTACCTCGCGATGCATCCGAACGTGACGGTGAAGCTCACCAAGCTCATCGGCCTGCGGCTGCGAAAGATTCAGAGCCGTGTCGAAGATCTCGTCTTTCGCGATGTACCGGCCCGCTTAGCTCGCCTCCTTGTTGAGGTCGGGAAGACTGATGGCGTCGCGGAGAAGCAGGGGATTCGTCTCAAGGCCAAGTTGACCCATCAAGAAATGGCAAACCTGATTGGGTGCAGTCGCGAAACGGTGAGCACCATCATCGGACAGTTTCGGGACCAAGGATTCATTTTTATGGATGGACGGACGATCACCATTCTGAAGCCGGACGCTCTTTCTCGCCTCGCTTCCTGACCATTGTCTTCTGCCCTTCAGTCAGCTGGCTTCTTGCAGGCGATGGGAACACAGTCTGCTCCCATCGCCTGCAAGGACGTAGGCC
>CAYXKP010000007.1:17375-50966 GCA_964465695.1 uncultured Nitrospira sp.
ACGTAGGCCCGTCGCCCACGATTAAGATCGAGGCTTCAGAAGTTGAAGCGATCGGGTCATACCAAAGACAAAACTGGTTCCCTGCGCAAGGTTGTTGTTGGCATCACGTGCCAAGGGGATTTGGGCCATAAAATACACCGACGTTCCTTCTGTATATCGAGACGTGAAGAGTCGCCCGATGTCGAGTTGAAATCCTGGGGTATAGGCAAAGTAAGTCGATCCGGTATTCGGCACTCGGCGATCGAGGATCCGAGGATCGATCACCGTCGGTTCCTCCCCGGAAAACGGTGCGGCCGATTGCTCCAGATTTGCCGTGACGTTGTCCTGCGTGAGATAGCGGAAGTTGAATTGATGAGATAACACAAGCCATGGGGTCGTGACCAGATTCACTCCGGCGTTGAACTGGTACTCGTCTCCAAATTGATACCCATCCCGATTGCGGAAGGTATGGCGATAGCTGGCGAAGGCAAACTGGCTCAATCGATGGGGAATCAGCTCATAGGTTTGGTAAATCGAGCCGATGAGACCAACCTGGCCACGCCCCAATTGCCCTGGGGATTCCAAGATCTGCCCTGAGCTATCCCGTGCCTGGGTATCCCCGGTCGGCAATTCCAGGCCGAACCCCATGACGATATTGTGGCGAAGAGTAGGCAACACGTTGTACTTGGCGGTCATCCGCACATCGCCGAAGCCATTATCTGAAAAGTTGACCGGCTCGCCGAACTCGGTCACCGACTCGCCGAGCCCATCGCTGTGCAGGTGTTTACGCTTGAGATAGGGCACGGTCATTTGAACGGCAAGTCGGTCCGTGACGCCATAGTTCAAGTCGAGCGTATAGCTCTGTGTGATGGTTCGAATTTCTTGGTGGTGATCTAAGATCAACCGCTGCTGAGCCTGATCCGCTGCCGGAATAATCCCTGTGGCGCCGCTGAGCAGCCGCATCGGGGTATAGTTGTAGATCCCACTCACCGTCAGCACGCCTTGTTGCGGGACCTGTTGCTGTGCCCCGATGACTACAAAGCAGCTGACGGCGCCACAGGAGGCGGGCGCCTCCGATGGCAGAAGCAGGGGAGTGAGGGCCAGAAAGAAGAGAAATGACACCTGACGAGCAAATCGCATGGTACTGCTCCTTCGATAGTCGGCTGACGTCTTCCGTCAACACAAAGATGCACCGAGAAAATGACGAGAACACCCCATCACGACCCTCTCTGGGTGGACGTGCCAGGGGCACGGAGACCACTCCATGCCAGGTCGCAATCGGGCTGATGAACAGATGTCGCTGAAACCGATCAGGCCTCGGAGGGCGGCCCTCGGGTGAACGGGTGAGATGGCGGGACATTTCGCGTAGTGGACGCATGCAAGGAGTCGAGAGCCTCTGTGCCTGCAGACTGGGCGTCGGTGAGGTGGAGCGCAGAGTCTATGGTCTGACCGGCTGCACAGAACCAGGTACAAAGTGGACTCGAATGACTATTCGAGTGATGGTTCCCGTGCTCGAACTCGTGCTCAATTAGGTGAGGGCTGGCCAAAACAGTCCAGGCGAGCAGCACCCCTGCCAACAGGATCATGAGAGGCAATCGAAATGGAGCGCGCATAGATGGAGAGGTTTTTTCAGTCAACAGAACCGTATCCACGATAATGCATCATCAGCTTCTTATTGTTCCGTCCCTGTTCTACGAGAGATACAAGAAAAGAACTGTGAGGTGGATTACAGTTTGGGACCGGCCCCAACCTGTTCGCACACCCGTCTATGAGCAGCTAAGAAGTGGTGCGAATATTATGTAATGCGCGATACTCTGCGAGAATTCTCCTCAATTCTCCTGATGCCGTGAGAGTACCCGTCGTTCTGCCTCCAGCCAATGCTCGACGTCGAGCCCATGTGCACACTCGCACTCACAGAAAAGCTGATAGGCGAGAGCGCGGATTTCTTCTTGGGTCGCCTCACGATTTGTCTCGGACGAGTTTCCTTTGTTGGCTTCTTTTTTCTCTTTGCCCATAACCCCTCCAGTTTTATGCCGAGTGGCCAGGATGTTTCTGCTTGTCCTTCCTTTTACCAGCTTTTTCAAGCTACGGATGTAAGCCACCTCACAACAACCAGAAGATTTCATCAACGGAGGAGTTCAGGGCGCGACTCGAGGTGGCCGGCAGGACGGCTTGCCGAATCGATGACTGGCGGAGGCAGAGGTGCAGAGTAGGGAATCACCGACAACCTTAACTCGGTGATTCCCCGCAGGAGTCGCATCGTGAAGCACTGTCTGGATGAGAAGTCACCGGCTGAGTGGGCGAAACATGGAGGGGTGACGCGACCGGCATATCACCGCGCAGGAGACGAACCCAACGAGCGGTAGGATATCGGAGAACCAGCTTTGGGATGAGGAGGAGCATGGCCACCATGATCAGCCCCAGCACGATCAACAGCCACTCCCCTGAAATCACTTGCTCGCCTGCATAGGTCAAGAGAAACGTTGGGCCGATCATTCCCAGCAATGTTGCCACCGCGAATGCGCGCAGAGTCATGTTGGTCAGTCCGGCACCATAACTCACAAAGTCGAATGAAAAAATCGGAAGGAGTCGAGAGAGGAAAACAAAGAGAGCGAGGTGTCGATCTGAACAGCGTTCGCAAAATGAGATGTCAATTCGGAGAAGCCGGGTGAGTGCCTCGCGTCCTAAGGACCGCCCAATCAGAAAGCTGAGAATGGCGCCAAACTCCGCGCCGATGACGGCATAGACTGTGCCCAAGGTTACGCCGAATGTCGCCCCGGCGGCCAAATCGAGTGGGAGACTGGGAATCGGACTGATCACCACCGCCGTGGCCATGAGGAGCATGAATAGAATCGGTCCGAAGGGTCCGGCTGCGCGGATCTGATCGGATACTTGCTCAGGCTTCAGCAGTTCTCCGATGTCAAACCAGGATACCACTGCGTAGGCCCCTCCAAGGACGGCGAAAAGCGCGCCGAGTTTGAGCCAACTAGTTCTTGTGGCCGCCATGCGGTGTCCCGTTCCGTCAAAAGAACCCGGGTGTGAAGAATGAAATCCCGACATAGGGCAGCACTGTGTTGATCCCGGTATTTCGGTCGCCAAGATTGGCGTTGGAAATGTGGTGCAATCGCACACCCATCGTCAAGGTGATCCGGTCCGTCATGAAATAATGCACTCCGGGGCCGGTCTCCAAGACAAATTCATACTGTGTGCTCTGTTCTGGAATCCGCGGCGCCAGATTGGTCCAGATCATGCCCGCGCCGACATCCCAGAACGGCACCCATCGCCCGAACGACAGAAAATTGTATTTCAGGAGAAACGACCCTCCTGCCGCTTCCGCCGCAAATGGCTGGGTAAAGCGGGCGAACAGGGGTTGAACTAAGAATTCGACGTTGCCCTGCCACCAGCTGCTTCCCAGGGGATCGGTCAAGACCACTCCGAGACGCGGCATCACAAAGACGGCGCTTCGGTTCGCGGAGGGGCCGTTCCCAACTGCGGTCGTGCCTTGCGCATAGCCCAGTGTTCCACCGAGTTCCACCGTGCCTTTTGTCAGCACGTTCCGAGCCTCGAAGGAGGATTGAGCTACCGCGACACCGCCCTCGACCCAGAGTATTACGATTACGAGGGTCAATCGTGATAAAACAGCCCCGAGATGTCGAGGCTGCTCATTTCTTAGCATTTTCGAGATCTTTGTCCCAGCTACCTTGAGGTTCTAGGCATACCACACGGTCTTCATTCGCATGACCATTCGCGCTCACTTTTCATCCTCGATTGATGGCATGTTACGGCACGTTTAGACGCAGGTCTGTGACGTGTCTTACACAATAGGTCCAGGTAGAGCCGTGTCAGGCGGGGGCGGGTCACTGCCGGCAGGTCAACGGAACCCAGGAACCCTTGGTGAACGGATTGCGATACGGCAAACTGAGACGACGATACGTCTGCTCAGGAATGCCTATCGGCCAGGAAGAGGTGCCCCGGTTCCGCGCTCAAGGAGCACTGTATCGACTTCTTTGTCATGTGTGGACCGGAAGATGTGTCCATGAAAGATTGCAGGCTGTTCGCTCCAACCGTCATTCGCTATATCAGCAACTCCGCGCCGATGATTAGGATAAGGATTCGTCAGGCTCGTGTCATTCAGATATTGCCGAGATCGTCTGTCGCGTCTCCAGGAGATGCAAAATTGCAACAGCACCCCTCAGTGACCCGGCGTTCCAACGGCGGACGAGCCGGAGATAATTCACATCCCCGTAGCTGGGATCCAATCTGATGGCCTGGCGGTAGTTTTGGAGCCCCTTGTCGACGGAGCCAGACGAAAAGCATCCTAGCCCCAGGCCGGCCCACGCACCGGCAAGGGAAGCATCTTGGCTCACTGCGGTCTGCCATTGCTCGATGGCAGACTCCAATTCCCCGCGTTCGAACAAGGCAAAGCCGAGATTACTCTTGGCTACTGCATTGTTCGGGCTCAGCCGGATGGTCGCGGAGAACTCTCCGATCGCACCTGCGGAATTCCCTTGAGCCTGCAGGACCATCCCCAGATTATTATGTGGGGCGGGACTTTCCGGGTCGAGTCGAATCGCCGTTCGAAGCTCCTCGGAAGCTCGGCTGAGATCTCCCAGCAAGAACAGCAGCGCCCCCATCTTGTTATGCAAGTTGGCTACTTCGTGTGGGCCGTAGACGGCGCTTGCACCCCCACGCTGAATCACTGTTTGCTCGGGGCTTGCTATGTCCGAGCGGGTCGCACACCCGACACTGAACAGAGACAGTCCCGCAAAAACCGATGTGACAATGTGAAGTTTCATCATATCGAACTCCTATCGGTTACCGGTCTGAATAGGCCGGGTTTGTTCGAGCTGCTCAAGAATCTCGGATTCCGCAGTGGAAACAATGTCTCTTGTTCTACGCCATTTCGACCAACGGAAGAATCTGTTCTGCACTTCCGTTTCAAGATTTCTCACTCCGTTCAAATGACAAATGACATAATGGCTGATCGTCCGATTTCTACACGGGATGGTTCCTCAGAAACCCTGCCACTCCATAGACTCAAATCTAACTGCGGAATCTGGGATGACAAGAGACCAAACGGCCTTCTTGGTCAACATGAAGCCCGACATTGCCATCGGTCGAATCCAACGGACTCAACGAGAATCAACTGCGCCGATTCCTGGTTCCTTCCGTCGACCCTGGTGGAAGACAAATCATCAGAGCTTACCTGTCGGCCATCATGGCCAAGATAAAAAGCTTGCTGATGACATCCAGATGGGTTTCGAGCGCCTGACTGGATGTGATGTCGTTATCCACTTTGACGTCTCTTTGAAGACGCACAAAGGCATTCCCGTCACGTGGTGGTGTGCTTTTTTCAAGGAGAGGATGGCTCGTCGGCGCTTCTGGAGTTCGGAAGGCTAGCCGAGTCTCGCCGAGCCCGAGAATCGTGCTGCCTCTAACCGGAAACGCTCCTTCCTGAAACTCGGCGTCAACGACACTCCGCACAGGGCTTACCACAAAATACACTTTCATGAGCGAGGCATTCAGCGCGTTGGCCAGGTTCACCTCGGCTCGGCCGACAGCATCTCCGCCCGGGAAGCCTCGTCGTATGGGATGACATTCTGGTCCAAAACTCGCAAACGTCTCGCCAAGTCGCGATCCAACCTCTTCGAAGGCCGGGGGATACCACTTCAAATCAGAGGGAGCAAACACCAATGCTTCACCTTGGACAACATGCTCGGCGTCGCCATGTGTGAATGTAATGGAAACCGGCGACTTGTTCCCGGTGAGTTCGACCAGCGATCGATAGGCCGGCAGTTCCCGATACATGTTGTAGGGAACAATGTCGTAGCCAGCGGCCAGAAGATCCATCACGAGTTGCGCATAGGCCTGATCGGCCAGAGATTGCATCCGATCGTTGGCAAGACCCAAGGTAACCTCTTTGTAGAGCGGTTCGACGGTGTAGATCTCTCCGCCGAATAGGTGGTGATGGCGTCGTACTGATGGAAAGAGTAGTTTTGTGTCGAACTCGATTCCGAATGAAGTAATGACCAGTCTCCGATTCGGCAGCTGGCTCAGACCCTCCGTTTCGATATAGCGCCCCCCCTGTGCATTGGGCGATAGGTGCACGTTGTGAGAATGTGCTCCGGCGAAACCCTCGAGGAGTACGCCCAGTAGCAGAATGATCATCGGCAGGATTGACATCAGATTCCCTTCTTTCGCGTCCCCAAGGGCGTGATCGCTGGTGTTTGCTGCAAACGCCGTTTGAGCAGTGTCTCCAGTCCTCTTAAGGAGACGTGAACACCTGCGTGTCCGGATGAAACGCGTACCAGGCGAACCAGAAGGCCGTGACGGAGGGGATCGGCTTTCCTTGTTCATCGACCACCGAGGCGCTGCGAGACGCTGCATTGTAACGTACGGTCACTCGCTGTCCATTCACCTGGTCATCCACGGGTGACGACACTTTTTTCAGTTCCCGAAAGGGATAGGCTTTGGTGACACCATCGATCTCGAGACCGATCACCCATTCCTTGGGGTGGTAGCGGGAATCAACATGGGCAATGTCGAAAAACAGCTCGGAGCTTTCGTCGTACCCTGCATAGGGATCGCGATCGTAGTTGCGGAATGATCCAGTTCGTGCCGAGAGGACCACGGTAGAGGGATGGGCAGTGCGCCAGTCCTTCCAGATCGTGTGTTCCAGGAATATCGGCGTGAGGTTCTCTCCCATCAACGGCCCTGCAATGGCATGCATACCGACTTGTGACCAGAGGCTCTCGGTCTGATGGTCGTACATGAGCAGATCGCTTTGATAGAGTAGGCCGGACACGCCGAAGGTATGTCTCAGCCCCAGCACCGTAGCCTCAAAGGCCATGCCGGTGCCGCAGAGTGGGCAATAGGTAACGACGACGGCCTTCCCGCCGATCGTGTCGTTGACGATTTCATGCCAATTGAGAATTTTGATCGGATAGGCTTTGGCCTCTGAACCGGCTGTCAGTCCGAGCACTCGATCGCTGTCGCGGAGAAATGTGGCGTCTGGAGCGGAAATGAATTTCGGACTAAGAATGGCTGGTATGCCGTCCTTCCCAGGCCCCCCGTCAACGAACTGGTCCAGTGGAACGCTGTGGCGTGACAGATCGAAGGTGGTGGCCGGAATCTTTCTGAATCCCAGCCAGCCTATGGGGATTACGATGGCGCCCACGATAAGAAACAAGACCCAGCGCCACTGCGGAGAGGTGAGACGGTGCCACCAGGTTGTGTGCAGAGGCGATGTGAACGTCATAGGTACACCGCGATCCGTTAGCCGAATGCGTGACTCATGTCGGTCGTCTCAGCGCAAGAGACGTGAGCACGGTCGTCGTTCCCAATGATGTCGCTACAGGGGGATGGAAAGGCACACAGTCCAACAGATATCGGTCGAAAGCCTGAAACATTCGAATCATCGACAGAATCGCCTCGCATCTCCGAGTGCCCACAGGACTCAGACGGAAGGCACGCGGTAATGCACTGATCAGGTAAGTTCCACTTCTATCTGTGGTGATGGCCAGTGCTACGATGTGCTTGGTTTGAGCATCAAGAGCATCTAGACCGACCTCGTCCTTGAAGAGTTCCCACGCGGCTTCGAGATAGGCTGGTTGTTGCTCCAGCGCGGCGAACAAGTCAGGCACGAACGTAGTTCCCAATGTCTCGGTAATCTCTCTCAAGACCGTCTGCGCGGCCAGATAGCGCGAGCGTTCAGCATCGTATTGGGACCATTCCGAGTGCTCGGCTACACTCTGGAGGCACGAGGGGTTAACGCGCTCCACCCCATTTGCCCCTGTCGTCTGATTCATAGGTTGCACATCCGAATGGTCTCTAGGAGCCATTCTCTGCTCGGTGTGCCGAAAACGGTTGGCACACCGTTGATCGTGATAGCCGGCAGAGTATTAAAGCCCATCGCCTTTATTTCATGCTCCAAAAGCGGATGAACGGTCACTGTCCATTCTGGATATTCCGTTTCCACCTCTCTCGCGAGTCGCAGGATCGCCTGCTGTGACAGGCAGCTGTTATGGAAGTAGAAATCGACTCGCTGCATGAATGCAGCATAGGCCGGTCCGGTTAATGGAATCTGTAAGCTGGATCACAAGGCAGAAGTGGCCGCGCCGATTATAAGGTGGCTCGAAAGGAGGGCCAATAATGTCACAAGGTCCGCATCGAACTGTTAATTGCTGACTTCTGAGTAATTATGGACAGACTGGCGCTGGCATCAGCCTGATCACAGATGCCATGACTTTGGTGTCCAACAAGGCGTGGTCAGCTCGAGCATCACGTCCAATCCGTTCAGCTTGGGCATCCGAAAATCGGCACCGACAAGTCTGTCGGGCCGCATTGATAAGGCGATCAGACCATCTTAATCATTTATGGTAAAGCATTCGGTGTCTCTCACGGTGCTGGGACCTGCTTCTCGGAGCCATTTAAAACCTGGGGTAGGGTTGATACACCAGCGCTGTGATGGCGTCGGACGCAAGCCCGATGATCTAGCCCGGCTCTGGATGCGCAACGACAGCACACTCGCCGATCTCTACTACACGATCCAGATTACCTTCGACTAGGCTGACGTTCGCCTCCACCGCTTCCGCCTGCGCGGCAAAGACTATGGCATCCATCGGGCCTGCGGGCCATGGTATTCAAGAACGTGCGGCGTTTTCTCATTTTTGCTGTCAGGAGAATGCCAATGGAAAGAGGCATGGCTCGCGTCTCGCAGTCTGCAGCTCATTCCGTAAAGCTTGAATCGTCAAGGGCGCATTTCCTTCGCTGCGATTGTTGACTAAGACGTACGCCTTTCGCTTCTCTCCCACCGCTTTCTTCACCAGTTCTACGGTGTCTCGTCGCATCTCCGGAAGTTCTTCCACAATCTTCGTGTACGGCTCCGCTCGTTTCTTCGCGGCTTCATAGGACATCTTGAGCGGCGTCAGGAGACGCAGGACCGTGAAGGGCGCAGTGAAGCGCTCTTCCATCCATTGATACTGCTCTCGTAATGACGGCATGTAGGACCAGTGATTGTAGACATGCGCAACGCCGTGACTCTCTAAAACCTTACGATAGCCAGGCCCCAGCAAGCCTGCATTACGAATCTCGACCGCGTACCGAAAATCCTTGGGCAGCTGGCCGAAGAAGGTATCCAATCGCGAGCAGAACTCCTCGCTGGACATCCCATGTCGTTGGAACTCGAAGAGGAACGGGCCGGTGTGGGGTTCAAACTTTGGCTCCCGGTACGGAGTTAGCACGAGATCATTGAACAGCTTGGCATCGAGGAAGCGCGGATTCGGTTGTCCTGCCTTCACGCCATAGCGCACCTGCTTTGCCCACACGGGAACCGTGATTTCCTCCCAGACTTTAAAGCACATTTCGAAATCTTCCGGAATCTGATTCAGATAGTGGCGAAGCTGGCTCGTGGTTGGCGGACGGTAAAACGTGGAATCGTTCCCGACGGTGCGAAAGCAGGGTTCACCGTTGTGGAGATACTGACAGTACTCGCCTAAACATTCCCGTGCAAAGCTGGTCTTGGCGTACTTTTTTAGATAGACCTGACCTTGCCAACCTTCGTAGGTCCAGGTGGAAGTGCCAAAACGAATCAAGGATGAGAGGGGCATGGAGCGAGAGTGTACTGGCTACACGCGTAGCTCCTCAAGAGGCTCACTCGCAGCGGGAATTTCATCGGTGGTCAGGAGTTGTAGTGTTTTCACGGTAAGCGTGACGGTCGCAAAATGCTTTTCGACTAGGCCAGTCAGCATATAGGCCTGGTTCGTGGCCAGCAGATGACAGTACTGCCGGTAGGTGGTGGGAAACAGGGTGGCATCATACATCCCGGTCTGATCCTCAAGAGTCATGAACTCCATCGGTTCACCTTTCTTGGTGGAGACAATCTTCTCCGTCAGGAGCCAACCGACGAGGGTGACTTCCTTCCCGACATACTGCTCTAAGTCCTTCGCACGGATGCGTGGAGTCGCAGCTAGCGCTTGGTTGAATAGATCGAGTGGGTGGCAGCGTAACGGAAAGCCGAAGAGGGCGAGCTCGTGATGCAGCTTTTTCTGGGCTGAATACTCGGTGGGGATCGGGATGTAGCTCGGCGGCTTCGTCGCTTGCGATGCGAAGACGCGCCACAAGAGGGCTGGTCTGGTGAGTTCACCGGCAATCGAATCCAAGCATCCAGCTTTAATCAACAATTTCGCTTGGCTGTAGTCCAGCTTTACGCGACTCAGGAAATCGGACAGCGATCGGTACGGGCCATGCGTTTCTCTCTCTGCGATGAGCTGCTGGGCGAGGTCTTCTTGCAGGCCTTTGATCTGCATGAGTCCCACCCGAAGGGTAGTTCCCGATCCAGTGTAGGCCCACACACTCGCGTTGATGTCAGGCTGTAGGGTAGTCAGTCCCATTCGTCGCCCCTCCGACAAATAGGCGAAGGCGGAGTAGTAGCCGCCTTGATTGCTCACGACGGCGGCGATGAATTCCGCGGGATAGTGGGCTCGCAGATAAGCCGATTTGAAACTCACTTGGGCGTAGCTCGCACTGTGCGGTTTACAGAAGCTATAGCCTGCGAAGCTCATGATCATGGCCCAGATGGCATAGATGACCGACCGTTCCACGCCACGGCTCATGGCACCCTTGTAAAACTGCAGCTGATAGTCCCGAAGCCGCCGGGCCTTGTGCTTCTTACTCAGGACCTTTCTGAGCTGGTCCCCATCTTCAACGGAAAAGCCACCCAAGGCGACGGCCACCTTCATCACATCTTCCTGATACACCATGATGCCGTGCGTCTCCGCGAGGACCTCATCAAGCAAAGGATGAAGTGACTGATACCGCTGCCCATGGGCTCGACGCACGAATTCATCGGCGAACACATTCGCCGCAGGGCGGATGATCGACGAGACCACCACGAGATACTCAAAGACATCGGCCACAGCGTGTCGAGCCGGTGGCATTCCGCCCCAGAGCTTCTTGAGCAAGAGTCTCGTCGCGGGAGACTCCACATAGAAGCAGCCCAATGTCTCGCCGCGTCGAATGAGATCGTTGGTGGCTGGATCAGTGATTGGGTCCCACATCGCATAGTCGATCACATGTCCCGTGTTACGGGCGACGGCCGCGATCGCGTCACGGATGACCGCGAGCGAGCGATTGCCCAAGAGGTCGATCTTGACGAGCCCCGCGTCTTCTGTCTGATCCTTCTCCCATTGAATCACTGGTAAGTTGGAGGCGGAGATCTCAACCGGGACATAGCGTCGGATCTCATCGGGGACCAATACGACGCCGCCAGGATGGAGCCCCAGATTCCTGAAGTGGCCGTCTAATTGTGTTGACCAGTAGAGGATCTCCGGCCATGGATTTCTGAGGTTCAGGGCCCTGCAGACATCATGCGCCCAGTCCTTCACCGTCATGCCTGGCTGTACCTCAACGAAGTCCGCTCGTCGATCCAGAAAGTTCAACGCCTTTCCGATCTCAACAGCGGGGAGGCCATAGACCTTCGCGATCTCGCGCAAAGCTGCCCGCGTGGAGAGCGTATTCTGATTGGCAACCATCGCGGCATGCTGATGTCCATACTGCTTGAAGACCCAGTCGAGAATGACCGGGCGTTCGTCCCAGGGAAAGTCGACATCGATGTCGGGCGGATCGTGACGCCCGGGATTGAGAAATCGTTCAAACATCAAATTATGTCGAATCGGATCCACATGGGTAATCCCGAGACAATAGGACACGATCGACGCGGCAGCAGATCCTCGACCACAGGTTCGTGGCGCTTGGCGGACAATTTCATTCACCACGAGAAAGTAGTCGGCATAGCCCTTGTCACAGATCACGGTGAGTTCCTTTTCGATGCGCTCTCGAACTACGGGAGACAAGGCACCATAGCGCCAGATGGCGCCGTCGTGGGTCTTGCGGTGTAATGTTTCAAAGGCGGCGCCTGAGGAGAGCTGGCGGAAGGAGGGAAAGATGGTCTGTTTGAAGTCCCAATCGGTGCGGCACTGTTCGGCAATCCAGCGTGTGTTGGTGAGAGCCTGCGGAACGTGGGGGAGATGTCGCGCAAGAACGGATTCCGGCATGAGCCAGTGAGAGGGGAGGGCACAACGATCGGCCTTGAGCCGTGAGAGCGTCGTGTTCTCCGCAATCGCGCGTAGCAGCCGATGGGACTGATAGTCTGCTGGCTGGGTGAACGCAGCGCGAGTGGTGGCCACCGGCGGCAGTCTGAGTCGGCGGCTCAACGTAACCGCCTCTGGTAAGGCGGGACCCGGTGTCAGTTCAACATAGAGATCCTCTCTTGACTCCTTCTTCCAGGCGTTGAGGGCGACTGTATCATCTGAAAAGATCGCCAGTCCTGTACGATGCTGTGCCACGGTCTCGATGAATTGAAAGGACGCTTCACAGTGGCGAGCGGAAAGAATCCGGCAGAGATTGGCGTATCCGGTATGGTTCTTTGCGAGCAACACGGCCCGGTGCTGATCGGAGACGAGTTCCGCGCCCAAGATCGGCTTGAGTCCATGCTCGCGCGCCATATCCAAAAAGCGGATCGCGCCATAGAGTCCGTTCGTATCGGTGAGGGCCAGGAACTCTTGTCCTTGCTCTTTAACCGCCTGACAGAGGGCCTCCACCGTTGGGATACCCCACATTGGAGAATAAGATGAATGCGTGTGGAGGTTGACGAAGGCCACTCAAGCATTCCTTCCGTACCGAATGACCCGGTCACCGAATCGGGCATAGAGCGTATCGAGGGCGACGGTGAGTTTCTTGCTTCGCTCCTGGCGACACTGTTCCTCGACAGGGCGAGCATCGAACAGCACGCCCTGCTCGGCGTATCCGGTGAGGCCAGCCATGCTCAGCGTCACCGCTCGGAGTCGAATCCGCCGACGCATACACTTCTGAAAGACGGACAGCACCACGGGAGACAGATCACATTCCCAGCAGGTCTCAGGAGTGACGCGCTCATGTTTGGTTACCTCAAGATGATCGCTGTACCGGATCGTGAGGGACAGACGGCCACAGACGCGTCGCTGACTCCGCAATGTCCGACAGAGCCGTTGCAGCGCATCGAGCAATCGACCGGTCAGCACGGGATCATCGATTTCATCCGGATCGAGAAGAACTGTCTCTTCGAGACTGGGCTGAACCTCCGGCGGTAACACCGGCAATGAGTCAATTCCCTGGGCCCAGCGGGAGAGTTGTCCAGCATAGTCTCCTAAGGCCACTTCCAACGCGTCAACCGGACTCTCCGCCACGTCACCGAGCGCATCGAGGTTCAGATCATCGAGTCTCGTCAGGACCTGTCGCATGCATGGCCGCTGCAATCCAGGCAGGGTGCGCACCGACAGCGGAGCCATGAAGACTGGCTCCGACCCAGGCCGGACATCATACAGTTCTGACGGCCGGATTAACGTCGCCGCCGTCTGGGCCACCAGCTTGTTGCTCCCCACGCCAGCGACCCCATCGAGTTGATACTGAACGAGGACTTCATGCTGGACCTTCGCCGCAACGTCATACGCAGGCCCGAAGAGTCGACCAGTCCCGGTCAGATCCATCACGAAGGAGCCGGGCTGAACCGGTTCCCAGACTGGAGCATAACGATTCACGATTTGAAGCAACGACGCCTCCGCCGTGCGGATTCGAGAGGGATTCGGGGAGAGGACGTGCAACGAGGGACAGACGCGTCGCGCCTGCTCGACAGCCATCCCCACAGCCAGGCCTTCTTGTTCTGCTTCAGCCGAGACCTCACGCAGACACGCCCGAGAGGTATTTAATGGAGCGATGGCGATTGGTCGCGTTGAGAGGCTGGGATCATGCAGCCGCGCGACGGCGACTTCAAAGGCAGGAATCCCGAAGCAGACAATCTTACGATCCATGGTGCCAACAGCCGAGGCCTCACTTTCGGAGGTGACGGATGACGCCGACGACGATGCCTTCGATCTGGAAGCTGTCCGACGGCTTGATGATGATCGGCTGCATGGCGTCATTGGCAGGGAGGAGTTCGACCGTGCTGCCCTTGCGGTGATAGGTCTTGATCGTGGCCTCGCCATTCACCAAGGCGATCACGGTCTGCCCATTGCGGGCAGTGGCTTGTTTCTGCACCACGACAATGTCACCCGAGAAGATGCCTTCATTCTGCATGGAAGTACCTTTGACCCGCAGGGCAAAGGTCTCTCCACGACCGACCATGCTTTTCGGGACCTCGACGCGTTCCATCTGAGGAATCGGTTCAATGGGCGCCCCTGCCGCGACAACCCCAGCCAGCTGAATCTGCGAGGAGGTGAGTTGCATCAGGGCCAATTCCACCGTCATGGGAATCGGAATAGTGCCATCTTCATAGCGAATGATCGATCGGCGGGCGCGTTGGAGCGTCTGCGCGAGGGTCTCCTGCGTCATCCCCAGCGTCTTTCGAAGTTCCCGTAACGATCCCGGCCGCATGTGACATAATGTCACATGCTTTCGTGGATCTGTCAAGAGACGTGTCTCGTAGCGGATCTTGCCGCTGGGCGCGTCACCGACTTTGATCCGAGAAAAATTATGGCGCGAGGGAGGAAATTATTAGCCAAACCCTGACCCTTCGTCTTACGGACACGGCGGAAGCCGACCTTGCAGAAATCTGGGCGTACCTTGCAACGAAGGCGACAAATCTGGATTTGTCCAAGGTGGAGAAAAAATCGCACTTACCGCATGGCCACATTCCAGGGCATCACAAATGTATTGATGAGCTAACGGGGCAGCTCAAAGTGCCAAATAGTTCAACCTCGGACTAGTATTCCAGGCTTAGCGGACCTGCCCGAACAGACACATGGGCTGGACTCTCCGCTCCTACCGGTCTGCATGGACTCCTGGTCTATAGCGCGTTCGTGGGTTGAAATTGGGGGGAATCCCGTTTGTAAGCGGTTCCGTGGCCATTTTTGTCCTGGTGGGGCAAACCCCAAATGGGACCGATTGCCAATGCCGGTGGGGGGGTGTGCCGGTTGTAAGAGAGCGGCATCGGAGTTAGAGGAAGAGAGGTAGGGAAGGTAGGATCAGCAGGTAAGAATGTACGTCGTTAGCGGGGTCCACTTGGGGCGCGGAAATGAGAACAGGATGAGCCACAGATGACCCATCCTGTCCAATCAGAAGCCGCTGTTTATGCGGTTTTCGGAGGTTCTTGAGGGTCTAAATCTGTTTTCAAGACCGGCACGTTCGGCCGCTCCGTCACCCCTCCAAACCGGCGTTCGGTTGACCCGGCGACTATTTACTGTTTGTTATGGAGTCGCCGGATAAACGGACCAGTGTTGGTTCATCGAAACAGCCAAATTGATGGGCGGGACGGATGGCGCTGCATCATCCTGATAGGGTCGGGGTAGTGGATGGCTTGCAGCTGGTATTCGCTTACATATAAAGACTCTAGGCGACTCCACCGATAGACCGCCCTTGGCATGGTTGTGTATGGTTAGGGTAAGGGATTCTCATGGAAGGAAGGTCGGACAACAGTCAACTGCAGCGCAGAGCCTCACGAGGGGCGCACCATGCTGTTTGAGCGGAGTTCTTGCACCTCCTTACGTCACTGGAGGTGGGGCCATGCCGGTCAGCGGTATTCGTGGTACGCATGACATTGCGTTCGGGTCGCATCTCTGTCTTTTTTATCGGCAGCCTCGTGAGTTTCTACAGGTCACCGCATCGTTTCTGCATGCGGGCCTGAAGAGTCGGGAGCTCTGTATCTGGGTACTTCCCCCTCCCATCACCATTCCGCTGGCCCTTGATGCACTCGCGCATCACCATCTGAACGGTGTCGCACTGCAAGCCACTCACCAATTACAGATCGTCGCTTCGGAAGATTGGTATAGCGATGGCGCCTTCAATGTGGAAACGTCGTTGGATCAGCTGGCTGCCTTACCATCCATAGCCCGCGAGCTGGGCTATACAAGTGTCCGGGCAGTAGGGGGGCCGGGACCCTTTGCGACTGAAACACTTCGTCAGGCGTTCATGCGCTATGAGCACCGCGCCACGGACGTCATCGCAGGCCAGCCGTTCATTGGGTTATGCTGCTATGCATCGCCCGACTGTATGGAGACCGATATGTATGACATTATGAGCGCCCATCCCCAGGCATTGCTATGGACCGCGTCTGGTTGGGTCTCTATTTGAACGGAGCTTTTTACGGCGCTACAAGCTGAATATGGGTCCCATTGCCGAGGGCATGGCAGAGTGCGCCAATTAAGGGGCACCTGTGTCCCCTCTATGAAGTATTTTCTGTCAGGCGTACGAAGCCCAAATTGACACTAATTGCAGATAGGCATAGCATTGAGCTCATGAAACGAGTCTCTGTTTTTCTGGTCTTTCTACTCTTCGTACTGACCTTCAATGCGTACGCCTGCATTCTGCCGTTACAACAATCGGCCGGCATGGACTGTCCCTCCGGGACAGAAGAGCCCGTCCGTGGAACATGCGATGCCTTTATTGAAATAGGCCCGTCCTCACAAGTTTCCAACAGCGCAATTGCTAGCACCTTCCAGCTGGAATGTGCCGTGCCCGTTCTGCCCAATCCCGCTACGGTGGTTCCACCTCCACGAGTCACCGAATCACCACATCGTCGGGGCGATACCTCTCTCCATTCATCGATCCGCACAACGGTCCTTAGGATTTGATATCGTTCCCGGTTTGGTTTTCTCACTACTGCCAACCATACCGTACTGTTTCCATGGCCTGGACCGTCCATTTTGGGCGAGGTTTCTGAGCCATGAAAGGGGGACTTATGACGGACATAAGCCGAAGAACAATGGTCACTACCGGGGCGTCGTTACTCGCTTCGAGTGCTTCTCTTATGATGCTGCGCGGGGTGGAGGCCGCGACGCACAGTATGGCCGCTACGGAACGGCATGACATGAACGAGGAGATGAAGCGCTGTATTCAGCTCTGCCAAGACTGCCATGCGCTCTGTATCCAACTCGTCGGACATTGCGTACAGCTCGGGGGGCGCCATGCCGCTCCGGACCATATCCGCCTGCTGATGGACTGTGCGCAGATGTGCGCGACCAACGTCGATTACATGCTTCGAGAGTCAAGCTTTCACAGCCGAGTGTGTGAACTGTGCTCCGAAATGTGTCGACGCTGCGCTGAAAGCTGCGAGCAGGTCGCAGGGGATGATCAGAAGGTGAAGCAATGCGCTGAATTGTGCCGTCGATGCGCTGAGTCTTGTAAGAACATGTCATCAAAGCAGGCGGTGTAACTCGACAGAGAGGGAGGTAGGCGCAGCAGTCTTCGTCTACCTCCTTCATTGGATAATCCAGATCGCAAACCCGTTCGCGTCGCGTAGTAATCGATCCGTTACGCCGCCGAGGTACATCCTGGTGATTCGTGACAATCCACGGCGACCCACCACAATCGTGTCGTAATGTCCGATCCGTGCCTCTTCGAGGATATTTGCGGCCACATCGTCCTCATGACCGAACTTCAAGGTCACGGAGCTCGTGTTAAAACCGGATTGCGCCAGCGTTTCACAGGCCTTCGTCAGGACCGGGCATTGGGCCTCCCGCCTCCGGATCCACTGCTCTCGCTCTTGGCGCAAGCGGGCGCTCAATTGTTCTTCGATAGCAGGGTTCTCCGAACCTCCATGCTCTAACAGAGCCCGGGGGATCGGCTTCAGAACATGGAAGAGTGTGACGGCGACGTCAGGAGTGCGTGCCAATATTAATCCGATGTACCGAACGGCACGGTGGGCATTTTCTGAATCGTCGACGGCCACTAAAAGACGCATCTGGGTTTCAGGCCTCAGCTCAGAATCCGTCAAAGTCGACCAATCTGATTCATGTAAGATTGGCGCGACATAGGTTTCTGGAACACTACGAGTAACATAGTCATACTATCGCCTCGATGAGCGAGCTTCAACCGTGTGCTCGATGCGGGTAAACACCCAGCTGGGTTTTCTTTCGGAAGTGATCCGACGACTCACACAACCAATGACCCACTGGAGGCTCTGCTCTCGCCTCTGACTCGGAAGTCGGATAAGCTGCACAAAGCGCCTTTGCCTATCCTTGAACCGCACACTGGAGGGAGTGTTTATGAAATGTCCACAATGTTTTGCTGAAAATGACGCCTCGGCGACGAAGTGCTCAGTGTGTGAGCAGACATTGAATCCACCGCGAGTCACACCAGCACGATATATGAGCTTCTATGCGGAGTATTTTGCCTTTCGGGAATTGGTGACGCCCCAGCTGATTAAAGTGGTCTACATCGTCGGAGCCTTATTCATCACCGCCGCGGGGATCTTGTCGATCGTGTCCCCGGATACGCTGGATGAGTATGAGGCTGGTCCGATTGTGACGCGCCTGGGCGGAATCGCAGTCATCCTGATCGGCAATCTGGTGTGGCGCATGATGTGTGAAGGGGCCATCCTGCTCTTCAGTCTGCATGAACTGCTGGTGAGCATCGATACGCGGGCGAGGGTTCTCGTGCGGCAGGGCAAACGCGTTGAGCCGTGAGTCGGTTCAGCCTGCACGCCTGACTGACTTTATTCTGGAACGCCGCATGTTGGGGGGTGTGTCGGATCGCGGAGAAATTTTATGGCCGGCACGGAACGCCCGTCGAATCGAAGGGAGCGACGGATGGCGCTGCATGTCCCGAATGAGGGACGGGAGGGGCGGGAGTTTGCAGCTGGTATTTCGAGATCTTCTCGACGCCACTAAAGACTGCGAACCCGCACTTCACTGTTTGAGTTTGAGTGTGTCGTTCAACAACTTCTGAGTCGCGTCTAAATCCTTGTGTAGTGCCGCCAACTGAGCCATCAAAAAGTCGCGTGTGTCTACATTTTGCTTCGATTGAGCGATCAGTCGTTGAAACAACTTCACCCGTTCCTGGAGCATCCGCACAGAGGCGCTGAGGCCGGTTTCGAATGCGGTTCCGCGGCGGGCCAGGAGGTCCAGCGCCGGGCCGATTTCGGCCAGACGCAGGCAGAAGGTGACGGGCAGATCGCGCATGGCGTTCTCCGGCATATCCGGATACTCCGCTTCCGCGGGATCTTGCACGATCGTGATTCCTCCGGCGTCGTGCACCGCTTTCAGCCCTACCGTGCCGTCTCGCAGCAGCCCCGAGAGAATGACGCCGATGGCCCGATCGCGATACGCCTTCGCCGCAGACTCAAATAATATGTTGATCGTGGTCGTAGGATGGGTTCCTTCCTTCGGCTCTAGCTGTAACATCCGTTCTTTGAGGGAGACGGAATGGCCGGAAGGCGTGACATACATCCGTCCCGGCTGCAACCGCTCCCCGGCCTGGGCGGCTTGGACGGGGATTTCACAACTGTGGCTGAGGAGATCGATCAACGGATTTTTCTGAATGGCGCTCCTGCCAGAATGCAGCAGAATAATGACAGCTGCGGGGAGGTTGCGCGAGAGGCCCTTGACCGCGTCTTGAAGAGCGACGTACCCGCCTGCTGAGGCGCCGATCACGATCAGACTCTCAAGAGGCTGTTCCGTCGGCTGCATGAACCGCTCAGTCTGCTGGTTCAGCCGACTGAGTCGTTCGTCGGCCCGCATCGCGTTTTTTGCCACACGACTTGGGGCCATCAGGATACCTCTTGGGGAGCAGTGTATCTCAACCAAGGATACGCCTCTTTCCCGCTAAAAATATACGGGAATTATCATAGAACGACGCTCCAGACAGGGGAGTGGCAGAACTATCGTTTCCGATCTGGTTGGGAATTCGGGGGGACACAAAAGAGGGACACTGCAGAATGTCCCCCGCTTTTCCAAGCGCACTACGGTATGTGGCGTACTAATACCTTTGGAGAGGCTCGAAATGCGCAGATGATGCGAAAGGCATCGTATGGATAACTCTCCGCCATTTCCAATCCAACACGATCTCGCTCCGGTTGACACTCCTCATACGTCGCAAAGCTTTTCAATACAACTTGCTCGGCATCGGCAACGGGTAACAGCAAGACAATTACGAGAAGCCACATAAGATGTGTGTCCTGTATGCGGCATGTGACCTTCACCAAGGTAATACGGTCCCCTGAAACGTGGTACTAGGAAAGCGCATAGCAGGAAAGAGCCGTCGGAATCTGGGGAGGACGTGAGAGACGCGCCTTTTGTTGAGATGACGCAAATCGAATATGGAATCCCGATCATGAAGGAGAACGGGTGTGCCGGTTCGATAGCGCCCATGGAAGACTTCAGTAGAATAGAGAGGTATTGTTGCTTTAGATTGTTCTATTATTGCAACGAGGGTTCCATTTTGGCGGATTGACTCATGAGAACGTGAGGCTCTACCAGTGTCGATGTAGATGTAATCGTGTATGGGACGCAGTGATATGGCGCGATTCTCTATCCTGTTTACTAAGTTAGACCATGCTTTGGCTTGAAAAGGCCCGCTTCAACAGCGGGCCTTTGTTTCAGGACATGGTCGGAGAGGATGGGTGCGCCATCTGTCCAAGTCGGAGAACGCAGACCGAGGAATCCATGTCTAGTATCCGCCGCCCGGCCCACCCGATGATCCTGTACCAGCACCGGATTCTGTGCCGCTGGAGGTACCACCGGGCGCATTGACGGTGTTTCCCCTGCTAGCAGGTCCGGCTCCAGCGCCGGAGTCGCTACCATGGGCCGTTCCTATACCAGGGTTGGTGGGCTCGCCACTCGCTCGGCCTAACGAGTCCTTTCCAATCTTGCCCGATGATTCACGACCTTGCTTCGTGGGTCTTTCGGCTGAACTCGCCGATTTATTTGCTTTGTTACTGTCGAACTGGGATTGGGTTTCGCTCTTCGGTTGTTCTGCCGGCACAGGGCCGCCGGTGAACAGAAGAATTCCACTTGCTACCAATATGATGCCCATAAACGTATTCCCCCGTTCCATATCGTCCTCTCCCTTTAGTGCCTCGTTCAGATAGCAAAGCGTCCTGGCTCACAGGTCAGGTCTGGTGTTTGTTTGGCAAACTTTTAGCCGACCGTCCAGCATCTTTCATCGCCTTCTGTCCTTTTTCTGCTCCCTGTTCTGCAAACTCCTTCGCCGACCGTCCGGCATCCCGGACAGCCTCTTCCCCCTTCTCATAATATTCCTTCCCTCGTTCCACGGCAGTATCCCAAACCTCTTGCCCCTGCTCCATCAATTCGTCCTTCGCGCGATTGGCATAGTCCCGTAGCTTGCTGCGCAGCTCTGTGCCCCGTTCAGGCGCAAACAACAACGCAACCCCGGCCCCAATCAACGCTCCCGCTATAAACGCAGACCATGCCATGGCGTCCCCGTTTCCCTCATCGTAATGGTTTCCGTTGTGCATAGTATCGTCCTCCTTCAGTGTCTAAGTGTCTAATAGTGGAACACGGTGATGCTTAGACCACTTTAGCCAAGCCTCAAGGGGCTCCATACTAGGAAAAATCACAGGCTGAACGAATTTGACGAGCTCATACGGCTGTTAAGGCATAAGAATCTTAACGAAGGTGGGGGAGGATGTGCCTATGCTGCTGATCGGGAGAAGAGCCAGCCTAGGCTACGCAGGGGAAAAGAGTACGTGTTAGAGGCGGCTCCATTTCTTTGGGCTGAATTCTCCGTTGACAAAATTAGTAGTAGAGCGTAGGTTCACCTTCCCACATTCTAACCCACATCTTGCCGACGGTCTGGAGAACTCTCCGCCGACACCCTGTGAGAAAGGCAGATGTCCCATGATCCCTTCTACCAGCCCTTCCATTGCAGTTCGGAAAGAACTCCAGGAGTACAGCCGGTCCTGCGAGCGGCTCCTTTCCTCGACGACCCTCATTTCCCATACGCCGTTATCAACAGAGGAACAGGAGATCTTGCAATACTACCAGGAGGAACTGAAAGCACGGCTTCTGAACACCTAGGATACTGACACCGAGGTTCTGGACGTATCCAGTGAACTGTGAGGCATGTCTAAATTATGGGCAAATCGCTCAGGCCGGCAGACGACTGGTGGACCGAGGACACTTTTCTGTCCTGCTAGACCAGTTCCTTTGTCATTCTTTCCATCCCTCCCATATACGGCCGCAGAACGGATGGAATTTCAACCGAGCCGTCCGGCTGCTGGAAATTTTCCAAGATGGCCACCAGGGTTCGGCCGACGGCCAGGCCAGACCCGTTGAGCGTATGAACAAAGTCGGTCTTCGCTTCTTTCTTTCCACCGGCCGGACGATACTTGATACCCGCTCGCCTGGCCTGAAACGACTCAAAATTGCTGCAGGACGAAATCTCCCGGTACTGCTTCTGAGACGGCAGCCATACCTCGAGGTCATAGGTCTTGGCGGCGGAAAATCCCATATCCCCGGTGCAGAGGGTGATGACGCGATAGGGGAGGTTCAACCCCTGTAGGATCGACTCTGCATGGCCCGTCAAGCGCTCAAGCTCCTCATATGAGCGATCCGGTGTCGTAAATGCCACGAGCTCGACCTTGTTGAATTGGTGAAGCCGAATCAGGCCCCTCGTGTCTTTTCCATACGACCCTGCCTCTCGCCTGAAACAAGGTGTGTAGGCGGTATAGCGGAGCGGCAGGGCGACTTCGTTCAGGATCTCCTCACGATGCAGGTTGGTCACCGGCACTTCGGCGGTCGGAATCAAGAAGTACTCTTCGTCCCGCAGGCGAAACAGATCCTCTTCAAACTTGGGCAGCTGACCGGTGCCCGTCATGGTTGGGCGATTCACCATGAGAGGAGGGATCACCTCTCGGTAGCCATGGTGGGTGGTGTGCCGATCCAGCATGTAGTTAATCAGCGCTCGCTCCAGCCTGGCGCCTGCCCCCGTCATGACGGAAAACCTGGCTCCGGCAATCTTCGCGGCTCGATCGAAGTCCAAAATCCCGAGGTTCTCTCCCACTTCCCAGTGAGGTTTGGGGGGAGTCGAAAAGGACGGGATGGTACCCCATCGACGAACCTCGACATTCTCTGATGCATCGGCCCCCACGGGGACCGAAGCGTGGGGGAGATTGGGGATGCGAAGCGCGACATCCGTGAGCGCCTCCTCGACCTTTCGGAGGGTCCCGTCGGCGTCCTTGATCCGATCTCCCAACTGCTTCATCGCCGCCACGGCCGCTTCAGTCGGTTCCTTAGCCCGACGCAGCCGAGCCACTTCTTCCGAGCCCTTATTGAGCTCATGCCTCAAATGCTCGACCTGCGTCGTCGCGGCCCGCCGTTCTTCGCTCAATTTTTGGATATCCGCCCAGAGGACGTCGTTCCCGCGTCGTCCGAGGGCAGTGCGGATGTGGTCGAGGTTGTCGCGGAGAAGTTTGAGCTCGTACACGGGTTGCTCTTCGAAAAACGCCTGGAATCTAGCACCTGAGTTGCGGAGAGTCAACGAAACCGGCCGCCGCAACCCGGTGCGGACATTGACATCGATCCGGCATGAAGGACAGGATAGGCCCATGCGTCAGATCTCCAATCCTCCAAACCCGTTTGAATCGAGGCATCGGGATCTACTTGAACCGGCCGGCACCGCTGAGCTGACGCTCTATGCGGACGACAGTCGGGAAATTTTGAGCCGTAACGACAGCCCGGATTTGCCGTTTCGGTGGAGCGTGAATCCTTATCGAGGCTGCTTTCATGCCTGTGCCTATTGTTATGCGCGTCCTTCTCACGAGTATTGGGGGTTCGGGGCAGGAACCGATTTCGAAAGCAAGATCATGGTGAAGGAAGAGGCGCCGCGACTCCTTCGGCGCGCCTTTGAGAAACCGTCATGGCAGGGAGAACTGATCGTCTTTTCTGGAAACACGGACTGTTACCAGCCGCTCGAGTCGGAGTACGGTCTGACCCGGTCCTGTTTGGAGGTCTGTGCGGACTATCGGAATCCCGTCTGTATCATCACAAAAGGCGCGTTGATTCTCCGGGATTTGGATGTCTTGGTTCGATTGCACGGGGAAGCATCGGTCGTCGTATATTTCAGCATTCCGTTCTCCTCAGAGGATGTAGCCCGCAAGGTGGAGCCGCATGTGCCGTCCATCGCCAAGCGGTTCTCCGCCATGAAGGTCCTTTCCGATGCCGGTATCCCGACCGGCCTTTCGATCGCACCCGTCATTCCCGGTCTGAACGAAGATGACATTCCTGAATTGCTGGATCGCGCCTATGGTGCCGGGGCCCGTACGGCGACCTACAGTCTCGTGAGGCTGTCGGGCAGTTTGAAAACGGTATTTCTGGAGCGGATGAACGAGGCCTTTCCGGAACGGATCGGGAAGATCATCAACCGTCTTCGTGAAATCAGGGGTGGGGCGCTGTCGGATAGCCGATTTTTCAAGCGGCAGCAGGGCCAGGGACCTTATTGGGAGCTGATCGAGCGGTTATTCGCACTGGCCAAACGAAGGGCGGGATTTTCCGACGATGAAATGACGGTTACCCCACGGACGTTTCGTCGGCCCGGCGTCGAACAAGTGTCGCTGTTTTGAACAGAGAGGAGTGGACGTGAAACACAATCCGGGGTTCTTGCAACTGGTCGAACAGGCGAAACGGCGTGTCAAGGAGTGCAGCGCGGCCGAAGCGAAGGCTCGGCTTGACCGGGGTGAGCGGTTCCATTTCATCGATGTGCGGGAAGATCACGAATTCGCCAAGGACCATGCTCGAGGCGCTCGCCATCTCGGGAAGGGAGTCATTGAGCGGGATATCGAGTCGATCGTTCCTGATAAGCAGGACTCAATCGTGCTCTATTGCGGCGGAGGGTATCGCTCGGCGTTGGCCGCCGATGCTCTGCAACAGATGGGGTATGGGAACGTGATGTCGATGGATGGAGGGATTCGCGCTTGGCGGGAAGCGGGGTACCCGCTGGAATAGCGGAACGACCGCCCTTAAATTACTTGTTCGCCCGATCGAATTCCTTGATGACCTGTTCGGTGAGATCGATCGTATCCTTGTTGTAGATCACGATCTTGACGGTCTGCTCGCTGCCTTTGTCGACGACGAGAGCGATCCCTCCTTTTTCGGCGACCGTTTGTGTCGCGGCGGAGATTTTCTTCATGTACTCGTCGACCAGCTCCTTCTGCTTTTTTTGGAGCTCCATGTTGAACTCCTGCGCCCGCTTCTGGAAATCCTGAACCTTCGTCCGGAATTGCCCCTCCTTGTCTTTCTTCTCCGCGTCGGTCCACTTAGGGGCTTGTTCCTTCAATTGCTTTTCATAGTTGCGAAGGTCTTCTTCATCTTTCGCCAGCAGCTTCTGTCTGGTCGAGACATATTCCTTCAGTCCTTCGAGCGCTCGCTTCCCCGCCTTGGATTTTTCCAAGACGGACTGCGGGTCCACCACGCCCATTTTGAACTCCGCGGCTTGGACGGATGCCGCCGCGACCGGAACAAGCAGCGCCGCAAGGAACAGGATTCGCAAAGCAGGGATATGCATATTGTCTCTTGTGCCTCCTGAGCCGGAATGGGAAACCGCGGCAGAATAACCGCGTACCATGGGTCTGTCAAGCGATGGTCTCGCTACCACGAATCAAAACTGATGGATTCCTCCGCGATCCACACCTCGACGCCATAGTGCCATTTGAGGCGGCGGGCGACCGCGCGCATGGCATGTTCGTCCGCGTGGCTGGGATCGAAGGGATCCTTGATCTTCTGTAGCTTTTCTTTCTTGAACGGAGGAGGGTAGCCGAGGTCCTTCATGGCAAGTGCCAGCATGTTGAGCTGAAAGACACGCGGTGTTTGGTTCAACTCGACCAATGCGCCTTCCGTCGATCCATTGGAAGAGCGGTGGGCTCGGAACAGTTCAATGACTCGGCCTTTCAACTGGGAGCGTTGAGTCTCGCTA
This sequence comes from uncultured Nitrospira sp., assembly GCA_964465695.1. Classification (GTDB taxonomy): domain Bacteria; phylum Nitrospirota; class Nitrospiria; order Nitrospirales; family Nitrospiraceae; genus Nitrospira_D. Next base: position 43,032 of record CAYXKP010000007.1, read on the forward strand.
AGTTCGGGAATGGCCAACTCGACCAACAGCGCGTTCGTGGCGCCGTTGAACGAAGGCATATCGAGAAGTCTGCTTAGAAATCCCATCGAAATCCTCGCTGCTGGATCGTGAAGCCGTGATGCGGCGGCTTTTCCTTCTGACAAAGCGACTCCGGTTTCAAGAGAGTGTACTGAAACGGATGGAGATTTTCCAGACGGCAAAAAGAGGGGGATGGTGAGGAAGCAAGGGTGGATCGGATCTTTGTTCAGCTATTTAAAGAAGTCCTTGATGGTCTGGGTCGCGCCTTCCACCCCCTTCTGGATGGTCTTTCCGGCAGCCTTTACACCAAGCGATGCCACTGCGGAGCCGACTTGCTGTACGAGAGGGCCAAAAATCTGGCGCATGGCTTCGCCGGCGGTCGTGCCGTCCGATTTCTTGCCGATGTTTTGGAGGTGGAGGTCGGCGATCGGCACTGAAAGCACCTCGCCATTGAGCATCTCGGCGCTCACACTTGCGGTACCGCTCCTGATGTACAGATGCTCGATCGCCAGTTTCTTGTCGGATTGGGAGTCCTGCGTGGTCTTGGCATCGCCACGCTGTTGAGCAATAGAACGCTCGATGTTGCGTTGAAGGACCTCGAGATTGCTTCCGGAGGAGGCATACTCGTAGGTGACCTCCGGTTTGATCAGCGTGAGCTCCTTGATCCGGATCACGTCCGTCGTGAGCGAGCCGATATCCAGTGTCATGCTGATTTCGCCGAGCGACAGGGCGTGCTTGGTTTTGAAGCCGTCAGGATTGCCGACGACCAGGCCGCGCAAGGTCGCTCTACCGTCGGCGATAGCGATGTGGGCACTCGAAAGACCGACCGGCACGCCGGTCATCTCAGAGCCATATCGGCGGATCGCAGAGGCGACCTGGGTGTCCAGCGAGTGGTATACCCACCAGAGACCTGCGCTGATTACCAGCAATGCGATCGCCGCGATTCCTAACAGCAGTTTTTTCATAATTCCGTTCTACTGCCTGGGAGTATAGCAAGGCCATTTTAGGAGTCTATTGAAGAGAGGTTACTGCAAGTTATGAGGGTGCTGCCGACGGATTGATCAACCCAGCCGCATCTCGGGGTGGCTTAGGCTTGGACCCGATATTGATCCTGTCGCAGTGAACGTTGTTGTATGAGCTCACAACTTTGTGAGCACAATCAGCTGCCCAGTGACGAGTCTTTGACCGCCATGAGTAATTTGTTCAGGAAGATATCATGCTGCCAGGCTGACGCGTAGCGGCTCAGTCCTAGTCGAACCACGACCAGCTCGCGTGAGGGAATGACGGTGATGAATTGACCCGCGTGTCCTACCGCGTGAAACGCGTCTTGGGGCAACAGGCTCGCATCTCCACTGCTCGTGTATTCGTCCGGTATCTGTAGCCAAAAGTGCGCGCCAAAGGCATTTCCCGGGATGCTTGATGCCGGGGTGGTCGCGTGCCGGACCCAGCCTTCCGGCAGCATGCGCTGTCCGTTCCACATGCCATCCTGGAGGTAGAGCAGGCCGAACTTGGCCCAATCACGAGCGGTGGCGTAGGTATAGGAGGAGCCGACAAACGTTCCTGAGGCGTCCGGCTCGAGCACGGCGCCCTTCATACCAAGCGGCTGAAACAGGGCTCGATGCGGAAAGGAATGGTAGTCGGTGTCGCCGACCGCGCGACGCATGACGCGGCTGAGAATGTTGGTGGTGCCGCTCGAATAGCGCCACTGCGAGCCTGGCTCCGCGACGAGCTTCTTGCCTGCTGCATAACTGGCCATATCCGGTGTCCGCAGCAGCATGTGCGTGACATCGGCCAGCGGGTGAGTGTAGTTCTCATCGAAGTCTATTCCACTGGTCATCTGCAGGAGATGATCCACCGTAATCGCGCTTCTGCCGTTGCTCGACTCCGACCACTCCGGCGCCTGAACTGGATCGGTGAGCGATAATTTTCCCTCATGAATCAAGATACCCGCCAGTGCGTGCATCACGCTTTTGGTCATCGACCAGCCGATCAGGGGAGTGTGTTGATCAAAGGGCGGTGCGTACCGTTCTCCCACGATCTGACCCTGGTGGACGACGACCACGGCGCGTGTTCGGCGCAAACGCACGGGATGGGACTCCGAAAACGCCCAGTCTATGGCGGCATCCAAGCGTTCCTGATCAATGGCCGCCGCAACCTCAACCCTCGAATCGGTCGCCGGCCAGTGACTGGGCAAGGCGTTGGCGAGGTCAATGGTGGGATTGAAATCCATCGGCGTCGGTGGCTCATAGTGCTTAAACTTCAATGTGCAACCAAGACCGGGACGATACTCCACGGATTGTTTGATCAGTCCAAGAAAGGTTGCGGATACTGTATGGGCCTTGCGGTCAATTGACGCGTCGATCGAACGCAGGATGGGCAAATCTTCGGCACCGAGGTCGTTATGCAGCACATCATCGGGAGTGCGCATGGAGACGAAGACGCCGGAGCACAGGATCTTGGCCTTGTAGGCGGTGCCGATTGAAATGAGCTCCCACACATAGTGCAGGACGGTGCCGACTACGAGCAGTGCTAGAACCGCGACGGTCGCGACGATTCTCACTGGTCACCAAATGGGTGCTAAGCGGGTGTTGCATAGTATATGGCGAAGGCAAGGGAAAGTGCTAGGTGATTTGTCTGATTGGATGGACTTCCTTTGTATCAAAGGAGATCCTAAGATGGAATGTAACAGAGGGCTCAGTAAATATTTCTGCGGGTATCGTAGCATCACTATCGTCGGAGGAGATCCCAGCAGCCACGTGGACAGACAATGGCGGGGGAGCCTGCAATCGTTAAGAAGTCCTAGCTTCCCGTGATCAGCAGATCGGTCTGTTCATAAATCGCCGATGCGAGTACGAATTGAGAGCAGAATTCCCGGCGGACCCTTTTTCATTTTCTCCAAACTACTATGAGGCCTAACCTCTCTTACTTCCTCCGCACGGCCAAGGCATGGACATCCGCCCGCTCGATACCTGATCCGTCGATATTACTCACCGGTGCGATACCGACGAATTCGCCGTCGCGTCCGCCGCGTTTCACCTTCAGCACGCCCACGCCCGGTGTACTGCCGGTGCTCACGTGGGGGTCGGCCGAGAGCGGGTTTGGCCCGCGTAACGACATATAGATGCGAGTGTCCTGTGGAGAAGGGAAGAGCAGATCCGGTGTAGGATCTGCGCTCACCGCTCCTGTCAGAACGATGCGATTGACGATCCGGTCGTTTTCCGTATCGACCACAAAGATGAAATTCCGACCACGATCGGCCACCCACAGGAAATTTCCCTGTTGCACAAGCGCCGCACCATGCGAGTCAGCCTCATCTACATCTTCACTGAAGACCAGCTTGGGTGCCGGCGTATTGGGCGGGTTGCTGGGTGAGTAGCCCGTAACCGGTAGTGCGTAAAGATCGGCTTCAAACAGGTTGGCTGGGGTGCCACCGCCCGAGTCGATGTACATCTTGCCGGCTGTTTCTGCACCAAGGCAGCCGTTTGGATGAATCGAGGTGCGATCATATTCCGCCACGATTTGCATGGGGGTGGACTTACTGTCAACGACGAATAGACCGCCGCCGCGCAGCGTGACGAAGGAGAATCGGCTTGTGGAATCAATGATCGGACAAATGGGCGCATTGTCATCGCGGATGCCGGCTGACTCGCAGGGCATGCCGTTCGGTGTAATGCAGGTAAACAGATTTATGGTCGCAGCCGGGTTCAGTACGAAAGAGTTCGTCGAATAGTCCGTGTCGATGCGCTCGAAGAGCTTGCCGTTTTGGTTGGCTACGGAGACATAGGTCTGATCGGGCGAGGGGATCGCGAAATGAACCTGCCTGGCGCCACCGGCCCCGATGGAGGTTCGGATACAAGCCAGCGGCATGCGTGTCTCCGCGTTGAGAAAGACGACATGTCCGCTTGCCACGAACGAAATGATAGCGTGGGTTTGAGCGGCATTGAACGCGAGCATATGCGGACGCACCGGAACCGCGCCTGTCTCACTCACGCAGAGATCGCTGACCGCGGTTGACAGGTCGATCACCTCGGCACGAGCGCGCTCAGGATGTGATTCGATCTTCTGTCCTTCCCAGATGTAAATACGGCCGCCGAAGGTCTTGCCCTGAGAGTTAGATTGATCGATGGCCCATACTTCATGGGGGCTATCGGCGAACGCGATGGGATGACTGCTCAGCGTGAGCGCGAGGACAGTTATGAGACTCGCTCGCCAGCGGCTTGAAGAATACCCATACCCAGACAAACCTAACAAGTAGTGTTGTGTTCCCATGAGGCTCCTCCTTGAGGGGGCTGAGCTGCTGGTATACACCTAATCTGTATATTGAATGGCGCAATGTACTTCGAGAGCTCGGTAGAATCAAGCATGTGCGTCTGAATGTTATTATGGTGATAGGCAGAAGGCGAACGGAGCCTGTAGTGAAATGTTTGGAAATTCCGGACCGCTGAGTCCCTTCCTTGACCTTCCTCTCTAGCGGCACCTATAATCCCTCTGCGTGCCGACGCAACATACTGATTCAACAAACAAAATGGCTGAATTCACGCACTTCAATGAAGCGGGCCGGGCCCGCATGGTCGATGTCAGCGCCAAGGACTCAAGCGAACGAATCGCCACGGCCCAAGCGAGGATCTTGCTGCTTCCCGAAACCCTTGAAAAGATTCAACATGGAAAGATCGCCAAGGGGGACGTCTTGTCTGTCGCCCAGGTCGCCGGTGTGATGGGTGCCAAGAAGACGCCGGATCTGATTCCCATGTGCCATCCCATCTTAGTCACGAGCGTCGATATTGCCTTCAAAGAAGAACCGCAGCCTGATCCCAAGGGCCGCTGTTCGATCACCATAACAGCCACCGCCAAGACAACTGGACAGACGGGAGTCGAAATGGAAGCCATGACCGCGGCTACCGTTGCGGCGTTGACCGTTTACGACATGTGCAAGGCGGTCGATCGCGGGATGAGTCTCAGTGAGGTGTATCTCCTGTCGAAATCAGGCGGGAAGTCCGGGACCTATATCAGGAACGATTAACGTTCAGGCCAAGAGTGAGGACGATGATCTCGGTTCGATTGTTCGGTATGACAAAAATGCTGGCAGGGAATCAGAGCGCTCTGTCCGTGAATGTGGCTGATGGTCGGCAAGTGAAGGATCTGATCGGTGCGATCGAGACCGGCTTTCCCGCCATCGGCGAACTGATTCATAAAAAGAAGGTGCTGGTCTCGGTGAATCAGGAAATCGCGCACGAAGAGACGGTTATCAAGGACGGCGACGAGGTTGCGTTGCTCCCGCCGTTTGCGGGAGGCACGGGGCGGGAACAGACCAACGACGACCGATTCGTCCGTGTCCAGCGGGAGGATTTCTCCATCGATCAGGAACTCGATCGAGTCCGGAGCCGGTCGAAACGCATCGGCGGCATTGCCACGTTTTTGGGCATCGCGCGTGATCGATCACGGGGACGGGATGTCGACGGCATTACGTTCGAACACTACGAAGGAATGGCGCAGAAGACGCTGCATGACATTCGGGAACGGGCGCTGAAAGAGTTCGACATTCTGGAGTTGCTCATCATCCACCGTTATGGAGAGATCGCGATCGGTGAAAACATCGTGCTGATCATCGCCGGTGCGGAACACCGTGCCGATGCGTTCCGGGCCTGTCAGTGGGCGATCGATGAGCTCAAGCAAATTACGCCGATCTGGAAGCTGGAACATACGCCCGAAGGGGAGGTCTGGGTCGAGGAACATCCATAAATGGATGTAAGGCTCAGGGGATAAGAGAATAGTTTCTGAGCTACGAGAGAACCATTGCATAACGAACGACGCGATACTTCTCATGCGCCGGTGCTCGATGTCTATGAGCGCCCGCTACGAAGCTTAAGGCTGTCCGTTACCGATCGCTGTAACCTTCGCTGCAAGTACTGCATGCCGGAGCCGGAGTATGTCTGGCTGCCACGCGAGGACATTTTAAGCTTCGAAGAAATGGCGACGTTGGTAGGCTATTTTGCCGATGTCGGTGTGGACAAGGTCAGGCTTACGGGGGGTGAGCCGCTATTGAGAAAAGACCTTCCACGCTTGGTTCGTTTGCTTCGACGGAATCGGCGGATCACCGAAGTGGCCTTGACGACGAACGGCGTGCTATTGGCTGACTGCGCGCAGGAGCTTTACGAGGCGGGGCTCGATCGGGTGACAGTGAGTTTAGATACGCTCAGACCCGAACGGTTTCGTCAGTTGACCGGGCGCGATGAATTCACACGAGTTTTGGAAGGCATCGAATCGGTCGGGAAAACCGGCTTGACCAACCTCAAGCTCGACACGGTTGCGATTCGCGGGTTCAATGAGGATGAACTGAGCCCGTTGATCGAATTCGCCAAACACTATCAGGCCGAAGTCCGATTCATCGAATATATGGACGTTGGTGGGGCGAACGAGTGGAGGATGGACAAAGTTCTCTCCCAGGACATGATCCTCGATGCGCTTGCTCGACGGTATGGTCGAATCAAAGCGCTTCCGGGACGAGGGGCGGCTCCCGCCCAACGATTTTGCTTGCCGGACGGCGCGATCTTTGGAATTATTCCCTCAACGACGATGCCGTTTTGTGTGCAGTGCGACCGCAGTCGTCTCACAGCCGATGGATTGTGGTATCTGTGCTTATACGCGGGATCGGGAGTCGATCTTCGCAAGCCGCTTCGCATGGGCGAGCACCCGGATCGAATACGGGACATCATTCGATCGGGGTGGGCCGCCCGCCGCGATCGCGGAGCAGAGGAGCGTAAGGCATTGGAGCGAGTCGGGCTTCGCGCCGGGGGGCTGATCGACATTGACCGCCTGCGAGAGGACCCCCACCTGGAAATGCATGCCCGTGGTGGGTAAGTGCTGGTAGCCGGACGTTTCGTTCCTGTCTGATCCTTGACTCGGTGGTGTCTGTTTGGTTTCGACCTGCGGGATCGTGTTCACTGCCTCTGGTGTCGTGAGCCATCATGCCTGAAACGCAATTCGTGACATTGTTGGGAGTCGGTTTCTTGCTCGGATTACGACATGCCTTGGATACGGACCATCTGGCAGCCGTTTCGACGGTGCTGACCGAACGGCCGTCGCTTCTGGCCTCCGGTGCCGTCGGGCTCAGTTGGGGCGTCGGACATACACTGACGCTGCTGCTCGTCGGATCAATCGTTCTCTTCTGGGGCGTTCACATTCCTGCCGAATTCGAATTCATCGCGGAATCCGGGGTCGGGGTTCTGTTGATAGTGCTCGGCGGGATGCTGGCGCTAAGGCTGTACCGGGAACGATGGCACGTGCACAGCCATCACCATGACGGCGAGCCCCACGTTCATCTTCACAGTCATCGACGCCAAGCCGATCATGGCCATCGGCATTGGATCACGGAGTCGATCCGCCCATTTTGCATAGGCATGGCGCACGGAGTGGCCGGATCAGCGGCGCTCATGCTGATTATCCTCGCCACGACAACCGACGTAGCCGCCGGACTTCTATCGATCCTTGTTTTCGGTCTCGGGTCCATCGCCGGCATGATGGTGATCGGCATGACGATCAGTATTCCTGTGATATGGTCACGGTCCATCAGTCGTCGACTGTTCGTGGGAGTCCAAGGTCTTGCCAGCCTTGCCAGCGTGTCGGTCGGGGTGTGGATGTTGATAAGACTGACCCCCTCGGTTATTGGACCTTAAGAGGGTCGGTGTTTCAGCTCCGATGCGCAGGAAGGTGCATCGGGGGGATGCCTATGCTATTCTTTGCCGGTTCGTGCAGCACCAGGCATCGATAGGATGCGATTCCATTAAGGCAACGCCATGGCGTGGTTCAAGAAAGAAAAGCCCGCAGAATCCGTTCCGCCGCCTCGTTCGAAAGGCAGCGAGGGGATGTGGCTCAAGTGCAACCATTGCCGGGAAATCGTCTATCGGAAGGAAGTCGACC
>CAYXKP010000008.1:0-49957 GCA_964465695.1 uncultured Nitrospira sp.
ATGTGAGCCAGGTATACAGCGGAACCGAAACGACCGAGCCGGACACCGCCACTTCCAAAAATGCCGCCACCGACAAGGTGAGCGACAGGGCGACCGCGGGAACCGCCACCAGGTGGGCGCGCGCTTTGATGTGCCGGCCGGCCAGTCCGAGAACGATAAAGGCGGCCAGCGGGAGGAATGGGATGAGTGCGTACGACATCAGCGCTCATCCCTCGTCGTTCGTCGTTCGTGAAGTGCAATAGGAAAGCATAGCCGCAACGCTTCCTGATTCTCTGCGAAAGACGCTTCACGTTTCACGAGAGAGGACTCCTTTACCATTTCAAGAGATTGAATTCTTCCACGTTGATCGTCGATCGAGATCGGTGGAGGGCGATGATGATCGCGAGTCCCACGGCCACCTCCGCTGCCGCCACCGTGAGAGCAAAAAAGACGAATATCTGACCGCCAAGATCCTGAAGATGATCGGAGAACGCGACGAAGTTAATGTTCGTCGCGTTCAGCATCAATTCCACAGATAGAAGGATGGCAATGATATTGCGTCGGATCAGTACGCCCACGACGCCGGTCAGGAAGACGATGGCGCTCAAAATGAGGTAGTAAGAGATGGGGATGGTCATCGGTCACTCGTCATTCGCGATGAGCCTGCGGCCGTAAGGTGGAGGGTCAATGAGGCATAACGGCGGCCCGGATCCCCACCGCTCGATCCGCCCTTGACAGCGACCTTTGACGAATGACCGGTGCCTCTTCACGCCGGCCCCCCGCCGATGTCACGTTTCGCAAGGACGATGGCGCCGATCATGGCCACTAAAAGGACTAAAGAAGCCACCTCGAAGGGAAATAGGTAGGTCGAAAACAATGTCTTGCCGATGGCCAACGTATTGTCGGCGGCGAGCGGATCATGCGGGCCGGCCAGGACCGATCGCCCGTCCGGATCAGTCGCACTCCCACCGCCGGAGAGGAGCACAATGGACTCGATCAGCAGCGGGACACAGACGAGTCCCGCGATCCGCCATTGGCTGTGGTAACGGTCGTCCTGTTTGACATTCAAGATCATGACGACGAACAGGTATAGCACCAAAATGGCTCCGGCATAGACGATGATCTGCACCGCCGCCAAAAATTCGGCATGGAGCGTGACGAAGAGCCCGGCAACGTGGAAAAACATGACGAGTAAGGAAAGCGCGCTATAGACGGGATTTCTCAGCGCGACCACCAGCATGGACGTTATGGCGATCATCCCGGCAAAATATCCGAAAAACACCAGCGACATAAGTGGTTCCTGGATCAGAGATCGGCTTGGATCGGGCTAAGGCAACGGTGTTGCAACCTTCGGTCTCTCGATGAGTGATTGTCCGGGTCAGTCCGATTTTGGCGGCATGTGCTTGAATGCCACGTTGAAGAACGCCACGTTCGGATGTTGAAGTTCCAGGCGTTTCTCGCGGACGGGAAATGAGCGGTCGCCGATGGCAAGCAATTGTTGTTTGTTGAGGTGGAGTTGCCGCTTGTCGTAGACCGCCCATTCAAATTCTCTCGTCATGCCCAACGCATCGACGGGACAGGCATCCACACACATCCCGCAGAACAAGCAACGGGTCATATCCATGTAATACTCTTTCGAATAACGTTTGGTCGGTTCCCCCGGCACTTCCGCGCTGACGACGCGAATGACGCGCGACGGACAGGCTGCCTCACAGAGATCGCAGCCTACACACTTCTCGGTCCCATCGTCGTATCGGAGCAGCGCGAGCATGCCCCGGTAGTTGTCGGGCAGCGTACGCTTCTCGTGAGGATATTGCAGCGTGACCGGACGGTAATTCAGCAGGTGCGACAGGGTGGCCTTCATGCCGACCAGGATCTCGTAGAACGTGATGGTTTTGAACCATTCGGACAACGAGAGACGTTTGGTGGTTGCGCCGGATGCCATTTCGATCCCGTCTGCTACTTCATCTGTTGATAGAAAAACACCGCGAGAGCCGTCACGACGATGTTCCCCAACGCGATGGGCAGCATCACCTTCCAGCCGAATCTCATCAGCTGATCGTACCGCAGTCTCGGCAACGTGGCTCGGAGCCAGAAAAAGAGGAACAAGAACGAGTATGTCTTGAATGCAAACCACATGGTGTTCTCGACCCAAGCCCAGGAGGGCAGGCCGAGGAGCGCCATGATCGTTCCCGGGTACGGCGCGTTCCAACCGCCGAGAAACAGCGCGGCGGCCACACAGGACACCAACACCATGTTCGCGTACTCGGCAAGGAAGAAGAACGCGAATCGGAGGCCGCTGTATTCAGTGAAGAAGCCGGCGACGAGTTCGCTCTCGGCTTCCGGTAGATCGAACGGGACTCGGTTGGTTTCAGCCACCGATGAAATCACGTAGACCACAAACGCAAAAATTTGTGGGGCCGGCAATGCGAAGAGATACCAGTTCCAAAAGCCGCCGGCTTGGGCATCTGTGATTTTCACAAGGCTGAGTGAACCGGACAAAATCAACACGCCGACAATGGACAACCCGACATTGAGCTCGTAACTGATGATCTGCGCCGCGGACCGTAGCCCGCCGAGCAGTGAGTACTTGCTGTTGGACGCCCATCCTCCCAGGATGATGCCGTAAGCCCCGAGCGAGGCGAAGGCCAGGATGTAGAGAATGCCGATGTTGATGTCGCTGATCACAAACGGCCTCACGGTGACGCCGTTGATCTCAAACGTCTGGTTCGGGCCCCACGGAATCACGGCGAAACCGATGAACGCGGGAATCAAACAAAGAATCGGCGCCATGGTGAATAGAAACTTGTTGGCACCGGCTGGAATGATGTCTTCCTTAAAAAAGAGCTTGATGGCATCAGCAAACGGCTGGAGGATGCCGTAGGGCCCGACCTCCATCGGACCCATGCGGTCCTGCATCCAGCCCAGGACTTTTCGTTCCGCAAGGGTGAGAATGAGCACCGTGACGACCACGACGCCCATGACCGCGGCGATTTGGGTAAGGGAAATAGCCAGACGTAATCCGAATTCAGTCACAACGGGGCTCCTTAGTTGGCATAGTCATCACGCCACCTTCATGATGGATACCGTCGCGGTTCGGAACGACGGCACATGGGTGGTAGGATCGACGGCGCATTCAAACAGACGGACGGCCGCTTGACCGAAGTGAGAAGGGAACCACGCGGTTCCCTGTGGGACCCGATCCATGATTTTGACCTCGGTCGTCATTTCGCCGGACGTGCTGGAAAGGCGCACCCGATCCCCATCGGACAAGGCAAAGCGCGCGGCGTCAAGCGGGCTGATTCGAAGCCGACCGCTCCCTTCGATTTGTAATAGTCCCTTCGATCGCGTGGACAATTTACCGGAATGGAACAGGCTCTGTGCCAAGTCCAACCGCACGGTTCCATCCGGTCGGACCGTTCGAGGAATAGGTCGATACCTCGTTGACAGGTCGCGCTGGTATCCGGCGCTGAGATAGCGTTCCATGGCGGATCGATCGACTTTGGGCGGCACCGGGGTGGGACCCAACGAGCCATAGCCCGGAATGAGACTTCGGATTTCCTTGAGGATTTCTTTGCTTTCGGCGTACTCCATCGGCGAGTCCAATAGGATGGAAAGCGCGGAAAAGACTTCCCAGTCGGGGCGGCTTTCTCCGACTGGTTCGATCGACGGACGAACGGCCTGAACATGTCCCTCGGTATTGGTGAACGTCCCATGCTTTTCCATCGACGAAGCGGCCGGCAACACTACATGGGCTAGAGCCGCCGTCTCGGTCATAAACAGCTCCTGGCACACCAAGAGATCGAGCCTGCGCAACGACGCTTCCGCATGAATCGACGCGGGGAGGCTTGCGACCGGATTTTCTCCGACAATGAGCATCGCCTTGATGGATCCCCTGTCGGCTCGATCCAACATCTCGATGAGAGAAGCTCCCCTGTCGGTCGGAAGCACGCTGTTCCATTGCGTCGCGATCCTCTCGCGATCCGTCCCGCTGGTGAGAGCGCGGGCGCCGGGCAGACATTCTGCGACGGTTCCCATTTCGACCGCGCCCTGGTCGTTGTTTTCCTCGGCGAGCGGTGCAAAGCCACAGCCTGGTTGATCCAACTTCCCGAGCAAAAGAAGTAAATCGAGGAGGTTCACACATGCGCCGTAACCATGCTCGCTCCGCAGCAAGGGCTGTCCGGCCAAGATTACGATCCGGCGTGCGCCTGCCGCCGTCTCGGCCGCCCTCACAAACGACTCCGGCTCGAACCCGGTTGCCGCTTGTAGATCTTGCCAGGAGGTCTGTTGCAAAGCCCTCGTCATGGCATCGAGATAGGCCGGATGCCGTTGGACGAGGTCCGGCTGGGCCAAATTCCGTTCTACGACGGCCTTCACCAGACCAAAGACGGCATGGTGCGTGTCGCCGGTCGGAATACGGAAATGATGGTGCGAGAGATTGGCGATATTGCTGATGGTATCGACCACCGGCTCCAACGATTCGATCGTCATCAGGGTTGCCCGGCGCTTTTTCACCGCCTCTTTGACTTTGAGGCCTGTAATGGGATTCGTCTCGGTAATGTTCGTGCCGACGAGGATCAGGACATCCGCATCCAAGATGTCGTCGAAGGTAACGGTCCACCGATGCGTCCCCTGCACGAGTTGCATGGCGTGCAGTCCGTTGACATGGCCATAGCGCGCGCTGCTGTCGATATGGTTGGTGCCCACGGCCACGCGTAAGAATTTTTGAAACAGGTACAGTTCTTCGTTGGTGCAACGGCCTGAGATCAACCCTCCGAAGCTTTGCCCTCCATGTGCGGCTTTGATCTCACGGATACGGCCGGCGACATATTCCAAAGCTTCTTCCCACGTCGCTTGGACCAGCGCGCCGTTGCGCCGAATCAGGGGATGCGTCAGGCGCTGTGGATCGCTGGCCGCATGGAATCCGAAAAATCCACGAACGCACAGGTCGCCGTTGTTGCGCCCCGCTCCATGCGCCGAGTTCACCTCGATGAGATCCTGTCCCTTCGCCTGCATGGTGATCTGGCACCCGTCCCCGCAGTAACCGCAGATGGTTTCGGCCCGCTTCAGCATCCACGGCCGGTACTCATACATGGACAGTCGGCTGGTAATCGCTCCGACCGGACAGATCTGAACGCAACCCCCGCAGAACTCACAATCGAGCGGGTGAGGGCCGAAGTGCTTGATTTCCGTCATGGTGCCGCGACCGACCGGCGCCAGTGCCTTGACGTCCATGACTTCATCGCAGTAGCGGACACAGCGGAGGCACTGCACGCAGCGATTCATCTGCGTTTCAATGAGCGGACTGAAATACTCCTTCTGGAAAATGCGCTTGGTTTCAACGAACCGACTGCTCGCCGTGTACTGGTGGGAAAAGTCTTGGAGATCGCACTTTCCGCCTTGATCGCAGACCGGACAGTCCAGGGGATGGTTGGCCAAAATGAACTCGAGCACCGACTTATGGGCGTCGTTGACCACGGTGGTTGCGGTGCGGACGCTCATCCCATCGTCGGCCGGCGTGCTGCACGCGGTTTGAAGCTTGGGCATTTTTTCGATTTCAACCAAACACATACGGCAATTGGCGTCCGGCTTAAGTTTCGGGTGATAGCAGAAATGCGGAATCATCACGCCGACGCGGCGAGCCGCTTCGATCACCAATGTCCCTTTCGGAACGTTGACCGTCATTCCGTCGATCGTGATACGGACGGTTTGTGTTGCTGTGTCGGCCATACTTTCCGTTATTCGTTACAGGCTCGTTAATCGTTACACGTTAATCGTTAAATTGGAGAGGTTCCTGGCGCTTCACGATTCACGATTCACGTCTTAGTCCCACCGGTTCAAGTCTGATGAGATTCGCTGCTTCTGCTTCCTTGATGAGGTCGACGTATTCCTGCCGCCAGTGCTTCAGCGTACTTTGGATCGGAGCAACTTCCGCGTCGCCGAAAGCGCAGACCGTGCGGCCCGCGATGTTCTTGCATAGATCCAACAAGGTTTCAAGATCCTCCATCCGGCCGCGCTTCGCCAAGATTCGGCGCAGAATCTGTACGAGCCAGGAACTGCCTTCTCGGCAAGGGCTGCATTTTCCGCAGGACTCATGGTAGAAAAATTCCATCAGCCGAAGCGCGGCCCAGACCATGCTGGTGCCTTCTTCCATCACCGTCACCCCGCCCGATCCCAACATCGATCCCGCCGCAGCGACGTGTTCAAAATCCAGTTTTACATCGAGATGGGCCGGTGTCAGAAAAGGCGCCGAGGCTCCACCGGGAATAAAGGCTTTGATCGGTTTGTCGGACCGCATACCGCCGGCATACTCGTACACCAATTCTCGGACCGTCATCCCCATCGGCACTTCATAATTGCCCGGCCGTTTAACGTGCCCGCTGACACAGAACACTCTGGTGCCGGTGCTCTTCGGCGGCGAACCGATCGCCGCAAACCATTCGGGCCCTCGGTTGATGATATGGGGCAAATTGGCCAGGGTCTCGACGTTATTGACCACGGTCGGCTTGTTGTAGAGCCCATGCGTGGCGGGAAACGGCGGCTTGATGCGGGGAAGCCCGCGTTTACCTTCGAGCGATTCCAAGAGAGCGGTTTCCTCGCCGCAGATATAGGCTCCCGCTCCCCGATGCACCCACACGTCGGCGTTGATGCCCGTGCCGAGAATGTTCTTTCCGATATACCCGGCGGCTCGTGCTTCGCCGATAGCCTGTTCCAGGATCTTCGAGCCCAGGACCATTTCTCCGCGGATATAAATGTAGGCGGTTTCGGCGCCGATGGCATAGCAGGCCAATACGATGCCTTCCAAGACTTGATGGGGGTCCCGTTCCATGAGTTGACGATCCTTAAACGTGCCGGGTTCGCTCTCATCGGCGTTACAGCACAGATAACGGGGACCCTGATAGTCTTTCGGTAGAAATCCCCATTTCACTCCGGTCGGAAAGCCTGCGCCGCCTCGACCGCGTAATCCGGATTTGCGGACCATCGCCGTCACATCCGGGGGGGCGATCTTCCCCAGTGTGTTGCGCAAGGCTTGATAGCCGCCGGTCTTCTCATAGTCCGCCAGCGACCCGGTATATCCGGGTTGCATCATGTTTTTCAGAAGAATGAGTTCGTGTTGCGGCATTGTTCAAACTCGTGAAGCCCGCTTCGACTCAGCGAGGCGAGCGTCGTTCGTGAAATGTGAAGCGTCAGGCAACCGACCGTCGTTCCTTACAAACGACGAGATACGCATCACGCTTCACGCGCCCCGCTCAACGTTCACCGGTTCCGGCCACATGAACGGCCCGCTTTTGAGCGGACTGGCTCCGGTCGATCGCAGATCGGCCAAAACTCGGTCCAATTTGTCCTCGGTCAACCGCTCATAGTAGTCCTCGTTGATCTGCATCATGGGACCGGTTCCGCACGCGGCCAAACATTCCACCACACTGAGGCTGAACAGTCCGTCCGCCGTCGATTCCCCCGGAGCAATCCCCAGCTTCACCTTGATCCATTCGATCACCGTATCCGAGCCGATGAGCGCGCACATGAGCGACTTGCACACCTGAATATGGAATCTGCCCACAGGCTTCAGGTTGAACATCGTGTAGAAGGTGATCGTCTCATAGACTTGCGGAGGCGTCAGCCTCAGAAGATGCGCGATCTCCTGCATCGCCGACTCGGTCACATAGCCTTGATCGCGCTGAGCGACATAGAGAAGCGGGATCAAGGCGGAACGCTTGACGGGATAGCGACTCAAAATCTCTTCGATTTCTTTCCCGTATTTGTCCTTCAGCACGGTTCCTCCGTACTCCTTTACCGAGGCGGCGGCCAGGATGTTCCAAACTGCGCGCATTGACCGAGCACGCTGGTTACACCCGCCCGCCCCGCGTCGCCAAGACTCCGCGTCACCCGAGCGTGCGCGGGCAGCGAGCACTGGAACATTCTGGCCGTACGCCTCATCTGTCACACTCTCCCATCACCACATCGTAGGTCCCGAAAATCGTGATGATGTCGGAAATCAAGTAGCCGCGCGCCATATGGTCGAACGCGCCCATGTGGATGAAGGAGGGCGAGCGGATTTTCAACCGATAAGGGCGTGGAGACCCATCACTAATGATGAAAAATCCCAATTCACCTTTCGGCGCCTCGGTCGCGCAATAGGTTTCCCCCTTCGGCGGCTTGAACCCTTGGGTGAAGATGATGAAATGATGAATCAAGCTCTCCATGTCCCGCATGACGAGCTGTTTCGGCGGCGGAATGTATTGCGGCATATCGGCGATGATCGGCCCGGGCGGCATCTGATCGAGGCATTGAGAAATGATCCGCGCGCTTTGGCGCATCTCTTCGACTCGAATCCAATAGCGATCGTACGTATCGCCGTTTTTTCCGACCGGCACTTCCCAGTCCACTTTATGGTAGACGCCGTAAGGTTCGAGTTTGCGCACGTCATACGACACGCCGGATCCCCGCAAGGCCGGACCCGTCATGCCGAAATTGATCGCGTCTTCTCCGGAGATGACGGCGACATGTTTCGTCCGTCCCAGCCAAATGCGGTTGCCGGCGAGCAGTGAATCGTACTCGTTCACTTTTTGGGGAAACGTCTCCAGGAACGCCTTGAGGCGGGCCACCAATTCGGGAGTGAAGTCGCTGTCCACGCCGCCGATCCGATAATAATTCAAGGTCAGCCTGGCTCCACAGAGCCTTTCGAACATGTCGAGCAGCGTTTCCCGCTCGCGAAACGTCCAGAAGAAGATCGTCATGGCTCCGATATCTAAAGCCTGCGCACCCAGCCAGAACAGATGTCCCAGAATGCGCTGCATCTCCGCGACAATGGTGCGGATATACTCGGCTCGTTCGGGCACGGAGATGCCGAGGAGTTTCTCGACGGCCCGCACATAGGCGTAGTTGTTGGCCATCGCGCAGACATAGTCGAGCCGGTCGGTATGGGGAATGATCTGCATGTAGGCGAGGCCTTCGGCCAGTTTCTCGACGCCCCGATGGAGGTACCCCAGATCCGGTGTCGCTTTGACGATCCGTTCTCCGTCAAGCTCGAGAACGACCCGCACCACGCCGTGCGTGCTCGGATGTTGAGGACCCATATTCAAAAGAAGTTCTTCCCGCCGGTTTGATGAAGACCCGGTCGGCTCGGACAGGAACAATTTCTTTTCCGCCTCGGGAACCTCGCCTTCGATGTGCTCGACCGGCGGCTCATCCAGTCGCGGGATAAAGTCGAACTGGCTCCGCCACCCCCGGCCTTCCGTGGGGAAGTCCTTCCGTAACGGATATCCTTCGGCGTAGTCTTCCGGTAGGAGGATGCGGCGTAGGTCGGGGTGGCCCGTAAACCGGATTCCCATCATGTCGTACACTTCGCGCTCTAAGAAGGCCGCGCCGCGCCAGACGCTCGTGACCGAATCCAGCGAGGGGTCGTCTTCGGTGACACGTGCTTTCAGGCGAATTCGACGGCCGTGGGGAAGGGACAGCAAAAGATAAATGACTTCGAACCGATGCTGATCGGCCGGGTAGTCGGCGGAGCAGATATCGGTGATATGGTCGAAACAAGCCGCGGGGTCGTCGTGCAAAAACCGAGCGACGTCCAAGATCTTCGGCGCAGCGACATGAACGGTCACTTCCGATCGGGCCGTGTCGACATCGACGGACAGCACCGCGTCCGGAAACTTTTTGAGCAAGGTTTCAGTAAGAAGTTGCATTTGTTCAGTCGTAAAGCGTGAAAGTTTGAAAGTCTTAAAGTTAATGGCTTCTTAACAAGTTGAATTTCAAACTTTATGACTTTTCAACTTTGTCACGTGCGTCCTAGAGAATTTATTTCACGAACACTCTTTCTCGCTGGATCTTCTCCTGTAGCTTCAACAGTCCGTCCAGTAAGGCCTCCGGTCTCGGCGGGCATCCGGGCACATACACATCGACCGGCACGATCTGATCCACGCCCTGAACGACCGCATAGCTGTTGTAATGGTTGCCTGAGGTCGCGCACGAGCCCATGCAGATCACGTAGCGAGGCTCGGGCATTTGATCGTAGATCCGCCGAATGACCGGAGCCATCTTGCGCGAAACGGTCCCGGCGACGATCATGAGATCGGATTGTCGGGGGGACGCACGAAAAACGCCCGCACCGAAACGGTCAAGGTCATAGCGGGAGGAGACGCTCGCGATCATTTCAATGGCGCAGCAGGCAAGCCCGAAGGTCATGGGCCATAACGCCGACTTCCTGGCCCAGTTGACGACCGCATCCAGGTTCGTCGTGATGATATTCGCGTCAAACTGACGCTCTAGAAGACTCACTTGTCTTTACACCCTTCCTAAATGAAGGGCGGTGGGGCTGTCCTTTACTGCGCGCATCCACCGAGCACCGCCCGTTATATTTTCCTTCGATAAATCTTGGGTGCGCGGTGGGCGAGCAAGAAGGATAGGCTCACCGCCCTTCAATCCCACTCCAGCGCCCCTTTTTTCCATGCGTACCAAAACCCCACGACCAGAATAGCGATAAACAAGGTCATCTCCACTAATCCAACCAGCCCAAGATCGTTGAATGCAATAGCCCACGGATACATGAACACGATCTCGATATCGAAGATGACGAATAACATCGCGATGATGTAATACCGCATCGGAAACTGTACACGGGCGTCTTGGAACAACGGGCTTCCGCTTTCGTAAGGGGCCAACTTGGCCCGATAGGGTTGGTTCGGGCGGACAAACCACCCGAGCAAGAGCGTCAGTGTTCCGAGAGTGATGCCGACACCGATGAAAATGAGGATCGGTAAATAGTTTTCCGGAACCGCCGTGTCACCCATACAGACCTCAGAACCGGTTGCCGAACGTCGATGATGCCGGTAGGCGAACGTCCTTACGCGGCCGATTGCGTCGTGAGCGCCGAATTAAAAAACGGTTTGTATTGCAGGCCGTCGAGTTCAGGTTGCTGGATTCCTTTGTGTTGGATGAGGACCTTGAACGTCGTGCCCATCCCGTGCGGCCTCAGCAGATGGATCGCCGCTGTGAACTGCGGACTGTCCTGTTCCAACTCCGCGATCATCTGTTCGACGCCGAGCCCCATGAGAAAACTCATCTGGTTCGTGAAGCCGGTCGTCCGGAGTTTCTGTCCTTCACCGATCTCCGCCAAACCCGAAAAATCCACATGGGCGGTCATGTCTTGGTCGCCCACGCGCAGAAAGGGATCGTCGTTTATGGATTGCCGGAAGTAACAAAGAAACGTGCCGCGTTTTCGGTCGGGCCGATAGAGGTCGCGCGCGGAGTGACCGTAATCGATGGTCAGCACGAATCCACGATCCAGACGCTGAGCGACTTCCTTCATCCAATCCGATGCCCGCAGATTGATCTCCGTTCGATAGCCTTCCGGCCAATCGGCGCTCACATGGCGCAGACGATGAGCCAGCGTGTCGGACGACAGCGGCATCAAACATTCAATGAATTTCCCGTCCCGATAGTCCACCCACAGTTCCTCGATTCCCTTTGACGTGACCTGAACGCGGTGGACCGGAAAGGAGTCCAGGAGTTCATTGCTGAAGAACAGACCGGTCACACCGTGAGAGTCCAGATCCGCCGGATCGTCCATCCATGCGACCAGATCCGGTCGATCGAGCCACGGTGCCAGGTTGCCGCGCTGCAATTCGCGCATGGCCGGGCTTCGGTCGATCAGGACATACCGAAGGTGTTGAAAAAACGAACCATAGCGATGTGCGCACGTCGTCAGAATCTGCTTCGCCAGCAAGCCTTTGCCGGGCCCCATTTCGACGATGGTGAAAGGATGGGGACAGCCGAGTAGTCGGTACATTTGTTCGGCCTGCTTGGCCAGAGCTTGCCCAAGGATGGGATGGACATCCGAACTCGTATAAAAATCACCTCGCCAGCCGATCCGTTCCTGCGCCGGTTCGGCGCTGCGCATGTAATAGCCGAATTGCGGGTGATACAGAGCCAACTCCATGAAACGAACGAACGGGATCGGACCGGAAGCGGCGATCTCAGACCTAATGGCGGCAATGAGTTCAGGGTGCCCTGGGCTCACGGAACGCTCCAATTCATCATTCAAGATGAGAAAAAGCGACACCCCTAGCCTATGGGCAGCACCTGCCCATCGCTGGGTGCCGAAAGGGGATGTAGAGTAGCCCTCGGAAGCGCTCTAAGTCAAGGTGAGACCGGCGAGAATAGGCTACGATCAGTTTCCTGACAGTCCGCACATTCATTTGATTGTTTTCGTGGGGAAAGGCCGAGTCGCGCGGCCATTTTCACCAGATCGGGAAGAGAGTCGGCCTTCATCTTTTGCATCACCTTGCCGCGGTGCGCCTCTACATGATGGCTCATGGAGCCATACCTTGATGCGAGTGCCCGCCAGCTATCGGAGTGAAACAGATCCGTCATCCTGTCGTTCACAATGCGCTGTCATGACAAGAGTTCCTGGGGGAAATCCTAGATGCAAAAACTGTCCGCTCAGGTTACTCGTAGACGGTTTCAAAGGGAAAGCTTGTCCTACCAAAGTTGTTCGTCTTTTCCTGAAGTCATTTACGCTCGTCTTGCATTGTGCGCGCTTCGGTAATGCATCATCGGGCATTTATTTTGGAGAACTGAAGATGGAATGTTCTGTCGGATGCTAGCTGGCATGCGCGTCCGATGAGAACGCGTATTCCGCTTCAAAATCGGCGGTGTGGAGCCTTCCCAATGCTTTGCGCATTGAACTGAGAAAGCAGAAGACTTTAGTCTATGGAGTAAGCCCACGTAAGGGGTGTTTCCATGAAAGCGATACGGTTGCATCAGATGAATGGCCTGCAATCGCTTGTCCATGAAGAGGCACCGAAACCCATTCCGGAGAACAATCAAGTGCTCGTTCAGGTAAAAGATCTATCACCTTACGGGTCCGCAGTCCGAGAATATGCATTTCTTCGCTCAGGAGTACTCGAAGGCGCTTGGCCGCACCGTCACCTTTCAGGACATTCCGGTCGAGCCGTGGAGAGACGGGCTAGTCAAGCAAGGCTTGCCGGCGCACTTGGTGAGCCACCTTGCAACCATGGCCGATCTGCACCGTGCGGGACGCTATGACCGGATGTCGGACGACGTCCTCACGCTGACGGGCCGAAGACCCATCAGCGTGCGAGAGTTCGTCAAGGAGAATGCGGCAACGTTTACCGACTCGGAAAAAGAGGCCTGACTGTCCGCGGATGCCATCATGCCTGGGGAGTTCCCCGCCTGCGTTGCAGGCTCACATAACCACAAGGAGGGCCGATATGTCGCAGATGACAGCGGTTCACATCAGTTCATCTGGCGCGCAATTCGAAGTGGTCAAACGAGAAATCCCCTCACCCGGAGCCAACCAGGTCCGCATTAAAGTGCAGGCCTGCGGGATCTGTCATAGCGACGTGATCGTAAAAGAGGGGATGTGGCCGGGTCTGCAATACCCGCGAGTAGCGGGACACGAGGTCGCCGGCGTGATCGACGAAGTCGGGACGGGCGTGTCAACTTGGAAGAAGGGGCAGCGGGTAGGCGTAGGCTGGCATGGCGGGCATTGTTTTGAATGCGATCCTTGTCGGCGAGGCGATTTCATGGGCTGTCGCAATTTCCAAGTAACTGGCGTCAGCGCGGACGGTGGATATGCCCAATACATGATTGCCAACAACGAAGCCGTGGCGGCGATTCCGGATACTCTCTCGCCCATCGAAGCGGCCCCTCTCTTGTGTGCGGGGGTCACGACGTTCAATAGTCTGAGGCATAGTCCGGCCGTCGCGGGAGATGTGGTGGGGGTCCACGGCATCGGCGGACTGGGCCATCTCGGCATTCAGTTTGCCGCCAAAATGGGATTCCACACGGTAGCCATCGGCCGAGGCAAAGACAAGGAATCCCTCGCACTGAAGCTCGGCGCCGTCCGCTACCTCGACACAGATTCCGACAACGTTGCGAAAGAACTCATGAGTCTGGGCGGCGCTTCGGTCATTCTCGCCACCGTTCCGGACGGGAAGGCCATGTCCCCGCTCATTGACGGGCTTGGAGTCGGCGGGCAACTGCTCGTGGTCGGAGCGTCGACCGACCCCATCAGTGCAACACCCATCCAGCTTCTCCTGAGTCGCCGGTCCATCCAAGGGTGGCCGTCAGGGACCGCGCGAGATTCTCAGGACACGCTGAACTTTTGTGCGCTCACAGGGATTCGAGCCATGGTGGAGACGCTTCCGCTCGAACAGGCTGCTGCCGGCTACGAGCGTATGATGAGCGGCAAGGCGCGGTTTCGCGTGGTGCTTACAATGAATTAATCCGCAGACTGCGGTCTTTAGATGGGTCGGGGCCTCTCCCCTCACGCCCCGCGGCATTTCTTGTATTTCTTTCCGCTGCCGCAGGGGCAGGGATCGTTGCGGCCGACCTTGTTGTCGGCACAAGAGCGCATCGAAGCGCAGCGCCCGGAGTGTGAACGAGGGACACCGTTCGGTGGCTGACCCCGGGTTCTAAGACTGGACTCCAGGCCCAACCGTGATCCCTCTCAGGGCGTCTTGCTAATAGTATCCAGGCCCGCTGCGGCTATAAGGATCACGTTGTGAATTCGGCGGAGGTTCGTCGTAACGATGCTGTTGGCCAGGCTGCGGCGATCCCATATTGACGTTGTCGTAACCAGGTGCGGGTCGTTGTCGACCGGAATAAGAACCGTCGGCACAACCGGCGACCATAGTCCCGGCTATAAGAATAAGGGACAGCGCGCATAGATTACGGATCATGTGAACCTCCTTAGTTTGCTCATGTGGCCTGTAACGGTTATCCTTTACCCTCGCCGATCTGCTTTCGCATCCAGCGGATCAGTTCATCCTTGACCATTTCACCGGCCGCGACCCGGCGCGTCACGGCTTCGAGGTCTTGGGGAGCAGGCAACTGCTCAAGGTCGTTTACACGCAAAAAGGCCAGAGCCGACAATGCTGCGGTCCGCTTATTCCCATCGTAAAAAGGATGGTTTTGAGCAATGTGGAACAGATAGGCAGCCGCCATAGCGGCTAAGTCCGGGTGCAAATAGGTACCACCGAATTGTTGTCGAGGCATGGCCACCGCGGCATCGAGAAGGCCATGATCCCTCACCCCGCTCAGGCCGCCTTCTTGTTCCAAGGTATCGGCATGGGCCAGTAACACGTCATCGAGACTCAGAAAGATAATGTCAGCCATGACTCAATCAGCCAACCGCTTCAGCATTGGGCCATAGCGCTTGCGCAAGTCTTTGAGTATCTGTTTCATTTGCTCCGGTCCTACACCGACGTTGGCCGGCGTGATGACAAGCGCATTGCCGTTGAGCGTAAGTTGAAGGGGGGTGTCCTCTTTGATGCCGAGCGCTTCCATCAGGGGCTTTTCAATGACCAGCGCCATGCTATTCCCGTGCTTCTGAAGGGTTTTGATCATTTCGCACCTCCGTTTGAACAATGTTACAACATGGTCATTCAGGTGTCCATCGCCTTCTTTAATGAAGGAGTAAGTTCCGGTTCTCAATCTTCAGCCTTGTATCTTACGTCTGCCCGTTCCATGCTGCGGCAGACAGTCACACCGAGCGTGATAGACCGTCTTAGCCGAGGTCCTCGAGACCGTGGGACAGCTTGGGTCGTCACGCTTGTTACCTGGAGAGCCCGCACAGTTGCCTGGGCCCCTGAGCCCGCATTCTGCAAGGCAGGGCGACCAAGGAGGCGATGATGACGAACACCCCAGTCTTTGTCGGCATCGATGTGTCGAAGGCCCAGTTGGATGTGGCGATGCGGCCGGAAGGACGCTTTGCAGTTGTAAATGATGAACAGGGGCGGGCTCAGCTCCGTGAACGGTTGCAGGCTGTGGCGCCTACGCTGGTGGTCTTGGAAGCGACGGGCGGCGTGGAGCTGCCGTTGACCAGTGCATTGGTGCTGGTCGGGTTGCCGGTGGTCGTCGTCAATCCGCGCCAGGTACGTGATTTTGCCAAAGCCACCGGACAGCTGGCCAAGACCGACGCCATTGATGCTCACGTGTTGGCTCGGTTCGCCGAAGTGATTCGGCCAGAACTGCGGCCGCTGCCCGACGAGCAGACTCAAGCCCTGGCCGCGTTGGTGACGCGCCGGCAACAACTCATCGAGATGCTGACAGCTGAAAAAAACCGCCTGATGAGTGCCCGCCCCACCATCCGGAAGAATCTGCGCGCCCATATCGTGTGGCTTGAACGGGCCTTGCAGCAGGCTGATACCGATCTGGCCGAGGCCATTCGCCAAAGTCCAGTCTGGCGAGAGAAGGAGGCGTTGTTGCGCAGTGTGCCGGGCATCGGTCCGGTCCTGACCACCACGCTGTTGGCGAATCTCCCTGAACTGGGCACCCTCACGCAGAAACAGATTGCCGCACTGGTCGGCGTCGCCCCGCTCAATCGTGATAGCGGGACCCTGCGGGGCCGTCGCACTGTCTGGGGAGGGCGCGCCCGTGTCCGGACCGCCCTGTATATGGCAGCAATCGTCGCCGCGCGGTTCAATCCGGTGATCTGCGCGTTCAACCAACGATTGTTGGCGGCCGGCAAAGCCAAGAAGGTAGCCCTCGTGGCCTGCATGCGCAAGCTGCTGACGATCGTCAACGCCATGCTTAAACATCAGACGCCCTGGAATCCCACATTGGTGCACCATGCTTGATTCTCAAGACAGTTGCTGTTCTCTGATAAACGGCGAGGAATCCGGTGCTCGATCTTCTTCGACGGCAGCGGATCCGGGTCATGAGCGATGGAGCCGAACCGGAAAACCGGCTCGGGGTGTCCGTTGCCTTACGGAAGAATTTCTTTACCTCACGGTGGTGGGCAGGTGGATAAGAAGCTAGATGTCGTCTCTGTGGACTGTCGTGTAGCGTTGTCTCACAGTCTTGCTTTTTCTTCAGCAGGAATAGGAGGTAGGCTCATTCTGACCAAGAGCGTCTATGCCCCGTGGCACTTCTTGTATTTCTTCCCGCTGCCGCAGGGGCAGGGATCGTTGCGGCCGACCTTGTTGTCGGCACGGTGTACAGGGGCTTGCGCCGCGGCCGGTTCTTCTCCGCGGTTCAAGGTGAGTTTGGGCTGCGGACGTGAGATGGCCGGTGGCGGTGGAGCGGTCGGTCGTTCTCCTTCGTGGCGGACCGCCTGCACATGAAACAGGCGATCGAGCGTATCGGATTTGATCCGCTCCATCATGCCGGCGAAGAGATCGAAGCCCTCGCGCTTGTACTCGATCAGCGGGTCTTTTTGCCCGTAGCCACGAAGACCGATGCCGTCCCGCAAATGGTCCATGGCGAGCAGGTGATCTTTCCAATGATGATCGATCACTTGAAGCATGAAGGTTTTTTCGAGGAAGCGCATCAGGTCCGGGCCGAGTTCCTGTTCCTTCCTGGCATACCCGTCCCGAACTTGGGTTCGAAGGTCCTCCAGCAATGCGTCGCGGCCGACATCGCGGAGCGAGTCTCCCCCCTCGTGCTTACCCTGAGTGATGTCCAGGCCGAACTGATTCTGCATGACTTCGGTTAAGCCCTTGACGTCCCATTCTTCCGGGTATTGATCGGGGGGGCAGTAAACATTCAGGGAGGATTCCACGGAACTGTCCATCATGTCATGAAGGTCGTTGGTGAGGTTGTCTCCGTTCAGCACGGCCCGGCGGTGCCGATAGATCACTTCCCGCTGCTTGTTCATGACGTCGTCGTATTCCAGCAGTTGTTTCCGGATTTCAAAGTTGTGCGCTTCCACTTTCTTCTGCGCGTTCGCGATGGCGCGCGTCACCATGCCGTGTTCGATGGGGACGCCTTCTTCCATGCCGAGCTTGAGCATGAGCTGGGATACCCGTTCCGAAGCGAAGATCCGCATCAGGTCGTCTTCCAGCGAGAGGTAGAATCTGGACGTCCCGGGATCGCCCTGGCGTCCGGCCCGTCCGCGAAGCTGATTGTCGATGCGGCGGCTTTCGTGCCGCTCCGTGCCGAGGATATGAAGTCCGCCGGCCGCGACGACTTCTTGCTTGTTCTTGTCGCAATCGGATCGAATGCCCTCATAGATTTCAAGCTTGCGTTCTTCCGGGATGTTCTCTTCCCGATAGAGCACCTGTTTGTACATGAAGTCGGGGTTACCGCCCAATAGAATGTCGGTACCGCGGCCCGCCATGTTCGTGGCGATCGTGACCGCCCCTTTGCGGCCGGCTTGCGCGACGATTTCGGCTTCGCGCTCGTGTTGCTTGGCGTTGAGGACATTGTGCTTCACGCCGTTGCGGTTCAACAGCCCGGCGAGTTTTTCAGACTTTTCGATGGAAATGGTGCCGACCAGCACGGGCTGGCCGCGCTCATGGCATTCCTTGATTTCCTCGACGATCGCGGCGAACTTTTCTTTCTCCGTCCGATAGACCACGTCGGCATAATCTTGCCGAATCATCTGGCGGTTGGTCGGCACGACGTTGACGTCGAGGTTGTAGATCTTGGCGAATTCCGCGGCTTCCGTGTCGGCCGTGCCCGTCATGCCGCTGAGTTTCTTATACATGCGGAAATAGTTTTGAAAGGTCACCGACGCGAGCGTCTGATTTTCGTTGGCGATCTTCACGCCTTCTTTGGCCTCGACGGCTTGATGCAGCCCGTCGCTCCACCGGCGGCCCGGCATGAGCCGGCCGGTAAATTCGTCCACGATGATGACCTCGCCGTCCTTCACGACGTAGTCCACGTCTCGCTTGTAGAGCGTATAGGCCTGCAAGGCCTTTACGACGTGATGGACGAGGTCCATGTGGGCCGGGTCGTACAGGTTGTCGACACCGAGCAGTTTTTCAATGCGCGCGTTGCCGTCTTCGGTGAGCGCGGCCGTTTTCGTCTTCTCTTCGATGGTGTAGTCGGTTACGGCTTTGAGTTGCGGAATGATCGCATTGATGCGGTAGTAGAGATCGGTGGTCTGGTCGGTCGGGCCGGAGATAATCAACGGTGTCCGGGCTTCATCGATCAAAATACTGTCGACTTCATCCACGATCGCGAAGTTCAAGTCGCGCTGGACGCATTGATTCAGGTCGGTCACGACCAGGTTGTCGCGCAGATAATCGAATCCGTACTCATTGTTCGTTCCGTAGGTGATATCGGCCCGATACGCTTCGGGTCTGGTGCAAGGGCGAAGGTGTTGCAGCCGTTTATCGGCAGCCTCGTAGGTCGGATCGAAGATGAAGGAAGCATCATGCTGGATGATTCCCGTGGACAGCCCCAGCGCATGGTAGAGCTGTCCCATCCACTGAGCGTCACGTTTGGCGAGATAATCGTTGACGGTTACGAGATGGACCCCTTTGCCTTCGAGCGCATTCAGATAGATGGGCAGCGTCGCCACCAAGGTCTTGCCTTCGCCGGTCTTCATTTCGGCGATGCGGCCGCGGTGGAGAATCATCCCGCCGATCAGTTGCACGTCGAAATGCCGCATGTTGAGCTTGCGGCGCGACATTTCCCGGCACACGGCGAACGCTTCGGGCAGGATGTCGTCCAGCGTCTGACCGGCTTCCAGCCGCTTCTTGAAGTCCTGAGTTTTGTCGGCAAGGGCTTCATCCGAGAGCGGAGTGAGCCCGGGCTCCAGGCCGTTGATCTGCTCGACGACAGGCCGCAGAGCCTTGATTTCCCGGTCGTTTTTACTGCCGAAAATTAGATTGAGTACTTGGGTGACCATAAGAAAGGCATTCGTCGTTCTGTGGATGTATGTGGCGCTGAAAGAATCAGCACAGTATACAGGATCTGTTCATTGAATCCTACTCGGACCTACGACGGCCTTCGCGGCGGCTTGACAGGCATTGTCCAGGTCGCCTAGTATTTCTCAACTGCGCCTGTGTTGCAACGGTTGTATATCGAGCGAGCTGAGCTGCTTTAAGAAGTGCCTGTGATGAAGTGCCCTTTCGCAAAAGTCCTATCGATTTCACTCATACTGTGCATTCTCGCCGTCGGCGGTTTGGCGCAAGCGCAAGCCGCTGAGCACGCCGGGCACCATGCTCAGCATCAAGCGGCCACGCATGGGACGCTGCTCTGTTCTTGGATGTGTGCCGCCGGTACGGTGCTCGATACCGCGATTGTGTTCATTCAGTCGGAACAAAGTCCCATAGCCGTTGTCTCGAATCCTCACCCCCTCAGCGCCTCGACAGAGCGCCCGCAAATTTTTTCAAGTCGAGCTCCGCCATACTTGCCGGCATAAGCGGTTTTTGGCCTCTATCATCCATGTAGCAGGATATCAGGCTGGAAATCTTGATCAGTGTCTGGTTCCGTAGTTATTCAGACGGAAGCCGGACCCCCCGAGTTTCCCTATACCGTGATGATATTGTGGAGGGTCATGAACATGAATCGAATCAGCCATAAAAGACTCGCGGCAGGACTCCTGCTCGCCTGGGTGATGTCGGTAACGGCCGGTGGCCTCGTATGGGGAATGGGCTCTCGCGTGCCGGCAGTCGGGACGACCGCCGAGGATTTTCGTTTGGTCGATTTGGAAGGCAAGTCGCAGAGCTTGAGTCAGTATCGCGGGAAAGTCGTCCTGGTAAATTTTTGGGCCACCTGGTGCAAGCCCTGCACGACGGAGATGCCCGCGATGCAGACCATATACGACAGGCTGCGTGAGAAGGGATTCGTGGTGCTCGCGATCAACGAATTGGAAGACGAGTCCAAAGTGCGTGAGCACATCAAGCAACATGGTCATACGTTTCCGGTGCTGATGGATCGCGACAACAAAGTGGCGAACCAGTTTGGAGTCTTTGGATTGCCGGTCAGCGTGTTCATCGATGAAAAAGGCGTCGTTCAGGAATACATCAAAGGCGGCTTGTTGACCGAGCAGGTGATCCTCGACACCGTGGCTCGTATTCAGAAACCGGAAACGATGAAGGCTGCATCCTTACAGTAGGGAAACAGTCGGGACGATTGACGTGACACGACCCACATTTGTCTGGACCCTGTTGGTCTGCATCATCCTGGTGAACGGCCTCATGGCTGCCCCGAGTGTCGGTCATGCCGGGCATCATGCCGACCATCAGGCCGGTACCCACTCATCCGGGCTCTGCGCATGGCTGTGCGCGGGTGGTGTGGGAATCGAGTCGTCCACTGTTCAATTCATTTCAAGGCTCCGGCTCCTCGAATGGGTCAGCATTCCTTCGTTTGACGTCGTGCTCAGCGTAGTTTCGCTTTCCTACTTCTTCCGCGGGCCTCCCTTTCTTTCATAGCGCCCACAGTCGACAGGCGCGTTCATCAACAACCGTGTCGCGCGGTGGGGTCCGATGTCCGGACTCCGCGGTGGCCACCACAACAACAGAAAGAGTTTGGAATCATGGTGCGCACGATTTGGTCCTGTGTCGTCGCTCTCGGCAGTGCAATCGGAATGATGTCTTCGATGCTCAACCCATCTCCGGTTGAAGCGTCGTGCGGCTCCGTCAGTTGTTTCGTCGTGATCGGATCGCAGCAGCAAGTGCCGATGAAAGGTCTTCTCACCGTGAACGCCATCTACAACTACACGCCGATGGAAGCTCCCGCGGGGGAAGGTGGGCGCATCCCTTTCGCCAACCAGGGAGAGCGAACTCTGACGCTGGCCAACTTGGACGTGAACCGCATCGAGACCACGACACGCACCGCGACCTTGGACCTCAACTACGGTTTGACCGAACGGTTGGGCATCCAAGTGGCGATCCCTTACAAGCACGTGGAGTCGGACGCGCAGATCGGAGGTCTCACACCGGTGCCCTACAGCGAGCGGGGACTCGGCGACATTCGCGCGACGCTGAAGTACAACGTATTGCCCACCTTGCGGAGCATGGTGGTGATCGGAGTGGGTGTGGATTTTCCGACCGGCAGCTACGGCCGGTTTGCGCAAGGCGATACGCTTGCCGAATCGACCCTCCAAATCGGTCGGGGGACCTTCGGCGTGGTTCCCATGATCTATCAGACGTATGAGCTGATTCCCCATCGGGTGAATCAGTTTGCCTCGGCCAGTTATCGGTACACCGCCAAGAACAGCGACGGCTACAAGTTCGGCGACGAAGTGAACGCAAGCCTGGGCGTCAATGTCATTCCGCTCGAACAGACTCCCTGGTTGGTATTGACGCAGCAGTTCAATTTCCGATGGA
Source organism: uncultured Nitrospira sp. (assembly GCA_964465695.1). Classification (GTDB taxonomy): domain Bacteria; phylum Nitrospirota; class Nitrospiria; order Nitrospirales; family Nitrospiraceae; genus Nitrospira_D. Next base: position 22,008 of record CAYXKP010000008.1, read on the forward strand.
TGCAGAACGACGCCATGGATGCGGCCTTGTTTCAGTTCAACCCGGGAGGGGCTCCCATCTTGCTCGATCCGGCGATTAAATTTCGGGCGATTCCGACCACCGGCTCTACCTATGTGGCCTATTCGCCGGGCGTCATGGTGAACCTGTTCAACTTCGCGTCGGCCTATTTCATTGCGCAAATTCCAATTCATCGGGATTTCAACGGCAATCTGGAACAGCAGATCAGTTACATTTTTGGAGTGACCAAGTCGTTCCAACTGTTCGGCGGATCGTCGTAGAGAGCCGGCAAGAACCGTGGGATCGAATCGGCCATGTTGACGAAGATAGGGCGGCGAATTTTTCGGACACTGAGCGGCTGCTGCGCGGTGCTGTGGCTGGCCGGATCTCTGTCGATCGCGCAAGGAAATCTAACCACACAATCAACCGGGACGCATTGTCCGAGCGGGCAGGCACAGAACGGTCAACATAGCCACAATCATTGCGCATGGCACTGTGGCGGTCTCGATATCCAGGGCGGCGGTGGGCCAGGAGAACTCTCCACCGATATTCAAGCGATCCTTGCCTGGAGCCTCGGAGACAGTCCTCTACAAGATGTTGTCCCTGATGGCGAATTCCCCCCTCGCGGCCCGCCGATCATTCATCCGCGGATCACATAGAACATTGGCTTAGAGCGGCTGCGTTCCGCTCACTATTACAAGTACAAGATGACAATAACGAGGAAGGATCAGTCCATGGAAGCCATGAAGAGACGAAGCTATTCATACGGATTCATAACGGGTGCCCTAGGACTGGCATTCATTCATCTGGCCGCTTGTAGTGCCGGGGAGTCCACCCCGACCACGGGAATACCAGCGTCTGGCGGAAGCGCCGGAGCGAGCAGTGCGTTGGTGTTCGTGAATAATGCCGGCGACAAGACGTTGACCAGTGTTGCGTTGAAGGGAGATTCTGGCAACGCCGTGGTCAACACGATCGACGCGGCGGAATTCGAGAACGTGGCATTGGGCGATATGCAGTTTTCAAATGAGGATTGGATCTTTGTGACTCTCGCAGCCGCTAATAAGGTGGCCACGATCGATCCGTTGACGGGTGCGACCCCCGCTCATGAAGTGAATCTTCCTGTCGGTACCCGACCTGTCCACCTCTATCGTGATAAGACCGATGGTGAGGTGATTTGGATCATGAACGATGGCGATAACACTCCTGGTACGACGACGCCAGGTGAAGACCTGATCAATTGCAACAACCCAACTCGTCCTGGTGGTGCGGTGCGGGGTGGCTCGGTGACGATTCTTCACAACTCTCATCTAGGACCGGGAGGAACTCCACCCACTGTTGAGAAAACGGTGTGTGTGCTGGCAGCAGGACACCGTGTGGCCGCTTTTTCATCAGGATCCGGGGTTCCAAAGCGAGCGTTCGTATCGAGTGAAGTCGGCGGTGAGATAGCCGTGATCGATAACGAGCCGGCTTCCCCTACCAAATGGACCTTGATCCACCGGATTGATCTCTGCAAGACCTCAAAGGAAGCGACGCTCCCGACACCGGCTCCATGCGATCCGGAAAATGCAACGGGGACGACCCCGTTTACGCCGAACAATTCCGGCCCACATGGGATTCGCTGGTCCGATCTCACCAAGAAGGTCTACAGCCTTCAGGAAGGCTATAACGAGATTGCTGAAATCGACCCTGTGACGCTGACGATTAACAGGACATTCGACCTCCAAGGCACTTCCTATACATCGTTCGGGATTTCGCCGGACGGCAAGCATCTCTTGCTGCGCGGTGAAACGACCGCACCGCAAGGAACAAAGCTAGGAGTCATCGACCTCAGCGCGGCAACGCCAGCTCTTGCGGACCTCACCATTCCGGAACTGGAGGGAACGTCGCCGGGAGCATTCAAATTTTCGCCGGACTCGAAGCGGTTCTACATGTTAGGGGGTAACGGCGCTACAGCGACAAAGAAGGACCGGTTGTTTGTATTCGACTGGACCACATTGGCTCCTCCAGCGCTCACGCTACTGAGGGAAATTCCCCTTGTGGCGACCGGAGGGCACAGTTTTGATGTCTTGGCGCAAGGAGCTGGAGTAGCAAAGTATGTCGTCGTGTCCAATGCAACTCCGGCCAATTCGCTCACCATCATCAACGCGGCCGATAACCAGGAAAAGCAGACCGTACCTGTCGGACCAAATCCTGGAGGAGTGATGGTGTTCGAGTCGGGTGCAGCACAGGCCGGAAACCAGGCGAGTAACTAGGTCAGGAGCTGATGAGAGCAGCCCATCGGGGTTCTTAATGGTCCGATGGGCTGCTCACCAATAGTCGAATGATCGAGTGATTGATCTGGAGGAAAGTATTTTGTCCGAGCAGGCTGCCTCCGGCTCGGACCAGCGCGGGGTGGAGGCGCACCTCCCTTGCCTCTACCCCGCTCTATATATCAGTAGTGACGACGCATAGATAATCAAACAGGGAGAAGAAGCTAGAGAGTGCTACCGCAACGTTGTGCCAGGTAGCTGCGCCAGCCCCCGTATGCCGTGATCTCCCGATGCCCTTCGACAAGCGCCGGCTCGCCGAGCACACCTAGGACGATGCTTCCATCCTCCAGTCGAACTTTTCCGATACACAGACCGGGAGGTTCGTTCAATAGGATACCCGCTACTTCGGCGGCGGGAACCGCCCAGACTTCGACGGCGACTTTCACGCCTGTCCCGTTGGCGACACGCACCATCGCGGGATGCTCGTCGTTGATGGTCCAGAGACGATAGGCCGGCTCGGTCTGCGCCTCACGGACGAACGTTGCCTTGGCCGCCACCATATGGTGGTTCAGTTTGAGTCCCCGCATCAGCGTCCCGTTTACGGCGAGCAGCACGTCACTCTGACTCACGCGGCCACCTCCGTTATTTCCGCACGCACTCTCCCGCTTCGGCCATCGCAACGAATGCTCCCACATGCCGATGCCTTTTATCGGTACGTCTCCAGCAATGAGTCCGTCAGGCGCTCAGCCGTCGTCACCCACCCGACGATTCCTCCCTGCGATTGGATCATGCGGATCGTCGCCTGTTTAAACTCGGGAAAATAGCTTTCGGTTCCGTCCTCGACCAAGAGACACTCATATCCCCGGTCGTTGGCTTCTCTCATACTGGTTTGCACGCATACCTCGGTCGTGACGCCTGTGAAAATCAAATGACTGATGGAGAGATCCTTCAGCCGTTCATGCAGATTGGTGGCGTAGAAGGCACCTTTGCCCGGCTTGTCGATGACGAGTTCGCCGGCCGCGGGACGCAATTCCGGAACGATATCGTTGCCCGGCTCTCCCAGCACCAAAATCCGCCCCATCGGACCGGGGTCGCCGATGCGGAGCGTGGAATCCCCGCGCCGTTTCTTGGCCGGCGGACAATCAGAAAGATCGGGACGATGACCCTCCCTCGTGTGAATCACCGGCAACCGTAATTCGCGGAACGTCTTGAGCAGTCCGGCGACCGTCGGCACGATCTTCTGCAGATGCTCCACCTTATTCCCCAGCGCCGCGCCGAAGCCGCCCGCCTCGACGAAGTCGCGCTGCATATCGATGATCACCAACGCCACTCGATGGCCCGCGTCTTTCGCGGGCAAAGGATAGGGATACGGAGAGGCTTGGACGGTACTCATGTCGTATGTCCTGTCATGTGTCGTCCGATGACGGCCAGGTCGGCGTCGGCGGACGTGGTTTCATAGACGAGTCGGCCGTTGAACATCACGACCATGCGATCGGAGAGTTCCAGGATCTCGTCGAGATCTTCGCTGACCAGCAGTACCGCCGTCCCGCGGTTGCGGGCGGCGACGATCTGCAGGCGGATTTCCTCCATCGCCAGAAAATCCAGTCCGAAACAGGGATTGGCGATGACCAGAATCTCCACGTCCGCCGACAGCTCCCGCGCCAAGACCGCACGTTGCACGTTGCCTCCCGAGAGTGATTGGATCGGAATGTCGGGATTGGGCGGTTTGATGTTGTACCGTTCGATCAATCCATGCGCGCTCCGGCGCAGTGCCGGTCGACTGACGAGCCATCCGCCCACGGCGTGCGGCTCGACATCGAAATTGCGAAACGCCAGGTTCTCCGCCACCGTCATGCGCCCCACGCAGGTGTTCAGAAGCGGCTCTTCCGGAAGACAAAACATCTTGTGCCGCATGATGTTCTCGCGAGTCGGTTGAAAAGTCTGATCCTGCACGCGGATCGTGCCGGAAGCGGCCTGCCGCTGACCTGCCAAGACCTCGACCAGTTCTCGCTGGCCATTGCCCGATACCCCTGCCACTCCCACGATCTCGCCTTCATGGATGGTGAGATGCAGCCCACGCACGACTTCCACGCCGATATCGTCATGGACTCGGATATCATGCAGAATGAGCTTTGGAACTTTTTTCACTTGCTGGGTTCGTTGCTTCGGTCTGGCCGTCACTTCCGATCCCACCATCATCTCGGCCATCTGTGGGATCGTCAGCTCCGAGACTTTTCCGGACCCCACGAATTGTCCCTTGCGGAGGACGGTGACTTCGTCCGCAAATGCCGCGACTTCGCGAAGCTTGTGGGTGATGATCAGCACGCTCAATTGTCGGGCCAGCGTCATGGCTCGAAGGTGACCCAACATTTCATCCGCTTCTTGGGGGGTCAAAACGGAAGTCGGTTCATCCAGAATGAGGATGCGGTTCCGCAGGGCGAGTTGCTTGAGAATTTCCACCTTTTGTTTCTCCCCCGCGGCGAGCGAGCCGACGCGGGCGGTGAGCGACACCTTGAACGGCATCTTCTCCATGAATTGTGTCAACTGCTGTTCCTCTCGTTGCCAGTTGATGACGGGATCCAATCGGGCCTTGGAGATCACCAGATTCTCGAGGACGGTCATATTCGGGATGAGGGTAAACTGCTGATAGACCATCCCGATGCCGAAGGCCTGTGCGTCCCGTGGACTACGAATCATCACTTGCTGTTGATCCAACCGGATGTGCCCTTCATCCGGGTGGTAATACCCCATGATGCACTTGACCAGGGTGCTCTTGCCCGCGCCGTTTTCACCGAGCAATGCATGGAACTGCCCGGATCCCAGCCGAAGATTCACGTCTTTCAAGGCCGTGAGCGGCCCGAAGCGCTTGGTGATTCCCAAGGCTTGCAAATCCGGAGGAGCTGCGTCCGTCATGAAAGCGCCTCCAACAGGGCATCCGATTTTGCCACCGCTCCGAACACCCCGCCCTGCATTTTGACCATCTTGATCGCGGCCTGGTGATTGCCGAGGTCGGTGGCGCCGCAACAGTCTTCCAGTAAGAGACATTCGAAGCCCCGGTCATTCGCTTCGCGCATGGTGGTATGGACACAGACGTCGGTGGTGATCCCGGCCAGGACGACATTTTGGATGCCGCGAAGCCGTAACAGCATGTCCAAATCGGTCGCCCAGAACGAGCCTTTGCCGGGCTTATCGATGATCGGTTCGCCCGGTTTCGGCGCAAGTTCTGGGATGATCTCCCACCCGGGCTCTCCGCGCACGAGGATTTTTCCGCAGGGGCCTGGATCACCGATGCCGGCGCCGATCTTCCGGCTGCGCCACCGCTTGTTTTCCGGAAGATCCGCCAAGTCCGGCCGGTGACCTTCCCTGGTGTGGAAGACGTGCATGCCGATGGTCCGAGCCCTGGACAGGACCCTGTTGATATGAGCGATCGGGGCACGGGTGAGAGAGATATCGTAGCCCATCTTGTCGACGTAGCCTCCCTTGCCGCAAAAATCCGTCTGCATGTCGATGATGAGAAACACCGTATTATCCGGACGAAGATCGCCGTTATAGGGATAGGGATAGGGATCGGATGCGACGTATTTTTTATCCATGGCTCACCTCTTATCTGAGTAATCTTACGTCATGTGACACGGCCTAACGAGTTACGGTCAGCTCATGCGGCACTCCCACGAGCGTGCGCCGGGGAGAGCAGGTGATGATCATCACTGCCAAGGTCATGATGTAGGGGATCGCGTTGAAGATGTAATATCCGCCCGTGATTCCCACGGATTGCAGGGACGGCCCCAATGCCGCCGCGCCTCCCCACAGCAGCGACACCCAGAGACACCCCATCGGCTGCCAGCGGGCAAAGATCACCAACGCCACCGCCATCAGTCCTTGTCCGCTCGACAAGCCTTCGCTCCAATTGAACGGATAATAGAGAGAGAGATAGGACCCGCCGATTCCGGCCAAGAATCCTCCTTGCGCCGTGCTGATGATTCGGATGCGATCGACCGGCAATCCGAGGGCACGCGCCGCGTCCGCGCTCTCGCCGACCACCCGGACTTTTAACCCCCAGGCTGTGTGCTTCAACATCCATCCAAGCAGGACCGCCACGACGATCCCCACCAAAAACAATGCGTTGATCTGCAGCGCCGCCTTGAGTTGGGGGATCTCGCTCCAGGCTCCGAGATCGATCGACGGCAGCCGAGGGGCAGAGGGCTGGATATAGGGCTTGCCGAGAAAGAAGGCTACACCCGTACCGAACAGCATCATGGCGATCCCGACCGCGATATCGTTGACCCGCCGAAAACTGCAGAGCCAGCTGTGCAGCCCCCCGAGGACCATACCGGCCAATCCGGCGCACAACACTCCGAGCCATGGAGACCCGCTGTGCAGCGAGACGGCGTACCCGGTCATCGCCCCCATGACCAACGTGCCTTCCAGCCCCAAATTGATACGACCGCTCTTTTCGGTGAGGCACTCGCCCAGCGACACAAAAAGAAACGGCGTGCCGATCCGAATCGCTCCACCCAGCACGGCGATGAGCACACCCCACCATCCGGCTTCCATCACGATGCTCCTTGTTTCTGCAATCTCGAAAATCGGCCATACAGAGTTTCGCTGAACAGAATGACGAGGAAAATGATTCCTTGCATCACGAGTACGGTGGCATCGGGCAGCTCATGAGCTCGCTGCAGCAGTCCGCTGCTTGCTCGGATGCCTCCCAGCAAGATCGCCACGGGAATGATGGCCAACGGATTGTTGCGCGCCACAAAGGCCACGAGAATACCGGCATAGCCGTAATTGGCGTTGAGGGTATCGTTGGCCCTTCCGTGGATGGCGGCGACTTCCACCATACCCGCCAACCCTCCGGCGGCCCCTGCCACGAAGCACACGATGAGAATCAGCCGCCCGACCGGCAGTCCGGCGACCTGAGCCGCTCGTACATTGCCCCCCGCAATCTGAGAGGCAAAACCGAACACCGTGTGATGCATGAGAAACCATGCCAGGACGCAAGCGGCCACGCCGAATACCAGTCCCCAGTGGAGGTCGGTGCCGGGAATGAGGCCGATCATGTTGGCTTCACCGATGTGATGCGTCGAGGGATGGTTGAGGCTCTCCGGATCGCGGAAGGTGCTGGTCACGAGGTGATTCAACAACGCGATGGCGATATAGTTCAGCAGCAAACTGCTGATGGTTTCATTGACGGCGCGATAGTGCCGTAAGGCCCCTCCTATGGTGAGCCACAGCCCGCCTGCCGCCATGCCGGCGAGCGCCATGGTGGTCAGAACGACCATGGGAGGAGCGGTCGGTATCGCGAGAGCCGCGAGAGCCGCGAAGAGGCCGCCTATCACCACGGCCCCTTCTCCCCCGATAATGATCAAGCCCAGATAGCCGGGCAGGGCGGTGCAGAGGGCGGTCAACATCAACGGCGCGGCACGGATCAGCGTGTTTTGCCAGGAAAACGACGTGCCGAATGCGGCGCGATACATCGTCTGATAGACCTCGAACGGATCTGCGCCGGCCGAAGCCACGAAGATTCCGAACAACACCATCGAGACCGTCAGAGATCCGACGATGATGAGGAACGGCTCCAGCGCTTTGTTCAGGCTGTGTGGCATCGTGCGTTATGACTTGGTTGAACCGATCACTCCCTCGACGAGCCAATCCATGCTCTCCAGCCAGATATCCGTCTGGACATGTTCCTTGCCTGCCGCAATGACGACGCGACCGGTATTGTCCTTGATCGGCCCCTTGTACACGACCATCCCTCCGCTCATGAATTTGTCTTTGGCTGCGTCGGCCTGTTTGCGAACCGCTTCCGTGACCACTTGGTTATAATCGGATACCCGCACGAGGCCCTCCTTTAACCCGCCTCGCACGAGGTGAGGGATCGGCTGCCCCTTCCTGATCATCTCGGCGTAGTCCATGTAGACTTTGGCCCAATTCCATTCGGCGCCCGTGAGATAGCCCTTGGGCGCCAACTTGGACTGGTCGCAGTGGTAGCCGGTGCAATAGATGCCTCGTTTTTCGCAGGTCGTCATGACGACTTTGGGACTGTCGACATGGCAGGTGACCACGTCGATTCCTTGATCGACCAAGCTGTTCGTGGCCTCCGCTTCACGAACCGGGAGCGACCAATCCCCGGTGAAGATCACATTGACCGTCGTGTTCGGCTTGATGCTCCGGGCGCCGAGCGTATAGTTGTTGATGTTGCGGAGCACTTGCGGAATCGGTTTGGCGGCCACGAATCCGAGCTTCCCGCTCTTACTCATCCCGCCTGCTACAATACCGGCGATATATTGCGACTCGTCGATATAGCCGAAGTAACTCCCGACGTTTTTCGGGTGTTTGCCGTCCTGATAGAGACCTCCGCAGTGTAAAAACTGAATATTTGGATATTGGGGCGCAACCTTAAGGATGTGCGGATCGAAATAGCCGAAGGAGGTGGGAAACAGCACCTGAGCTCCATCGAGCTTGACCATGCTTTCCATGGTTTTTTGAACCTCAATGGTCTCCGGCACCTTTTCTTCATCGAAGGCCTTCACCCAGTCGAGCTTGGCCACCGCCGATTTGCCCTCAAAATGCGCCTGATTGTACCCATAATCATCTCGAGGACCCACGAAAATGAAGCCCATCTTGACCTTGTCCGATGCGCCCCATGCCTCGCCGACCCAATTCCAGCTCCCCAACATTCCCAGGGCGCCGGCAGCCGCGGTTCCCTTCAGCACTTGGCGTCTCGTCAGTTTGTGTGATTCGGACATATGTCCTCCATAGGGGTAAGATGTGTATGGCCATTGCCAGGATGCTGAAAAAGCCCGCCCGCTGCGTTCTCGCGTCGCTCAAAGGCTCAACGTACCGGAGCGTACGCCTCGCCTTTTCGTTCGCTGCGGCCTTGCTGGACAGCCTTTTTGAGCATCCTGGGAGCCCCTGCTACATTACTTCACGATGAACGTTCCCGTTTCGCCGGCCAGGGCGCGGCCGATATTCTCCGGGTTGGTGATCAAGCCGGTCTGCCCACCTCCTTCTATGAATTCGATCACCGCCTGAATCTTCGGTCCCATGCTCCCTTTGTCGAACTGATCGTCCGCATAGTGCTTCTTGGCTTCCGCGACCGTCATACGATCCAGCCACTGCCTGCTCGGCTTGTTGAAATCGATCGCCACCTTCTCGACGCCGGTGGACACCATCAATAAATCTGCGCCGATGCCGCGTGCCAACAGGCTTGACGCCAAGTCTTTGTCGATGACGGCTTCCACGCCGTTCAGGTTCCCTTGTTCATCCTCCACCACGGGGATACCGCCGCCTCCGCAGGCAATGACCACGAATCCCGCCTGTGCCAGGCACTTGATGGCCCCCAATTCCACGATGGTCTTCGGAAGCGGAGAGGGGACCACCCGCCTCCATCCACGCCCGGCATCTTCTTTGACGATCCACCCCTGCCGACGTGCGAGCCGTTGCGCCGTGTCTTCGTCCATGTGCGATCCGATCGGCTTGGACGGATCGGCAAAGGCCGGGTCATGACGATCCACCAGAGTTTGAGTCACGAGGGCAACGGCCTTCCGATCGATCTTCAGTCTGCGGAATTCGTTGTACAGGGCTTTTAGAAACATGTACCCGATCCCTCCCTGCAGGTCGGCATCGGCATAGTCCATCGGGACGGGCGGAACTTCCTCCAGGGCCAGTTCAGAACGGCGCATGATGAACCCGACTTGCGGACCGGTTCCATGGGTGATCACCACATTCCACCCGGCCGCGATCATCTCCGCAATGTGATGGGTCGTAATGGCCGCCTCCCGGCTTTGATCCGGGATCGATTCGTGAGCCTTGTCGCGGATCAAGGCGTTTCCACCGACCGCGACGACCGCAAGCTTGTTCGTGGCGCTCATCGGCTGCACCCTCCCGTTCAAGGACCGCCTCCTATCGAATGCGCGAGTGCGGATACCGCCTGTGTAAAACAGTCCAGGGGTGCTCGCGTTATACCGGCGCCGATCTGGCCGATTCCGGCTTCCCGATGGGCAATGCCGGTATTGATGATCGGTTGAATGCCGGTATCGACGACCTTCCGGATGTCGATGCCGGCGGGTGAGCCAGCAAAGTTCAACGCCGGCAGCGTGAATGCATTATTGCGCGAGACGGTGATGTGCGTCATGGCCAGGGTGTTGTCGATCGCGTCCTGTGGCGTACCGCCGACGAACTTGACGATGGCCGGAGACGCGGCCATGGCGAAACCGCCGACACCCGCGGTTTCAGTGATGGCACTGTCTCCCAAATCAGGCGCCGCGTCGGCCGCGGTGTAGCCGGGGAAGAACAGACCGTCGACGATTGGGGCGGGGGCCGTAAACCAACGATGACCGGTGCCGCTGACACGAATGCCGAACTCGACGCCGTTGCGGGCCATGGCTGTGACCATGCTGCTGCCCGGGACGCCATGAGCCGCGTCAAGCATCGCTTTGCAAGCCGCCATGGACAGATTGAGAAAGAAGTGATCGTTGCCGGCGATGAAGTCCACGACCGCCGCGATGTCGGCGGCGGGAAGGCGTGTCTTCAACAATGCCGATAGGAGGCGCTTCAAGAACAAAGCCGATGCGGCGGCGTTACGATTATGCACTTCGTCGCCCATGTGGAGGGCCTGCGCCATCATGGGCTTGAGGTCTACTCCGCCCAGGAGTTCGACTCCGGCTCGCAGCGCCGGTGCGAGCACCTGCGCCATCCATTTGAGGCGGGCAATCACGTCCGGCCCATTGGCGCCGAACCTGAGCGCCTTGCCGAGGCCTTCATTAAAGTTGCAGAACGCGTGATTGTCGTGGGTCGTATTGGCGACTATCCACACCGGCATGGACGGGCTGATGATCCCGGCCATCGGTCCGACGGCATTGTGGTGGTGGCAAGGCTCAAAAGCGATTTCACCGCCGGAGGCCATGGCCTCGGCCTTGGCGAGATTTTCCGCCCAACCTTCATAGAGAATCGCGCCGAGGATGGCTCCCTTCATGGGTCCGCACATGTCCTTCCATCCGATAGGAGGACCGCCGTGTAGGATCATCCGCTCCGCCATGTGAGGCAACACCTGTCCGGCGGTGCCGACGCCCTTCAACACCGGCTGGGCCGATTGATAGGCATCGAACGCAGCCTGGTTGGCGGTTTCTACGGAGAGGAGGTTGACCAGCCGGGCCAACGCACGACCGACCTCGTGCCGCCCTTGAGCGGGCGGGGCCCATTCAATCTGGAGTGCAGAGCCGCCCGCCTTCGTGATTGAATCGGCAAAGGAGGACAGGCCGACGTTCAAGACCTGGAGCTTCTCCTGAAACAGGGCCTGTATCACAATCGCCCTCCGACGACGTCCGCCTCCGGAACCACGGAGGCAGCCATCCGTACAGCCTGAGCGTTGCTCTGCGCCAGGATCACGCCGGCCTCGCGAAGGGCCGTTTCCTGCCTGGATAAATTTTGAGGATCCGCGGCTGTGCCGCAGACGAAGGCGATGACGGCCAGGTGTCTGCCTGCGTCGGCGGCAAGATCGCGCGCCTTCTGAATGACCGGAACCATTTCAGCGGCTGGATCCGGGTGAGATCCGTAGCCCAGGACGATATCCAGCAGGATGACCGCCGTCTCGGGATCACTTGCTTCCTTGATCAGCCGCTCATTTCGAAGCCGATGATCGATCATCGGATGGGGACGCCCACGAGTGAAAAGATCATCGCCCAGGTCAATGACCGTGTGCTTTCGACTGGTCCAGACATCGCTCAAGCGATCCCCCGGCTCCACCGGAGTGTTGGAATTGATCTGCCCCAATTTTTTCTTCAGAAGGAGCGACGCCTCGTAGCAAAAGGTACCGCCGCTATAGAGCCCGCGAACGTATCGTTGCCCGGGACCAAAAGGTGCGATGGAGGAAGGGGTCACGTTCACGGCCTCGGGAGTTTTGCCGTCGGCAAGCGCCACCGCAGCCGCAGCCGCATCTTCCAGCGTCTCTGCGGGGTACAGGTTCCCGCCCCTTACCAGATCGGGATCAGCGCCGAGAAAATTGACGACCACCGCCTTGCCTGCACTGCCGGCCGCTTCCAATACCTTGCCGGCTACCTCCGGGGAGGGAGGTTTGGAGATCAGCACGATCACGGAGGTGGAGGGATCGGCCGCCAGCGCCTTGAGGCCCTGAAGCATGGATATACCGCCGACGTCGCGGTGCAGATCATGCCCGCCAGTTCCGATCGCCTGCGAGATGCCGCCGCCCCATCGGTCGACCAGGCAGGTCACTTGCTGGAGGCCGGTGCCGGATGCGCCGACGACGCCGATGACTCCGCGACGCACCACATTCGCAAACGCAAGCGGAATGCCGTTGATGATCGCGGTTCCGCAATCGGGGCCCATGACGATGAGATCGCGTTCCCGGGCGAATCGTTTGAGCAAAATCTCGTCCTCCAGCGCGACGTTGTCGCTGAAGAGCATGACATTGAGCCCCAGACTCAATGCCTTGAAGGCTTCCGCCGCGGCATACTCGCCGGGCGTGGAGATCAAGGCGAGGTTTGCTCCGACGAGGTTTTCGATCCCCATCTCGATGCTGCGGGGAGCCATGCCGTGTGATTTGCCGTTGCCGGTTGATGAAGGGGATGCTTGCTTCAGCGCGGATTCCGCCTCGGCGAGCGCCGATTCCAGGCTGTCGACTTTGCCTTGAAGAGCAATCAGGAGATCGTTGGCGGAGGCTTCAATCGATTCGGTGAGCAAACCAGCCTCTCGGAGGAGGCTGACATTATTGGCGGAGGCCATCACCGCCGACGCTTGTTCCACCCCGGGCAGCTTCGAGAGGGTGGAAGAAAGCTGCATCAGTGAGACGGAATCACGGTAGAAATTCCGGATGATTTTAGTCGCCCTGGCCATGGAGACGGCCTCCCATTGATACCGTTGCCTCATTCGGCTTGCGGCGTTCAACGTCAGGCGGGTGGAGAACTTCCCGCCGATGGCTTATGTGGCGAACGTCACATCCTACAGCGCGATGCCCCGTTCAAAAGAACATCGATCGATATGATGGCCTGTCGACCGGCCGCCTATCTTGCACACAAAATTGTATACCAAGTCAAGGATAAAACCGGGGCGCTCGTATGTCGAACCGGCTCAGGACCAGCTTATCCACTCACCACGTATGTTGCGAGCCTGCTGCCGTGGCGGGATCGCTAACATAGCGGAGAATAGGCGAATGAGCATCGGGGGAAATAGACGGAGGCCGGTCCTGCCAGGCGAGACAACCCAATAAGAGTCCCAACACGCCGTCTGTTCCCGAAGTATGGCCGATGTGCAAAGCGGTTTGTGTCGCTGTTCGCAGGCGAACTAAATCATCGGCTCGGTTCAGCTGCTGAGCCAACGTCGCGAGCGGCTCAGAAACGTGGCCCTCCGCCGCGGCTCGGAGATAGGCACAGCTTATTTCATTGGTGCGTCCGGCGGCCTGGAACAGTTCAGAGCCTAAGGCCGTGAGGAATCTCATTCGAGGCGGACTGTTCCCTGCTCTGCACCACAACCCCGCCAGGTACCCGACGAGGAAATCATCTCCGGAAGGTGTCAGGCCCGGCCCCAGTCCGATCACTGATCCTATGGCCGTCATCGCATCGTCTAAGCGAAAGTCGCGTATCGCCCGGAGGAGAGCAGGAACGGTCCGGGTGGGCCATTTCAAAGTGGCTGATGGAACGGCCGAAGAGCCGCACTGTTCCCCCGGAAGGGAAACGGCATGCATGATTTCCGGGAGACCGATCGTATGGTGAGAGGCTTTCAATTCCGACCAAGCAGCTGCCCAGGATAGCATCTGATCGGGTCGACGGAGATCGATGGGTAATTCTTTGAGATCGATGTGCCAGAGGTACGCGTCTCGCAGATCCAGGGACAGAACTCCGCCGATGCGGAGTATTCCGCCCCGACAGGCGACCGGTTGCCCGGCTTGGAGGAGGTCCGGGTAGACGGATTGAAAGAGCGTCTTCAACCGAATACCGTGCGGGACATTGCCTTTCTCGACTGGAAGAAGGGTTAACAGCCTGTGCGGTTCAATTCTTAGGTTGCAGGCCTGTCGGAATACGCTGTGCACCGTCCCGCTGAAGCAATGGGTGGGCACTTGAATGCCGACCGAAACGGCCTGGACGCGCACGGTGGACGCTCCATTATTCGATGAACCGATACGTTACGTTCTCATGGAATACGCTCTCGCCAGCGCGTCCTTGATCGCCGTATGGACGTTGTGCCGTCCATCCTCGATATTGCGCTGCATCGCGGCCCGTGCGCCGGATGCATCTTTGGCCGCGATGCGCTTGAGGATATCCAAATGCTGACGGCAGGTGTTTTCAGCTCGATCCGCCTTGTCGAAATCGATCATGCGAAAAAGCATCAGCCGCTCGTTGATGGCGCGAAGGTGCCGTAAGAGTGTCTTGTTTCCTGCGGCATGGGCAAGCGTCTCATGGAACCGCGTGTCCAGTTTGGCCAGTTCGTCGGCTTTCCTGGTAGAAGAGGCGTTCAATAACCCGGTCCAAGTCCGCTTGAGTTTATCCATATCGTCCTTATCACGTCTTGTGAGCGGACCATTGGTCGCCAAGCGTTCGACGGTGTACAACTCCAACGCCAGGCGAACGTCATACAGTTCCTCGATTTCGCCGATGTTGTACTGTCTCACCACGTAGGCCCGATTCGGCATCTTTTTCACGAACCCATCCGAGGCCAGAACACGGAGCGCTTCCCGCACCGGGCTTCGACTGACCTTGAATTGCCCGCACAGCTCGGCTTCGGTCAGCCGATGTTCAGGCGGATAGCGCCAGTGAATGATCTGTTCCTTGAGCGCGGCAACGATCGAAGAACTGAGGTTCGACGGTTCCCGCTCCCGTAGTTTGTCGTTCGGCTTCGCCATGATTGCCGTAATTGCCTTCGTTACTGTGACCCGATTCAAGCGGAGCGCAGGTATTGTATACAATTCAGTGTACCCAGTGTAATACGCCAGGACGTGAGGCTGTCAATGCTCTCATGATAATCGACGGAGCGGAGAGTGGAGGTTATGGCGAGTCTCGTTTGCTATGACATAAGAAGCGCAGCGTATATTCGTCGTCGACTCATGCTGCCTTACAGTAGACCTATGGCGGGTCGTGACTGATGACGCTCACCAGTAGTAGGGCCAAGGGTGCCAGAACGGCGACCAGTACGGACTCCAATAAGGGCCCCAGTAGGGGCCGGGGGCTAATGGCCGGCGAATGCGCGGCGGCTCCTGATCGTCTTCGGCCCACACACGCAGATTGTTGATGCGCACGAGCGGGTAGGTGTATTCCGTTTCATCGAGCGGCAAGGTGACTGAGCCGGCCATCTCTCCGGTCACGCTCACGAACGTGCCGGGCGGCACCGTGGCAGGGTCAAGGAATTCTTTCTGTAGGGCTAAGAACCGGCCCTGAGACTTGCTGAGGTCCGTTATCGGTTGCGAGGAAGATGATAGAGGCAGTTGCAAGACTTCTATTCTGGTCCCTTCTTTCAGGCGTCTTGCGCCGAGCACTTTGCCCCCAAAAGTCACCGGCTGTCCTGTGAATGATTCAGGCTCCGCTTTGATCTGTGCGAAGGCGATCTGCGGTGCGCTGAGCGCAGATAGATCGGTTTGATCCGCCGTCGAGGCGCAACCGGACGTGATGACCAACAGCGAGGCGAGTAAGGCCTGCCGAATTTTTGGCATGGCGAGATTATAACAAACGAAAATGACCGGTCGCATTGGATATAATGGGCCTTCGGGCTATCACCGGAAAGGAGAGGAATATGCATCGTTCGACGACGTGGAAGACCAGGCTCATAGCTGTAGCGGGGATGATGTGGATATTGGGTATGCCGTTCACGGGGACAGCGGCCAAGCCGGAACTGAAGGGAAAGTTCGAAATACTCAAGGATGAGCCCTCGACCCATCAGCCGGGTAAAGTGAAAGTCGTCGAATTCGCGGACTTCTATTGCCCGCATTGCCACCATTTCGAAGAAACCGGGGTCCCGCTGCTCGTGAAAGAGTTCGGAAACAAGGTGGAGATTACGATGGTCGGGTTTCCCGTGATTCCAGGAAAATTGCCGACCCCTTTCGATATGTACGAACAAGCGAAGATGATGGGCAAAGGCGATCACATGAAGGCCGTCTTGTTTCGCACCATCCATAAGGACAAACTCGACGGGGTCCTGGATCGCTCCATTCGCTCGCTGTTGATCAAAGAAGTCGGCTTGGACGTCGGCACGTTCGAAGCCGGGCTGGAAAGTGGAAAGCCGGCCAGGCTGTTCGAAGAGGGACGCCGGTGGGGTGAGCGGATCAAGGTGTCTTCTACGCCCTCGCTCTTGCTGGACGGGAACATCAAGGTGGATGGGGCCAACATGACGCCGGAGAACGTCATCACCATCATCCGGAGCATCCTCGATGCCGACGCAAAAAAATGAGTGATGAGGGGCCGCGGATGCATGAAGGAATCACGAGCGGGGCCATGCAACGACTTCTGGAGAACGAATCCGCCTTCAGACAGTTTGTTCGCCGTCGAGTCGGCGAAGAAGCCCTCGTGGACGATATTCTTCAGCAAAGCCTCACCCGAGCGGTCGCCTCCGCTCACTCATTGCATAATGAGGAAAGTGTGCTCGCCTGGTTTTATCAAATTCTCCGCCATGCGGTGGCCGATTACTATCGGTCCCATGGAGCCGAAGCTCGTCGGAACGAGGCCTTCCTACAGGAACTGACCATTGCGGGTGATCATCACGAGCCACCACCTGACGAGGTACAGGCGACTGCCTGTGCCTGCCTCCACCGACTCCTTCCGAGCCTTCATGGGAATTATGCAGAACTCATCAAACGCATCGACCTCGATGGCGAATCGCCGGAGCAGGTCGCGAAAGAGTTAAAGATATCGCGGAACAACCTCACAGTCCGTCTGCACAGAGCCCGTCAGTCCTTACGGGCCTCATTGGAAAATGCTTGCGGGATTTGCAGTAAACACGGCTGCCTCAACTGCGCCTGCGACTAGCTGTTCTCTCTCCTATCTCTGCCTCTTTCCTAATCTTTTCATCGTGCCGACCGGCTCTCTGTAATATCGGGGGGCCCCGTCCGTCTATAGGGTGAAGGCCAACGGGGATTATCAAAATACGTTTCGAATTCCTATGGATTCTATGCAGGGAGGTTTTATGAGTAATTCATTAGCATCCGTCAAGCTTAAGGCTGAGAAGGCTTACAATGCCGCGGCAGAATTGTTTGACGCTGAGCCTTTAGCATTCTGGAATCGGCATGGTCGACGAACCATCGAGCGAATGAGTCTGCGTTGCGGCGCACATGTTCTCGATGTGGGCTGTGGTACCGGCGCCTCTGCGTTGCCTGCTGCACAAGCTGTCGGGCCCGGGGGCAAGGTGATCGCGGTTGATCTCGCGGGCGAGTTGCTTAAACTCGGGCAGGCCAAAGCTCGAGCCGCAGGGCTCCGGTCCTTGGAGTTCCGACGCGGGGACATGACAAGCTTGGGGTTTCCCGATGGCCATTTTGACGCAGTCCTCTGTGTGTTCGGGATCTTCTTTGTCCCGGACATGGAAGCCCAGGTTGCGGAACTATGGCGCATGGTACGGCCCGGCGGACGGCTGGCGATTACCACGTGGGGCAAGAACTTTTGGTCCCCGGCCTACGAACTCTGGCTGGAAGTCGTACGCCGTAGGCGCCCGGATCTGCGTATCGCCTTTAGTCCCTGGGACCGCATCACGACGACCGACGCGGTTTACAGGCTGCTTCAGAACGGGGGAGCCCAGAATGTCGAAGTCGATGCTGAGGACGGGTATCAGACGTTGCGTACCCCAGAGGATTTCTGGACGATCGCACTGGGCAGCGGGTTGCGGTGGACGATCGATCAGATGGGAACCGAGCTGGCTCGAGAGGTGAAGCAAGAACTGCTCGGCAGGCTTTCTGCCGACGGAATAACTCGGATCGAAACCAACGCCATCTATGCAGTAGCTGAGAAGCAATTAGGCGCTCTGTAATATTCGGCGACCTGATCCGTCTGTAATTCTGAGCGCGACAATACGTCACCATACCGGATACAATGAAAGGAGTCGGACCATGGTTAAGGAATCATCGAGCGGCTGTTGCGGGAGGCCGCATGCAGGACATGACCGCATGACAGAGAAAGTTCAAGATACCCGGGGTTCTTCGCACGCTCACGTGAAGCCTGAGATCGATCCCATCTGCGGCATGACCGTCGATCCGGCCAAGGCGGCTGGTCAGTATGACTACAAAGGGACGACCTACTATTTCTGCTCTATTTCTTGTCTGGAGCGATTTCGGGCAGACCCAGAGAAGGCGCTCAATAAAAAGTCGCTGAATCTAGTCACAATCCCTTCTTCTCGCAAGCCGCTTCCGATGATGCAGGCAACAGAGAAGGGCGAGCGCGACCCGGTGTGCGGCATGACAGTCCAACCAGCTACCGCGGCGGGCAAACACGTTCACCAGGGCAAGACGTATTACTTCTGTGCCACTCGGTGTCTCGACAAGTTCCGTACCGATCCCGAGTACTACCTGACCCCGCCTGAGCGACGGGCGCAGAAACCGATGCCGGTCCCCGCTGACAGTAGCGTCACCTATGTGTGTCCCATGGATCCCGAGGTCAGTCAAAAGGGCCCGGGAGCCTGTCCTAAGTGTGGCATGGCGTTAGAGCCGGCCGATGTGTCTGCGCCCACCACCCGTACTGAATATACCTGTCCGATGCATCCCGAGATCGTACAGGCCGAGCCAGGCAATTGCCCCATTTGCGGGATGGCGTTGGAGCCGCGCACGGTGACGGCGGAGGAAGCCAATCCGGAACTCGTCGACATGACGCGCCGGTTCTGGCAGAGCGTGCTTCTCGGCTCACCCATTCTCGCGCTGATGATTTCCGAGATGATGCCGGGCCGACCGCTACAGCAACTTTTTCCAGGGCGGGCGTTGGTCTGGTTTCAGTTCGTGCTCGCGACCCCGGTCGTCCTCTGGGCCGGCTGGCCTCTGTTTGAACGGGCCTGGACGTCGATCGTCAATCGCCATCTCAACATGTTCACGCTCATCGGCCTTGGCACCGGTGCCGCGTACCTGTACAGCGTCGCCGCCACATTCGTCCCCGGGCTATTCCCTGATTCCTTCCGGGTCCATGGCGGCGAGCTGGCCGTCTACTTTGAACCGGCCGTCGCCATTGTGGCCCTGGTTTTACTGGGCCAGGTACTGGAGCTGCGGGCGCGCAGCCGAACGAGCAGCGCCCTCAAGGGGCTGTTGGGACTGGCGCCGAAAACCGCGCGGGTTGTGCGACCCGACGGCCATGAAGAAGACATCCCTCTGGAGCACGTCCAGGTCGGCGATCAGTTACGGGTCCGACCCGGTGAAAAGATTCCCGTGGACGGCGTGGTGCTGGAGGGAACGAGTGCCGTCGATGAATCGATGGTGACCGGTGAGTCGATCCCCGTAGAGAAGCAGCCGGGGCAGAAAGTGGTCGGTGCGACCGTCAATGGGACGGGAAGCTTCATCATGCGAGCCGAGCGAGTCGGCAGAGAAACGCTGCTGGCGCAGATCGTGCGAATGGTCAGTGAGGCGCAGCGTACCCGTGCGCCGATTCAGCGATTGGCCGACGTCGTTGCCGCCTACTTTGTACCGATCGTCATGCTTATTGCCGCCGTGACCTTTGTGGTCTGGGCGATCTATGGTCCTGAGCCGCGCATGGCCTATGCCTTGCTCAACGCGGTTGCGGTGTTGATCATTGCCTGCCCCTGTGCCCTTGGGCTCGCGACCCCCATGTCCATCATGGTCGGGACCGGGCGAGGCGCGACGGCCGGCGTGCTGATCCGGAACGCAGAGGCCCTGGAGACCTTGGCGAAGGTCGATGTCTTGGTCGTAGACAAAACAGGCACATTGACGGAAGGCAAGCCTCGTCTACAGACGGTGGTGCCGTTGTCCCATGTGACCGAGGCCGAGCTGCTTCGATTGGTGGCCGGTCTGGAGCAAAACAGCGAGCATCCCTTGGCGGCGGCGATTGTCTCCGGTGCCCGGGACAAAGGAATCGTTCCGGGGAAGACACTGAATTTTCGCTCGCTCACAGGAAAGGGAGTCACAGGAACGGTCGAGGGCCATGCCGTGACCATCGGCACAGTGCTGTTTCTCAATGAATTGAACGTCGAGACCGCACCGTTATTGGCCCAGGCCGACCCGTTGAGGCAGGATGGCCAGACCGTCATGTTCGCGGCGATCGACGGCAAGCCGGCAGGGTTGCTGGGTGTGGCCGATCCGGTGAAGCCGACTACACCAGAGGCCATCGATCTGTTGCATCGTGAAGGACTCAGGCTCGTGATGTTGACGGGAGATAATCGGACGACTGCCGAGGCGGTGGCGCGCCGGCTCAACATCGACGAAGTGCAGGCCGATGTCCTGCCCGAGCAAAAGGCGGCGGTCATCAAGCGCTTCCAGGCTGAAGGGCACGTCGTGGCGATGGCCGGCGACGGGGTCAACGATGCACCGGCTCTGGCGCAAGCCCAGGTGGGGATCGCCATGGGGACGGGAACGGACGTGGCGATGGAAAGCGCCGGCGTCACGCTCGTGAAGGGGGACCTACGAGCGATTGCTCGAGCGCGTCGTTTGAGCCGCGGCACCATGCGGAACATCCGGCAAAATCTCTTCTTCGCCTTCGTCTACAATGCGTTGGGTGTGCCGGTCGCCGCCGGAATTCTTTATCCGTTCGTGGGAGTCCTCCTGAGCCCCATGATCGCGAGCGCGGCGATGACGTTCAGTTCCGTCTCCGTGATCGCCAACGCGTTGCGGCTCCGTAGGTTGGCACTTTGACAACTCTCTGAATACCCACGCTGTGCGATGCATAACGAGGGGATATCCAGACGTCTCCTGTTGAAGCGGGCGGGAGCGTTGGGGCTGCTGGCAGCGCTCCAACCGCTTCTGCTCTCCTGTGCGAGTCCTTCATTACCACCCGCTATACGGCCAAGTCCGGACAGTCCCACGCTCACTGGGAAAATCATCGACTTGGTCATCGGTGAACGGTCCATTACCCTGAACGGTAAAACCGGGACGGCCATGACGATCAATGGGACGATCCCGGGCCCCCATATCCGTTTGAGGGAGGGGCAAGATGTCACCCTCCGCGTCACGAATCAACTTGAAGAAATTTCTTCGATTCACTGGCATGGACTGCTTTTACCCGCTCACATGGATGGGGTGCCTGGTGTGAGCTTCAACGGTATTCAGCCTGGGACGACCTTCACCTACCGGTTTCCCATCAAGCAGAGCGGGACCTATTGGTATCACAGCCACTCGGGCGGCCAAGAATTACAAGGCATGTATGCCCCGATGATTCTGGACCCGCTCGAACCGGAGCCGTTTCACTACGATCGGGAATATGTCGTGATGCTCTCTGAATGGACCTTCGAGCCGGCGGAGGCCGTGTTCGACAACCTCAAGAAATTCTCCGGCTACTACAACTTCCAGAAGCGCGATGCAGAAGAGTTTGTTTCCGATGTGGGGAAATGGGGGCTGTGGCGGGCCCTGCGGAACTATTTGATGTGGGAGCAAATGCGGATGGACCCGACGGACTTTGCGGACGTCACCGGATCCACCTTCACGTTCCTGATGAACGGTCTGCCGCCTGCCGGCAATTGGACCGGCCTCTTTCGTCCAGGCGAACGGGTGCGATTGCGCTTCATCAACGCCGCTGCGATGACCTTCTATGACGTCCGTATCCCCGGATTGACCATGACGGTGGTCCAAGCCGATGGTCAAAATGTGCAGCCGGTTCCTGTAGAGGAGTTTCGCTTCGGACCAGCAGAAACCTACGATGTCATTGTCCAGCCGACCGAAGATCAGGCGTTCACGATCTTTGCCGAAACCATGGATCGGAGCGGCTATGCTCGCGGAACCCTTGCTCCTCGGCCAGGGATGGAAGGGGAGGTCCCTGCGCGCCGTGCTCGTCCGCTTCGAACCATGGAAGACATGGGAATGACTGAACATGGCAACGGCCATGCAAGCCATGCCGTGAAAGAATCCGGCATGAAGCAGTCTCACGGCGATTCACCGAGTCCTGGCATGACGCACGGTGAAGGGATGGAGCATGGGCCGGCCAAGGAAGCCGACGCACGACATCATTCCCCAATTCCAGATGCTACACCGGTTCAGCATGGCCCAGATCACCATGGCACCGGCAACCAAACGGTCTCGGAATATTCGCAAAGTCGGATGCACGAACCAGGCAGAGGATTGGAGCAGAGCCCGAGGCGCGTGCTGGTCTACACCGACCTGAAAAGTCTCATTCCCTACGAAGACCAACGAGCACCGGAGAGGGAGATCGAGTTGCACATCACCGGCCATATGCAACGCTATATGTGGTCGTTCGACGGCAAGAAGTATTCGGATGCACCGGAACCGATTCGTTTCCATTCTGGCGAACGGCTGCGGCTCACCTTCGTGAACGACACGATGATGGAGCATCCGCTTCATCTGCACGGCATGTGGATGCATCTCGAAAACGGGTCCGGTGCGTACCTTCCACGGAAGCATACCGTCGCCGTCAAGCCGGCTGAACGCTTGTCGGTCCTGATCAGCGCCGACGCTCCTGGACCATGGGCCTTTCATTGCCATCTTCTCCTGCACATGGAGGCAGGGATGTTTCGCGTCGTTCAAGTCTCTTCGTAGCGAATGGGGGATGGGGCCGGTGGGTTCAGCAATCCGGAGCGGCTGGGCGATAGTGTGGGTCGTGTGGGTGCTGAGCGTAGGTTTCAGTGTGGCGACCGCCTCAGCGGAATCCGAGCATGGAAATGTGGCCGCGGATTCACAGGGCTCTACGATAGTCGAGCCTCTACGAGAGAGAAGCCGGACGCAGACGAACTTGGCCCCACAACAGGACTGGCCCCATCCGGTAAACGACCGCGAACGCCGCTTGTTTACGTTGGTCGACGTTCTCGAGTATCGGCCTCGTACTAATGGAGACGGAAACAACAGTGACTACCGATGGGACATCGAAGGCTGGTATGGAGGGGATTACAACAGACTCTGGTTCAAGAGCGAGGGTCAGCAGGATACCGCGTTCAAAGCGGACTATGATGTGGACTTCCAACTGCTCTATGGCCGATTCCTGTGGAAGCATTACGACATTCAAGTCGGGGGACGAATGGAAACACAGTCCTTTCGTGGCGGCAATGTGACCCGCGGCCTGGGAGTGATCGGTCTTCAAGGCATCGTGCCGTACAACTACGAGTTTGAATCGGCATTATTCATCGATCAGAGCGGCGCCGTATCAGCGCGCTTGTCGTACTCGAAAGATTTTTTGCTGACACAACGGCTGATTCTCCAGGGCCGCTTCCAGACCAATCTGGCGATTCAACGGGTCGAAGAATTTACGACCGGCACCGGTTTGAACAACCTCGAATTCGGGGCTCGCCTGCGCTACGAAGTTCATCGCAAATTTGCGCCGTATGTCGGACTATCGTTCGACCGAAGCTTCGGTGAGACCGCCACGCTGGTGCGCCAACAAGGCGGAGATCCCAGCCAGCTACGATTGGTGGTGGGGTTGCGGGCATGGTTTTGAGGAGAAGTGGCGATAATGATGGAGCGAAGCATTATGACATCGCTTACAACCCTCCAACGATTGCCTCACGTTATTTTTTGAGCTTCAGCCCGCTCTGGCAAGCGGCTCGCTAAGACCTTGTCGACTCGTCTCCCGTCCAAATCGACCACTTCAAGGCGCCACTGTTCCCATTCACCGACATCCCCCGTCTCCGGCAGGCGATCGAGCAGGCACATCATCATGCCGCTGAGCGTATGGTACCGACCCTTGTCTTCGTCCGGTACGGATTCGAGATGAAGGAGGTCTTTCAGCTCTGTGATGGGAATCAGTCCATCCAACAGCCATGACCCATCTTCACGCTGCACGGCCCTTGCCTCCGAAGCAGTGCGAGGCGTGAGTTCGCCGGTCACCGCTTCCAGGACATCCTGCAAGGTGACCAAGCCCAAGATTTCGGCGTGTTCGTCGATGACGAGCACCATATTGGTGCCCGAGGCACGGAACTGTTGCAGCAGCTCCATCCCCGTCAATGATTCAGGCACATAGACGCACGGCCGGAGTTGCCTCGTCAGATCGCTCACACCGCCCGTCAGCATTTGGTTCAGCAGCTGCTTTGTTTCAATCATCCCCAGGATGTCATGGAGCCCGCCACGGCACACCGGGAAGCGCGAGTGGTCGGATTCGGCGACATGCCGGAGATTGGCTTCCAGGGGCTGCGTGATGTCCAGATACTCGATGTCGGCACGCGGAATCATGAGTGAAGCGATCTGGCGGTCATCCAGGCGGAAGACGTTGCGTACCATTTCATGCTCTTGTTTCTCGATCACGCCGGATTCCGAGCCCTCTTCCAGCAAGGCATGGATGTCTTCTTCGGTGACATTCGAACGGCCGAGATCGCGTATGCCGATCAATCGCAATATTCCATCGGTCGAGTAGGACAGGAGGCGCACGAACGGGCGTGAGACGGTCGCTAACGCGGAGATGGGACGAGCCACATGTCGAGCAATGCCCTCGGCATTGAACTGACTGATACGCTTCGGCACCAACTCGCCCACCACAATGGAAACATAGGTGATGCATACGACCACCAGCACCGTCGCGCCGAGTTCGCTCAGCCGTTGATCAATGCCGAAGCTTTCCAACCAGACGGCGAACGGTGCCGCAAGAGCCGCCTCACCGACGATGCCGTTCAAGATGCCGATTGCGGTGATACCAATCTGGATCGTGGACAAAAACTGGGTAGGGTCAGCACTCAGGCGCATGGCGATCTCCGATGATCGATCACCTTCGGCGGCCAGACCCGCCAAACGACTGCGGCGTGCCGTCACGAGGGCGATCTCAGACATCGCGAACACACCATTGAGTACAATCAATGCGAGGAGTACGAATACTTCCATAACATGGCCCTCATCAATGGGTATCGTAAGTTATCGGGTGAACGTGCTGAGTGTGCGCATTTTGCGCTCCTAAGTCTAGAGGACTCTCACCGCAGCCAGCATCCGAGTCTGCATCGGTGCCCAGCTGAGCCTCTGGGGATGAACTTCGTTGATAACATTATCGGGATTGGTCGGTGGGTGTGATTCCTAGGATTCTCGGTGTTGCAGAGTGCGCGGCTGAGATTGAGCATGCGGCCTGTGCGGTGTGGCCTCGAGTTCGAGGTGCACATGGAAATTGCCCGACTAGAGGCCTATAAGGCTGCCATGGTACGGAAGCGCGGGTCCGGCACTCCGTGGCCTCTCGGATGGGACGTTCCGTGACAGGCTCCGCAGCCTTGTGCATAGACGCGTCCATGAGGAGTATCGAGGTCGGGAATTCCAGTGAGCATCGCGCAGCCATCAACCCACAGCAGCGCCAGGACCGCCATAACGGATTCCAGCAGATGTCGAGACCGCAGTATTGTGGGTCCTCCTTTCTCACCAGCCTGCATCAGTTCAGCGCTCAATCTTCAGCTTCAGATCGTCAAAATAGGTGACGGCATCGGATTTCGTCCAGAGACCGACATGGCCGGTGGCGAACGTCTCATCGCACACATCAAACACTCGCTTGCCGTCAAAGAAAACTTGGACTCGGCATCCTTTCGCCATGACCCGGAGGGTATGCCAGTGCCGGACATCGATCACGTGGTCGAAGTTCTTGAGCATCTGCCGGACGCCCTTGACGACCCTGTAGATGCGGATATTCTGCTCCAGCGGATTGGCCCTCGTCAGATAGTAGTTGCGATCATCGGCGGCCCGCCAGATGAGGCCGCCTCCCATGTCCGCTTTGCCCTCAATCGGCAGGAGTGAGACTTGGAGCTCCAAGTCGGATGCCTCGACCCCCTTGATGAGCACGGTCTTATATGCGTGCTCGGCACCCTTTCCCAGGAGCTGCGCCAGCACGCGAGGAGGGCTCTGGGCCCGATCAGTATCGAGCACCTTCCATTCTCCGGCGGGTCTTCCATCAAACAGGGTGCCTAGCTGGAATTCTGCGGGGAAAGTCCCCGCTGGATTGTCGTCGAAGGTCCACACTTGGGTGGTGCTTTCCAATGAGCATGCAACTGCCGGTACAGCCACCAGCATGATAACCGTCAAAAGATTGTAATGGAGGGACGGTCTCATGGCTTATCGCCAGGTGACTTCTTCCCAACAGAGATGGACGAACGTTTCAAATGGGGGGAAATTGTTCGTGTTTTGTTCCTTGGATCGCACCCACAGATCGATCTCCATGCCGGCGGGATCGGTTTCGCCGCCGGGCAAGGTGCGCTTCACGGGGTATCGAACCTCATGGGTTTTGGGATCGCGAGAACGCTCCATGACCATGAAGTGCGCGTCATAGTCCTTGTAGAGCACCTGGTCACCTTTATACATCGTCGCGGTGCCCCAGCCGCCCAGGTACAACCAGGTTTTCGGATACAGCGGATCGCCGTTGTTGGAGTCTCCATGTTCATAGATTCTCGTGGCAATGCCTCCATCCTGAAACGGAGCTTTCTCGGCAAAGCGATCAAAGACAATCCGATACCGGTCGGTTCCTTCGACGAATTCGGCCACCACCCGCCCCGTATTGGTGAGTTCATTCACCTCGATCTCAATCGTCCCCTTTACAGAGTTGAGACGCTTGCCCGCATAGTCCAAATGGTCCCATGGCGTCGTATCGCTCATGCTTCCCACCAGGAACGCCCGATCACCCTTGAGGCGAAACTCGCCGCTGTAATGAGGATGCTCAGTAGCTTTGAAAATTCTGGTGCCTTCATCTCCTTTAGGAGTTCCAAACTTGCTTTCCTCGGCATGTGCAGGAAAGACAAGAACCGCTGAAGCGATCGCCAGCAGAATAAACGCAATGAAGCTCGCGAGACGTGTCATGGTCTACCTCTCATCTATAAGATCAAAGAGTCATTGATCATCGTAACACAACGGTATGCCCGGCCTCCCGAGTCGCCATGGGGAATTGAATCAACAGCTCCACGCTGTGCAACCTAGGATCTGCGCTGGGTGTCGCGCTTCGCGGACGCGCCGTGGTGATGCTCTTTCTTGTGCGGTAAGACGGAGGTCCTTGCTTGATGCTAAGACGGGTACAGTATTTACACGCTCCCTGACGCTGGGTACTATTTTGCCTGGGGAGGCACCCCCAAGTCTGCAAGCAATCGGCTGCGGGGCGTTGCGTACGTCATAGCGATTTATGCATGCGCCCGCTTGTTCCGCGTGGTAGTCTGGCTCACACATTTGGACGAGTTGGAATCGGTCATTGGGAAAGGAGTCGAGGCAGTGAAAGCCGGCAGGCTGTTGAAACAGATCGCCACTTGGGGAGCCGTGGTGAGTTTAGCCGCTCCGGTATCCGCATCGGCCGGCACGCCACAAACCTTGGCGACGAACAGCCACGATTTACAGAGCCAAGTCAAGGCTACCGCCAATAAGGTCATTCCGGCTGTCGTCAGCATTGCCTCGACCGTGATGGTGCGCGACCAAGCGTTCAGCGACGAAGCCTTGCCGTTCGGTCTGTTCAAAGAACCGCCGGCCCGCCGACAATATGGGCAGGGTTCCGGAGTGATCGTCACGCCGGACGGCTACATCATCACGAATAACCATGTGGTCGCCGATGCCGTCGATGTGGAAGTGATCCTGGCGGATCGCCGACAATACAAAGGAAAGGTCGTCGCCACCGATCCAAAAACCGACGTGGCGGTCGTGAAGATTCATGCGTCTAATCTACCAACTGCCGCCTGGGGGAATTC
>CAYXKP010000009.1:0-8118 GCA_964465695.1 uncultured Nitrospira sp.
CTTGACACAGCGACCGGGGTTGATTGCAAGCACATTCCCGATCAAACGAAACAGCAGCTTGCCCTCTGAATTGAGAACATTACCTGTCACTGACGGATGGCTCGAATCGTCTGGCGGTTCCGTACCCACGAGAAAGAAATCATCCCGGGAGCCCAGTTCTCCGAGAACGAATGCGTTGCAGATATTACCCGCCACCGCGTAATTGTGGTGGCTCCCTAGCGAGAATATGTTCTTTACGAGTGTAGAAGTCGGCATAATGCTGGTCTCCTCAGCCGAAGAAGTATCAGAGCATCATCATTCTCGCAATGCTCCCCGTTCGTCAAGCGGCTCCGAACTGAGTGCTGTGGCCTGTGCGCTGACTCTTCGACTCAATCGCCCTATGCCTTTTCCCAGTATGGAGCTTGCCGAGGCTTCTGTAAAATTCCGGGTTAAGTATCAGCACTCGTATTCCATTTGTGAAATTCTGAAGGAGGACGAGCGTATGCGCAACGTAAATCAGTACGGTAAGGATACGGAAGACGCCATGGACTGGTCCGCGTTTATCGCGGGAGGACTCATTGGGGCCGGGATTGCGCTGCTGTTTACGCCTCAACGTGGCACAGAGCTGCGCAGCAAGCTACGAGATTATGCCGATCGCGCGAAGGATGAACTAATGGAACAAGGGCGAGAAGTATGGGATACCGCAGTGAAACGAGGGAAGGACTATTATGACAAAGGCGAAGAGGTCGTCCGGGATACGGGACGGTCGCAAGGGAATATGCCAAACAGGGACAGTAGACGGGCCGGACAGTCGATAAAAGACTTTGCTTAGCACACCAATGACACGACTCGCGACGCAGGGATGCTCGGCATTCTAATGGGCGATCAGTATGGAGAGCACGGGGACCATTAGGCTCCTATGCGTGTATCTATTGGTGGGGAGCGGGATTGTCCTCTTCGCCGATGGAACTGTCTATGCCCAGGTAGGCACTGTCAGTGGGTCGAGAGGGGCCGTTGGACAAGGTGGCCCCGAGATTACGAGGCCGGAAAAAGGCGGAGAGAGCGCAAGACCGGATGGCAGCGGCACCATTGAGCAAGGTCAAGGCTTGTCGGGAAGGATGAAGCCGGAAGGCGCCATTATCATGAAGCCGAAGGCAGGCGAGGCAGGTACCCCGGAATCTAGCAGGCCTCCCGATCGGAGCACCCCGAATCATGGCAAAGGATCATCCGGAGGAGATGTGTCAAGCATGGGATCAGGGTCAAGTAGCACGGGTTCAACTGATGGTACCGGATCGTCTGGTGGCGGGATGCGCTCATCAAGTGGCAAAGGGGGCAGCAGTGGGGGCGGACATTAGACGTGTGGTCAGCGGGAAGACTTGATGCCTTCACTCGACAGTCTGTCAACCCACTTACGGTGACACCAGAGATGGTTGATGGGAAAAGTAGCACCTACGCAAATTTACAACCTGTTGAAATGTGGCGGAGGGGGCGAGATTTGAACTCGCGGATGGGTTGCCCCATCTCCGGTTTTCAAGACCGGCACGTTCGGCCGCTCCGTCACCCCTCCGTGTCTTGGATTCGCTGTAAAATCAATGGATTCGCTGGTAAGCGTCTGAACCCCTTCTCGGTGAGGGTCCGGCTGGGGCGCGGTTTCTGGGTTATTTAACCTCCTCGGACTTGTCTCCAATAGCTCATCGTCCAGACGCTGGACCTGGTGCCGATGGTCTCCCTCAAAGAGATGCGAGTATACATCCAACGTGATGTTGATGCTACTGTGACCGAGTTGTTGTTGGATATATTTTACGTTCGCATTCTGTTGAATCAACAGGCTGGCGAAGGTGTGCCGCAGGTCATGGAATCGTACGCGACGCAGCCCAGCCGCTTCTAGACAGGCGTAGAAGCCTTTCCTGAGGACCTCATTCGTCATACGGTTGCCATGTGGCGTCAAGAATACCCATTTCGGGAAAGCGTATCCCTTCATCGAGCTTTCAAGCTGAAGATTTTCTTTCAACTTGAGCAACTCGGCTTGTAACTGGGGAGAGAGATCTACGCGCCGAATCCGGTTGGTTTTGGTGGATGTCTCTTGCCGCCTGACAACATTATGCCGGACTTCAATGAAGGATCCCAGGAAGTCAATGTCTTCCCATTGGAGGCCGATCAATTCTCCCTCTCTCATGCCCGTCCGTACAGCACAAAGGAAAAGCGGATAGAGAAACGAATACCGCTCCTTAGTGGTGGCAAGTAAAGCCTTGACCTCGATTGCGGTCAGCGGTTCGATATGGGCGCTTGAGGCCTTACATCCCTTCACGATCATCCCAACTTTGGACACAGGATTGGCGGTAGCGGTGCCATCGTCAATGGCATGGTTGAACATTTCTCGCAGCGGCGTCAGGATATTCAAAATTGTCCGTTTCTTGAGTCCCTGGCTGTTCCAAGTGGCAACCAAGTCTTTCACATCCTTTCTGGTCACCTGATCCAAGGGGCGAGAGCCTAGGGCAGGGTAGAGGTGCTTCTTACAAACCTGCCGATAGCCGGAGGCTGTTGAGAATTTGCAGTTGTTATCCACGTAGGCACTGAGCCAATTCTCCATGTACCCTTTCAGGGTTGGCATGTTCTGTTCGGGTTGTGAAAAGACTACAGGACTGCCATTGACCTCGGCCCATCTGATCTTTGCCTCAATCTTCTTGGCAAACTCTAAGGCGACTTTCTTGTCAGAGAACCGCTTCCTCTTGCGGCTGTTATTGTGGATGATGGAAACCCACCAGCCAGACTTTCCAGTTCGTTGTGTAACTTTGACTCCCAATTCATCCTCCTTGGATTAGACGTTTCTGCCTACAGCATGATTGGTTGACATGTTGTCACCATCTTTTCTTCCTACTCTCAGTCATCGATCCACACGCGACGTAATGCTATAATGCAACCATTATATCTAATGGCACTGCAACAACGCTATTGACGCCCATAGCAGGGCACAGTAGGGTGTGAACAATGGAATAGGATACCTCATCCACGGAGCAGTTTAATCTCTGCATCGATTCTCGGTTAGCGATGCAGACGAAGATCCTGGCCATTCAGCAAAAACGGCGACCAAATGCCATCGTGGAGGAAGCCCTTCGTGACCTTCTCAAGAAGTACAAGGTCAAAGGATAAACCTATGATGGGGTATTAGGCTACATCCGTCCTGTGCCGCGCCTCTTGCATCTCTCGTAGAGTATTTTCAACCAGAGCATCGATATCGACTTTTGTGACCTGCCGCCTGGTCAAAAACTGGTCAATATCCGTCGGACGAATAAGCACCTTGGTCCTATGGCCAGCTTGATAGCACGGTAAGCCATCAGCGAGCCAACGCTTGACCGTACGGGCAGAAACGCCCGCCCAGGCAGCTGCTTCCTTTAACGGGAGAAATCCTGGACGCTCCATCATTCAGTGACCAATTAGGTAGCGCTCAGCACCCCTGCCGATGTGGCCTAGTCAGTGAATCGTCTCTCAACGCTTTCCTAACAGTGATTCACTGTTCAGTCATTGCTCTCTCAAGCACTTATGAGAAGGTTCAGATTTTATAACCATACCGAAAAAGTAGGGGTGGCCACAGAAGCGAAGGGACTCCGGTGTTGGTGCCGGCCGCGTTCCGGGAGGCACTCACCAAGGTCTGCAGAGCGGCGGAGTGGCGCACGAATGTCTGCTGAGGCACCGCGTCTCGAGACGCCGTGCCAGGTGAAGTCTGGCACCGTCGTGTCGCACGATGCGACTCGACCGTGCCGAGACAATACCCGTCGCCCGTCAGGGGGTGTGGCACGCCCGTGGCAACCGCGCCACCGCGGACGGTGTCACGGGTGCAAGCGTGCGTAGCCACAAACCGGGACATTCTGTTGCGCCCCGGCCTGGGTGAGGGGCGCAACAATGTGTTGAAAAGAGGTCGGTGTGCGAGTCTGCTGTGTGGGGCCGTTCGTGATCGGTCCAGCTCTCCGCTGTCACAGGCAGGTGGTTGATCAGTGACGTTGAATAATTATGAAGACGTGGAAGCCCTTCGCCCTCACGATCCCTTCCTTGACGAGTTATAACATAAGTGTTATAGTTTCACCGCATGGCCTGGACAGTAGTCTACTATGAGACGGCGCAGGGAGATAAACCGATAGAGGCATTTCTGGACGCCTTGTCCCATGGGGCACGAGCCAAATGTCTGGCCTATATCAGTCGACTAGAAAGTGATGGCACGCGTCTTCCCGCCTCGATTGCGGCACATATCCGGGGGAAGCTCTGGGAGCTGCGTCCGGAATGGTCCGGGACGGAGTACCGGTTCTTTTATGCCGCACTCGTAGGCCAGCGGTTCATCATCCTGCATGCGATCCAGAAGAAACGGCAGAAACTGCGAGAACGAGACATCGCCCTCGCGGAGCAACGATACGAGGAGGTCAAGCAAAGGAGCCACGATGAAAACGCATAGACAGTACATCAACGAACAGATCAAGAAAGAACCAAAGTTCGCCGAGGCTCTTGCGAAGGCGGAGCAAGAAGTGGGGATTGCCGTGGAGCTGGCGAAGCTGCGGGAACGACGCGGGCTCAGTCAGACCGAGCTCGCGAAACTTACCGGTATGAAACAGCCGCAGATTGCTCGCTTGGAAAGCGGAGCGCATTTCCCTGCGTTTCCAACCCTGCAAAAGCTTCTCGGCGTGCTCGGTGGCAAATTGGAACTGACAGCGGACGCCTGCCATCTTGTTCCAACACGACCAAAGGTCGCCAGCGCGCGGCGGTAGTGCGTCCTCAGCATCCAGAGTGCAGAGAGTCATCATAATCGAGGGGAGAGAGACCATGAGGCAGCGCGCCGCGAGACGACACAAACATCTCCAACTCGATCAAGCGAAGCTGACGCGTGTGAAGACCGTGTTTGGTACTAAAACGGAAACCGAAGCCATCGAACGCGCCCTCGCGCTGGTGGTGGAGGAGCACAGGCTCGATCAACTCTTGACGCGGGTGAAGGGACGCATGCAGCTGCGAAGAGTCTTTCGATGAGATGCGGCGCCTCGTTCTTGATACCAACCTCTCCTTCGACTAGCTGCACACTGAGGACCGTCGTCACGCAGAATCAACGGGACGTTCTCGCCATCCAGTCCATCCGTCCCTTCAAACTCAGTCTGGTTTAGGAGTTGCCAGGATCGTCCGATCGTTTCGGACGCCGGCTTTCTCTGATTCTGACCTTCCTTCTCTCACGACAATGGTGGTATTCCTCCAGCAGCCTCGCGAGAGCCGTTCAGTCTTCCACTGCGCTCAGCGACCATCTTCATAGGTGCATCGGTCGCCTGCTGGCCGACAATTGCAACAAGCTCAAGACCGTCTCGAAGCAGACTCGTTGATCTCTTCCACCCTGACGAACAGGCTTGGTCTCTTCCGTCTACCTGAATCGGACCGTCTCGCCTCGTTCGGGGAATCTGCTCTGCCATGCCGTGCTGGGGATACGCGGGGGCCGGCTTGTGGTTTGATCTCCGGTGCCTGTGTGCACCCGTCCGCCGCCCTGGCTTTTCACCGTCGGGCTGCGTCGATCATGCCCGCGCGCCGCTGGAACCTGCGTCGTCTTTCGCGGTCATTCCTCCGCATTGGCGCCCGCCGGCCCGCCAGGTGGCAACGGCCTCTCTGTCTCCTTTCTCGTCGCTGTGTGGCCTCCACCTCTCGTGAGAGGCCAACACATCAACTCTAACTTAAGGAGACAACACCATGGCACCTCACGACAAAAAACCCAAGCCGGTCACCACGCTTCGATGCAGCAGCATTAAGGCGAGCATCTGGATGAACGAGGGCATGAACGGTCCGTTCTACAACGTGACTGTGGCCCGCTCGTACAAGGGCCAGGACGGAGTTTGGAAGAATTCCGAATCCTTCGGACTGGCAGACCTTGACGCCCTCGTGGCCGTCACCCAACAGGCGAAACTCTGGGTCGCCGAGCGGTCGAGTCGCTGACCGCAAAATGGAAGCCTCCGGCCCTCGCGCCGGGGGCTTCCTTCGCTCAAAGAAAGGAAACAAGATGATGAAGCACTATCAGGAATTTGCAACGCATCTCGATCAACTGCTTGGCGGCGTCCAGGCCGTCCGCATCACGGTGCCTGGTTACATGCCACTGTCGGTTGAGGAGATTGGTACAAGTATAGAAGGACATCGGCTCGTCTCGCTGTGTCACTATGGGGAACAGAACGGCGACCTCATGCGCGATCCCGATCTGGTATTCATGTTCCACAGTTTTCCAGATGGCATGGCGGCCGAACCAATTTCGTTCAGGAATGACTACCTAGGGATCGTTCAAGACGTCTATCGGTATGACGAGGCGGGTAGGCGCACTCATGTCCTGCCCGCGCTGAAACAGGACTTGCAGGAGTTTGCCCAGGCTTGGGTCGCCACGCTTCGAGATCAGGGCTTCTTTGCTCCGACCGCAGTTCGAGAGATCCTGTCTCCGTGATCTCGTTGATCCATTGACTTGGCAAGATGTGATCAGATCACGTCCCGTCAACACAGGACCTCCTGACAGCACAGCGAAGCCAGTGAGGCTTACTCCTTCGTACCGAGAAAGAGAAAGTTTGTGGTCCTGGCATGGTTGAGCGCCGCACTGTAGAGCCGGTTGGTCGCAGCCTCGTACAAGGCCACCCCAGTAAGCGTCTCGGTTCTCTGGCGACAGGCGCCCCCTCCGAATGTCATCGAGATAAGGAACGCATTGCCCTTGGCACGAGGAGACAAGGTGCCAGTCATGGTGCAGCCATCTGATGTATGACCAGACAGCGTCCCGGCTACATCGAAGGTCACCGTGACCGTGTGATGGTCCGCATGGAGCCCAGCATAGGTCCCGGCCACCAGAGTCAGGTTTGGAGGTGACTCAGCGGCGCCATCGTAGGTACTCGTCACGCGCTCTGTCTCTCCATTGAAGTACACGATCGTCGCATGAAAGCTCTGTTTGGGCACATAGGTGCCACTCATCCTTCCCGCGCGAATGCCAGCGTCTTCCAGATGAAAATCTCTGGTGTTCGGGGACCCGAAGGAGCCGGAGTGCGAGGTGCCCGTGCCCTGAATCAGGCCAGCCAGGACGTGGGGATTGTCTCTGGCCGTATAGAACAGCCAATACGAGCCGTTCTCGAGGACCAGGCCAGTGACGGTGCGACCTGTGGGAGTCAGGCCCGTCCAGCGACCTTCCGCCGAAGTGGCCGTAGGCTGGGGGAGAGAAGAGAAGTCGCGATCGCCATACCCGCCGCCACAGGCGACGGAAGCGAACCCACTATTGAAACAGTTGGCAAAGCTGCCACAGGCCACAAGTGCACTGATTAGGCAGATGGCCAAAAGGCATTGAAGACTGTTCGTCCCAGTCAGGCGCATGGGGGTCCCCTAAAACGAGAGGAAAAAGGATAGCTGGGCCCTGTATTCCACGATACCAAGAAGATCACCCGCTTCACATGAGGGAACCCCGACTTGCGAGAAACCGGACCAGCCAACTTGCAATGCCGGCATGCCCGGCTTGCCGGAGGCTCCACCGACCGGCCGATCCGGGGCCCGTGTCTGGCGTCCAGTGCACCGTCTGAACGGTTGATCTGTGGTCTTAGATTCGTGTTGGTATAGGTTGGTGTAAGACCGATTTTAAGAGGTTGCAGGATATGGCTCTTGCCCGTAGTTGTCTTACATTCTGGGTTTATCGTATTCTTGTGCCCATGTGCTTTGACCCTCCGATGACCCGAATCAGCCACAGGTCGGTGAGGGGGGTGGGACGTCTCGACTTGGACTGGTACAGGTGAGCTGATGGGGCAGAGGGCCAAACGGACGACTACAGTCACGGTGGATCTGGGTGAACTGAAAGCGCCCTGGCAGGCCTGGTGTCAGGACCACAGCATCACGCCGAGCCATGCCCTGCGGAATGCCATTCGGCAGGCCATGGATGGGAAGACGACACACGCTCCATCTCGGATCCGCGTCAGCCCGCGGAGAGAACGAGCCACGGCCCGGATGGAACTCCATCTGACGTCCTCAGAGCTCGCCGCTTTGAAGAAGATGGCCGGATACGAAGGCTATCTCCCAACGAAATGGCTGGTCGCGATGATCCGCACCAAATTGACCGGGCAACCGCATGTCGGACAGCCGGAGCTGGAACGATTGACCCGCTCGAACCAACAA
>CAYXKP010000009.1:8128-49652 GCA_964465695.1 uncultured Nitrospira sp.
ACCAACAACTCCTCGCTCTGGGAAGGAACTTGAATCAGATTGCGAAAGTCTTGAATACGTCCCCGGAGAACCGGAGCGCCTTCCGAGTGGACCTCATCACCGAACTCTCCCGCGTGATCCGCGCCCATACCGACAAGGTCTCGGATGTCTTGCGGGGGACGGTGGAGCGCTGGCACCTCCAATGAGCTCACCCCGCGTCAATTTAGATGAGCGACTGGACGAGTGGGGGAGTCGACTGTTCAACGTGTCACGAGATACCCCACCACGTCCGCGTCGCAGCAAGCGCACGCCTCTTGGCTCCCCCAAGCCGGTGAGTCCCGGAGGACGGCTCAGCACGCCACAGGCTCGGACGACCTATGTGCGGCAGACACTGCAGGCGATGGTCCGCAGCGCGCCGCAAGTCATGGTGAAACTCGTCAGGGCGCCGAAAGGCATGAAGGGCATCTCGAACAACCTCACCTATATTTCGCGCGATGGGCTGCTCGAGCTCGAAGATCAAGATGGCCAAGTGATCAAGGGAAAAGAGGCGGTGGCTGATCTGAAGACCGAATGGCGGGATGGCGGCATGCCGATCAGCGCGGAGTCGACCATGCGCGACGCCTTTCATCTGGTTCTCTCCATGCCGCAACGGACCGATCCACTATCCGTCCAACGGGCGGCCCGGGGCTTCGCCAAGCGGGAGTTTTCTGGGTTTCAGTACGCGATGGTGCTCCATACGTATGAAACCGATCCGGATCCGCATCCGTCCCCACATCCACATGTGCATCTCACGGTGAAGGCCGCCGGTCTTGATGGCATCCGCTTGAATCCGAGAAAGGCGGATCTGCAACGGTGGCGGGAAGGGTTTGCAGAAGCGTTACGAGAACATGGCATTGAGGCCACCACGACCAGTCGTCTCCATCGTACGAACCAGGAGCGCTGGACGGTTCGGCATCTGCATGAACTCAGCAAAGAAGGGAAGACGCTGGAGCGGATGAAGCGCATCACGCGCCGACAAGGGCGAGCCCAGGATGTCATGCGGAATTATGAGCAGGTGATGCGGGCGTTAGCCCGGTCGGATCGTGGGGAGGATCGGCAGCTGGCAGCGGACCTCGTCAGCTATCTGGGGTCTCGAGGCCGCACTCAGGAGATCAAGAAGGAAGTAGGGAAGGACCGTGAGCGATGAGCTACTCGAGTAAAGCTGTGTCTCTTGCCCCCCATCCATGTTGGCCACGAACTGCAAACGTCGCTAGGGCTGGGCGGGAAAAGGAGGCAAGAGGCGGGATGCTCGTCGCCGACGGGACCGTGGTCGTGGACTAAAGCCGCGCCATCGGGCGAACGGCATAAGAGAGCGCTCGGCGGGTTCAACGGATTGATTCCCATCACTACCTCGGCATGGATCAGCGGAGAGCGCTCTCGCCCGCCAAAAAGATAGGGTTTTGAGTCCTTATTTGTATTCGGGTACGGCCGGCCAAAAGCGCTGCCTAAATTACAGGTATCCACTTCATGCAGCACGCTTTTCATCAGTCCAGGTGTGCAACGACCGTTCGGCCACCTTCGTTAAGCGGGGGACAACATAGGCAGGGCATCAACTTCAGTTCGCTCGACGGAAGGTCGTAGGAATTTGCGACAGTTTCCGTGAACCAACTCCACATCGAGTGCTGGCATAATCCCCGCGAGCGACAGGGCCGCCATCAGGCATAAAGTCGAGATAGGGATCATCGTCCATAACGGAAGGATAGCCAAGCTTCTTATAGTAGAGCTTCGTTGCGCAACTTTGGGATACAACGAAATCTTTCTTCGTTAAGAACATCTCGAAAGCTCCTCTACGTTATTCCCGCTAGTTCTTGTCTTGAGTCATCCAGCCATCCTGCGGATGTGCGTCTACCAAGAGCGACTCGACCGACGATGGAATTGTCGTTAAGGGAGTAGACCGCACCGGCATGCCTGCGTTGAAGCCCAAGTAGCGTACGAACTTCAGCGCATACTGCAAGGTGCAACTTATCTGGCGAAAGTGAAGCGGCAACTATTCGGCATCGCCACTTGCCCAAAGCGGCTTCGAGTTTTTGGGCTATTGTCGTCCATCTTTTAGGTTCATCCTCCGTTCTTCTGTTGCCATCAAGTAGATCGATAAGTACCTCAAGAGAAGGGTGTCTTCCGGATGTAGCAAACTCTGAATGCAAGGGGAGGTTAGTCAGCCAACAATTGCGAAGGTCTTCGGGGTGACATCTACGTCCGCTCCATAGGCAGGATTTTGCTTCAACAGGCGTGCAAAACTTTCCAGTAGCGGATCTGATAGCAACTTGTTCTAGAATTCTCGCCTTAGACAAACTGCTGGTGATAAGGAATTTTCGTAAGGCCCGCTTTCCAGTTGCCGCACACTGCTCCATTTCTCTTGGGAGGGCCCGCTTCTTCGAAACGGAGCATTCTTCTAGCACTCCTGGCCTAACGTAAGCGTTGGTTATTGCGCATTGCTCGGCTTCCGACACGAGAATCGGCTGTCTGGTTTCCTCACAAAATATAAACTCAGACTTGTGCCCAGACTTTCCAGACACCATAGAGCGCAGCTGTTCATCTGATCTATAGCGCTTGCCCGATACTTCGCTTATGGCCAGCTCCGTTTTCAGTACCTCAGCCCCAGTAAGTTCACAGCACTCAAAATGCTGTGTTTCTGCACGTTTTCCACTGACTGGCGATGTATTCAGAAAACAATGCAAAACCGGTCGACCGCTCACTGCCGAAATCTCAAGCTCAGAGGGAAGTACTTTCTTGCCGGAGATCGAACATGCTTGAAGAATACCGGGACGTGTAGGCTGGCCGGTCGATTCACACCGTTCTGCTTCGGAAGCCAGTAAACGCTGTCCTGTAACCGAACACGCTATGAATTCTGAGACGTGGCCGGATTTTCCGGAATAAGATGATCGACCCTGCTCGTCATTCCGGTATCGTTTCCCTGAGGCTTCACTGGTCGCGAGTTCAGAATTAAGAGCTTCTACACCTGTAAAGTCACATTTTCCAAAATGCTCTGGCTCTGCTCGCTTCCCGCTTATAGAGGATGTCTTTAGCAACCATTTAGAGACAGGTTGACCCGTGACCGCGGAGTTTTCGACTTCATCCTTTAGTAAACGTTTCTTGGTTGATGCACAAAGAACTATGAACTCGGGCAAGGCGTATCTACCAGACAGATCGGACTGCGCGAGCAGGCCTTCAAGCACGGATTGGCCAGACATTTCGCATTGCTTGAAGCATACGGATGGAGCCTTCCGTCCGCTCTTGGCACATGTCAACAGCTGAGGGGCATCTACTAAAGTCGGATCGTGTGGGACGAGAACTATTGTGGCCCCATATTCCTTCTCTCCTTCCAGTTTGAAACGAACTTGTACCTCGGCTCGCCTATAAACTTTCCCTTCCAAGGCGACAAGGCTCATCTCAAGCCTGGGGGTAAATTCATCTTCGAGCTTTTTGGCCCTTCGCCGATCATCTCCCGCACCTCGAACTTCCTCGTCCCGCCGTTCTAGATAAAAACGGCAAAATTCAGAAATACCGGTGTCATCCTTGGCGTCTCTTACAATGCCTTCCAAATTCAGTCCTATGTCTCTTGGATACTGAATTACGTGTGGTGTTGGCTCGAACCCTCTACGCACAAAGGGGGTCATGTGTTCAGCTCCAGAACATCTGACGTCGACAAGCCTTTCGTAACTATCATGCGCGACTGTAGCACGAACCCGGACTAAGGCATTCCCATCAAAGCATTGACTCACGGTTTGGATATCTGTGCCAGTTAACGAGGCGTTGAACGATTGAAGCCAACCGGAAGCGATTTCGCCGCATCGCATGGCAGGTTGTTTATCAAGGTCGTCTAGATTGTACATCGCAGAGCCTACGACTCGATGAACAAGGTCGAGGAATGGACCTGTCCCCGGTTCGTATAGGACGCTTCTCATCTCTTTGTTGGACTGATCGCTAAAGGAGATGTACTGGCGGCCGCGATTCTCTTCAACAAGGACCATCCCATTTTCGAGCTCAGTGACGTGTGCACCAAGGACCCGAAAAGCCGAGACCGTGAAATCACGGGGCTCCATCGACCGGTTGACCGCTGGTAGCCTCGGGGCTCGTGGACCGGCGTAAGCGGCACCATCCATTCCACCGAGGAGTGAATTGATGTTTTCTTCCTCCTGCGTCAAGGTCTGTTTTGCCTCCTCAATACTTTGTTCGGCCTGACGAGTCGCGTGCTCAAAATCTTTTCCTGCAAGGGCAGCAAGTACGAGTTGGCGAATTTTCTCATCGAAGCCAGTAGGGCCTTCCTCATCTCCCTCGTCAATACCAACGGCCTCAAGGAGAGCCTCAATATCTCCAATCGCATGCGAAGCTAACTGAAGTTTCTCCATGAGCCGCCCAACAATGAACTCTTCAAATGTTCCGCTCAGGATAATGTTGAAGATGGCAACGCTGGCATGGTCAGAGGCGAGACGCTGGATTCGGCCGATCCGTTGCTCCACGATCATGGGATTCCAGGGAAGGTCATAATTGACCAACACGTTCGCGACCTGAAGGTTGATGCCTTCGGAGCCTGCTTCGGTCGACACAATTACGTGGCAATCCGGGGGCGTTTTCCGAAACCCGGCAAGTGTCTCTTGGTTACGTGGCCCAGAAGACCCATTGATAACTCCGACCTTTAAGCCATGCTTTTCCAAAAAGGTTTGAATCGTCGTTTGAGTCTCGCGCCGCCCTGTGAAAACAACAAGTCGCCATCGCTCTGGATTTTCACCTTTCAGTCTGTCAATTAATGCCCCCAAGCCTAGAAGTTTTGCGGTCAATGGCATTTGCGTGACGAGCGTGCTAACCGTCTGTGCAAGCTCAAGCGGAACAGTGCCATTTCGAGCCATGTTCTCTAGTTGGGTCTTAAGGGCTTCAGGGCTGCTCGTGAGTGCCTGCAATATCGAAATTTGCGCCAGCCGATTTAGCTTCTGGATTGGCTTAGCAATCGTTCGAATGAGTTCGAGCTCGGCCGGGGTCGGTTCAACCTTATGCATCTGTACTTTGCGGTCGGGGAAGTACAGTTTGGCATCCGCGCGCCGAATGCGAGACATGTAGCCATAAATAATGGAGCGAAATTCCTCCCTTGTTTCTAGCCTCAATTGGCGCGCCTTCTCACGGCTGTCAGCGATAAATTTGCGGGCAAACATTCCTTCGCTGCCAAATGGGTTCTGATGTCCCCTCGCGACCGTCAATAGATCGATGAGCGAGTAAAGATCCCAGAGACGATTTTGGATCGGTGTTGCGGTTAACATCAGGACATAGCGAAACCGGCGATCTTGGAGCGCCGCTCGGAAGCGTCGAGCAACCTGTGGCGGAGACTCAACTCCATATAAATTTCTGAGTTTATGAGCCTCGTCCAGAATGAGCATTTCGAAACGGTCACGTGGAATTTCGTCGAGGTACAAGCGAGCAGAGTTGTAGGTCGTTATGACGGCGCCATGCTCTTCTGGCTCTTTACGAATGAGCTCTCGACCCGTCGCAATCGTAGAGGGGATGCCAAATTTAGACGCGAGTTCTTCTTTCCACTGGGGTCCTAATAACTTTGGACAGACAACGAGGAATTTTGAAAGGCGCGACCGGGAAATCAGTTCGCTAACAATCAAACCTGCACTAATTGTTTTCCCAAGTCCAACGTCATCGGCGAGTAACGTGACGGGGAGGCGGCGACAAAACGTGATGAGATTTGTGACCTGGTGCTGGTATGGACTAACACAGTCGTGCCAACGCGATTCTGACTTAAGATCGTCGCGCTTCTCTATGACTATGGGGTCTAGTAAGTCCCATTCAAGCCCGGCCCTATATACAGTATATTCGAGGGGAGTGGCTGCTTTATGAAGTACGCGAGTTTGGAGGTTAACCTCTGACATATGGCTCAAGCGCTGTCACGAACTCTCCTACGGGTGATGAATTGCGTCAATTGGTACGCCTAAAGGTTATGGAACGCAACAATACAGATGAGGGATTGCGGCTATAACTTATGAAAAGCGTGCAATAGACGTCTTGCCGTTTTGAGTAGCACCTACGGTTAGACCCTGGATCTCCTATCACCGATTTGCTAGCCAGTTGTCAAGCATAGGCGGCGTGAATAGGTGGCAGTATGGCTCGAACAGCTCCAGGACTTGCCCAAATGTATTGGCACATTGGACTAGATCATGATACTCATCAGTGCGAGGTCCGAATCTTGGCGCGACGCCCGTTCCTTTCTCCTCTCTGCAAAAGCAACTGATAAGACACTTGGGTATCCCTCCAAAAGGTGGTATGAGAAACGGTCCAAACAAGCTATATAAACAGCCCTTCTCTCCGCATCTCGTCTTCCTAGGTTTGTTTATTATGTTAGAACCGCTCGGTTAAGAGATGAGACTTGAATCAATACGAATCAAGAATCTCCGATCATTTGTTGACGTCACTGTCCCTCTCAATGATTACACTTGCCTAGTGGGGCCAAATGGTTCTGGCAAATCGACCATCTTGTGTGCCCTCAACGTCTTTTTTCATGAAACCGAGAACTCCAGCACTGACCTGAGTCAGCTCGATCGTGAGGATTTTCATCAAAAGAATACCGCTGAACCAATAGAGATTACTGTCACATTCACAAACTTGAGCCCTGAAGCCCAGAAGGACTTTTCTAATTACTATCGTCAGGGGAAGCTCATCGTTTCCGCACTTGCCACTTTCAATGATGTCACTGGAAAAGCCGAGGTTAGACAGTACGGCCAACGGCTCGCCATGTCAGGGTTCAAAGAATTTTTCCGAGCCGTTGGTGATAACAAGAAAGTCGCTGAACTAAAGGCGCTTTACGCTGAGATCCAGAAGAACTTTGGCGATCTGTCTGCAGCTGGTACGAAGGACGGCATGATCGAGGCTCTCCGCAAGTACGAAACTGACCACCCCGATCAGTGCGAATTGATCGCGAGCGAAGACCAGTTTTATGGGGTCTCCAAGGGTGCTAACCGTCTTGCCCGGTACATTCAGTGGGTCTACATCCCAGCAGTTAAAGATGCGGCCACGGAACAGCTTGAGGCCAGAGACACAGCCCTCGGCAAACTACTGGCACGAACTGTCCGAGCAAAGACGAATTTTGAAGAGGCCGTTAAGGCCCTTCGCACTGGAATGCAAGAACAATATCAACAGCTTCTCGATAAGAATCAGGAGGTTTTGAAGGAACTCTCCGATTCACTCCAGACCCGTTTAACCGAGTGGGCACACCCAGAGGCCACGTTAAAGCTAGAGTGGCGTCAGGATCCTGATAAATCTGTGCGAATCGAGGAGCCATTAGCAAGAATCATCGCAGGAGAGGGCAATTTCGAAGGTGAACTCCCCAGGTTCGGGCATGGCCTTCAGCGATCCTACCTTCTTGCTTTGTTGCACGAACTTGCTAGTAGCGATGATACGGCCACTCCGCGGCTTATTTTAGGCTGTGAAGAACCTGAGCTCTACCAGCATCCGCCACAGGCCAGACATCTAGCCACCGTCCTCCAGGACCTTAGTAAGGCCAACTCACAAGTTATC
Source organism: uncultured Nitrospira sp. (assembly GCA_964465695.1). GTDB lineage: Bacteria > Nitrospirota > Nitrospiria > Nitrospirales > Nitrospiraceae > Nitrospira_D. The sequence continues at coordinate 15,656 of CAYXKP010000009.1, forward strand.
ATTTCGACGCATAGCCCATTATTCGTCTCCGGCGAAGGCTTTGAAGATGTCCGCATGGTCAGAAAAGATGCCATAGCAAAGCGCTCGACCGTTACGTATATGGCCTACAAAGACATTGCCGATGCCGTCGCGGCCGCCACGGGAGAACCGCCCACCAAGCCTCAGGGCGTTCTGGCAAAAATTCACCAAGCGCTACAGCCTTCGCTGAATGAAATGTTTTTTACCTCCCGTCTCGTATTGGTCGAAGGCCTTGAGGATGTTGCTTATCTGAGTTCCTATCTTCATCTCCTCAATACATGGGAACAGTACCGTCGCAGCGGTTGTCATATTGTCCCCGTGAATGGGAAAAGTGAGATGTTACGCCCAGTGGTGATTGCCAAGCGGATCGGCACTCCAACCTTCGTTGTCTTTGATTCAGATGCCGATGAGCAAGATCCAGGCAAGAGGGCAAAACATGAGAAAGATAACAAAGCCCTGCTTGCGCTTCTAGGCAAGGCAAACGAAAACCCATTACCCACAACCAGCGTGTGGGGCCCTGGGTTTGTCATGTGGCGATCAAATATTGGCTCACTTGTTAGAGCGGAAATTGGTGCAGCTGATTGGAGTGCCTTTCAGGCAGAAGCTGACAAGCAGTACGGCCATGCTGGGGGACTTCGGAAAAATACACTGCATATCGGGTTCTGTCTTACCCGAGCGTGGGAGTCAGGCAAAAGGTCGCCGAGTCTCGAACGCCTGTGTAATGAGATTTTGAATCCAGCCGTCAGTGTTCAGTGACAACCCTGTTTCCAGGGAAATGGCCGACTGAGAAGAAACCATATGCGGGTCATCCACACTTCCGATTGGCATCTTGGCCAGGAGCTGCATGGTTTCGACCGTCGCGTCGAACATGACTCGTTTCTCGACTGGCTAGCCAACCAACTGATCGAACAAAAGGCTGACGCACTCATCATCACAGGTGACGTTTACGACACGGTCAATCCACCTATCCCCGCTCAACAGCGCCTCTATCGATTCTTACGGCGATTAATAACCGAAAGTCCACACCTTCAAATAGTGCTCATCGGCGGCAATCATGACTCAGCTGCACGACTTGAGCTACCGAAACACCTTCTCGATACTAGCCGAGTCCATTTCATCGGGGGAATGCCTCGGCACAATGGTCAGCCGGTTGTAGGGCAGACACTGATCGAACTACGGGACGTGACCGGAACTCCCCGAGCTGTGTGCGCTGCTGTCCCCTACCTACGCCCAGGAGATCTTCCCGTGGTAGCCAGTAGCGAACGCCCCCTTCACGCTCTCTACCAGCAAGTTATTGAGGCTGGGCACGTCATGCATGAAGGCCTCCCGTTAATCGTCACAGGCCACTTACACATGAGCGGGGGAGTAGTATCGGAACTGAGCGAACGGCGAATCGTCATAGGAGGCGAGGAGGCGGTTTCCTCTGATCTTTTCCCATCAAGTGTCTCCTATGTAGCGTTAGGCCATCTCCACAAACCACAGTCTATCTCAGGTCACACTATCATCCGCTATGCCGGATCGCCTTTCCCGATGTCGGTCGCGGAGAGGGACTATCAACACAGTATCGTCGTGATCGATTTCGATACGACGGCTGGTCTCACAATAGATTTGGTGCGGACCCCGAGACCCGTCGCCTTCCTTCGGGTTCCGGAAGTTGGCGCAGAGCCACTCGACCAAGTAGAGGCGGAATTACGCAATCTTAAGATCGACGATCCTGGGCAGGATCGTCGACCATTCCTTGAGGTCGCGGTTCGGCTCGATGGAGCTGAGCCAGAGCTTCGGTCACGTATCGAAGCGGCCTTGGAGGGGAAGCCTGTCCGACTCACCCGCATCATTCGCCAGACCGAAGGACAGGGAGGCACATTGGCTGACAACGTGGAAGGAGATACAGAGCTCGACGCGCTGGAGCCCGCCCACGTCTTCGCTCGTCGACATGTTGAGGAATACGGAGTTGAGCCGGCGGCAGAGCTTATGAGGGCCTTTGACGAAGTGCTGACGGGCATCTCATCGCCAGAGAACGATCAGACAGGCGTGACATGAGAATCCTTGCGATCCGAGGCGAAAACCTTGCCAGCCTCTCCGACCCATTCGAAGTCGACTTCGAGGCGGAGCCAATCCGCAGCTCCGGCATCTTCGTGATTACTGGGCCAACCGGCGCTGGGAAGACAACCCTGCTGGATGCGCTTTGTCTTGCGCTGTTCGACCGGCTCCCTCGCATGGATACAGCAGAGAGTGGAGCATCAATTGGACGGATCGAAGGCGATATCTCGCAGCAGCTCAAATATGATGACGTACGCGGGATTCTTCGTCATGGCACCGGCGTGGGCTATGCGGAGGTAGACTTTGTCGCACAGGATGGACAACGGTACCGATCTCGCTGGGAAGTGAATCGTGCGCGGGGCAAAGCCAATGGGAAACTTCAGGGTCAGAAGATCACGCTCACGGAGATCAAGTCCGGCGCAATTATCGGTGACAAGAAAACCGATACGCTTCAGCAGATTCAAAAGCGAATCGGGCTCAGCTTCGATCAATTTCGACGATCAGTCCTTCTTGCCCAGGGCGACTTTGACACTTTCATAAAGGCCGGCTCAAAAGACAGAGCTGAACTCCTCGAAAAGATCACAGGGACGCAGATTTACTCTGATATCTCGCGGGCCGCATTCGCCCGAGCCAAACAGGAGCGGGAAGCGCTACGAGACCTTGAAACCCAGCTCGGTGAGCATCAGCCACTTGGAAATGAGGCAAGAACTGCGGCAGAGGTACGTCTCCAGGAAGCTAAGACCCAACAAGACCGCATCGAGACAGCACGAGTCACTCTCAGGAAATGGGAGGATTGGCACGAGGTTAAATCTCGACTCGACACACGTGCTGTGGAGGGGAATGCGGCGCTGACGCAAGCCTTGGCGTTAGATCAAAATGCCGAAAGTGACCGGGCCAACCTCGCTATGGCAAAGAAGGCATTTGCCCTGCGTGCAGAGATCGAGACAGCAGTGGCCACCGGAAGTCGGCTGGCAGACGCGGGGAAAGCATTCGCCGAGGCACAGGAAGGTGAACGTAAAGCTCTAGAGGAGCGTGATACAGCAGTTTCGGCGAGCAACGCTGCCAAGGGTGAACGTGACAAAGAACGCGCCGCCTATGATGCGATCGGGCCTGAGCTCGATAAAGCGCAACGGCTCGACGCCCTGATTGAATTAGCCAAGGTTGATTTGGCAGATCTAGCAGACCTCCTAGGAAAGACCTCCAAGGAGAAAGACGCCGCGCACGATGCCGTTACAGAGGTCGAGCGTACACTCAAGGCGACAAGAGACCAGCGTGAAAATGATGGTCGTTGGCTCGAAGATCACAAAGCAGTCGAGGCACTTTCGGTGCGAATGAAAGATGTCGAGAGGGATCTATCCGAGCGGCTCACTCTGACATCTGACATTACATCAACCGACTCAATGATTCAGCAGCTTGCTCTCGGTGTGGAAGTTGCCAGAACATCCCGCCGGGAAAAGGAAAGTGTGGTCGCGGCCCTCCAGGAACAAGACCGTAAACTAGACGAGCAGATTGCCACCCTCCGACAAATTGCTGGCGCAATCGATGCCTCTGCGGTTGAAGCCAGACGCGATAAGCTTATGCGGGTTCAGGCTGCGCTAGATAATGCGCAGCACGCTTCAGAAGATGCCCGGAAGGCCCATGGGGCAATCATTACGGCAAACGAGGAGGTAGCCAAACAAGAAACTCTCATCCATCGCGCTTCCGGGGTCATGACTCAGATAGATGCCGAGTTACCCACGGACCTTGCACGTATGGAAGAAGCCCGGCGCAGCCTAGCTCTTTCCGAAGCGGCGGGAACGGAGGCAGCAGAGCATCTTCGACTCAAACTGGAAGAGGGACAACCATGTCCAGTCTGCGGAGCAACGGAACACCCCGTCGCCGACGTTGATCGACTCCTTAAGGCTCGAGTACTGGCTGATCACAGTCGCGTCGCCAAGTTGGAAGCGCGGGTGTCATCCGCTCAGGCTAACCGTACCCGCTCAGAGACACAGATTGCTGCGGCAAAGGATGCACTACAAGGTGTCCTGCAACGGAGATCGACTCAAGAGAAAGAATTGCAGGTTGCACTCAACAAATGGCAGGCATCAGTTGCTTTTGCATCGACCTATTGTGGCGAGATTGGAGTTTCCGTCCCGACCTTCCCCGAGGATGCCATTGGCGAACAAAGTGTAGCAGTCATCAACTCCGTTCGAGGGACAGTGGAGAAGCTACTGAGTGATGCCAGGGAGACCATTAAGCGTGCGTCCGACGCTGAAGCCCAAATCCGAACAGTCTCCGATGATCGCGAGAACGTTCGCGCTCGCCTATTAACCTCGAATGCAGACATTGTGAAGCTCACGGATGAAGAACATGACGAAGTCAGTAAGGCGGGGATGCTCCAAGCGACTCTTCAAGGAACGAAGCAGAATCTAGCCTCCCTCTATTCCCGTCTCGACACGGCGCTCGCCTCGGTGTTTCCTAACTGGCAGAATCAAATTACCAGCACCAGTGAACCATTCGTAGAGATCTGCAGCAATCTTGTCAACGACTGGCATAAATGTCGTAGACGGCATGAGATGACTGCTGCCGATATTTCCCGCTTTGAAGCAGATCTGGAGGGAAAGCGGGCAACGCTCAAGGGGCTGGAGACCGCCATCGAGGAAACCCAGAAACGATATGCAGACAAGAAAGATGAGCTCGTCGGACACAATAACGAGCGCATCCTGGTCATCAAAGGACGGCCCGTCGGAGAGGTTCGGACTGAATACAGAAAGCGGTGGGAAGCCACAGAAAAACTCTGGAACGAAGCCGAGCACAAGAAGTCCATGGCTGAGCAGGTTGCTGCAGGGATGTCGTCAAATGCCCTTGCCGCTCGTAAGACCGCTGAGGCAGCAAGATTCGACCATGAATCGGCAGAGGCTTTGCTCACAGGAAAACTCCTGGTCAATAACATTAGTAGGTCGCAAGCCGAATCCGCAATCACCAAAGGTGAGGCATGGGTTGTAGCGGAACAGGTTCGTCTCGATACCCTTCGAGAAGCCGTCGCGGCAGCAAGGGCAACTCTCCTTGAGAGACAGCAGTCTGCTAAGGAGCACGAAGCCACTGATCACCCGACACAAACTCGAGAAGAAATCGCTACGGCCCTCAAGGAGATAGAGGCGCAGCATAGCAAGGCATCAGAGGCATATGTGGAAGCAAGCTCAGTTCTCCTGGGTGACGACCAAGCGCGTTCAAGAACAGGGAAAATCAAAGCCGCTCTTCATGTGCGACAACAGCAGGCACGTGTATGGGGACAGCTTGACGATCTCATCGGTTCAGCTGACGGCACCAAGTTTCGGCGATTCGCTCAATCTCTGACATTAAATCATCTCATTCATTTGGCAAACCGACATCTGAACAATTTACACCCTCGATATGAGCTACAACGAGCACCGGGCAGCGATCTTGTATTACAGGTCATCGATCGCAACATGGCCGATGAGGTTCGCGGTGTTCATAACCTTTCGGGTGGTGAAAGATTTCTGGTTAGCCTTTCTCTAGCACTCGGACTCGCCAGCATGTCGTCCAATCGCGGGATTAAGGTTGAAAGCTTGTTTATTGACGAAGGATTCGGTGCACTAGATAGCAATAGTCTCGCGATGGCCGTCTCTGTCCTAGAACAACTTCAAGCAACAGGTCGGCAAGTCGGTGTTATTAGCCATGTCGAGGAGATGAAGGAACGAATCGCAGTAAAGGTGGAGGTTACTCCGGTTGGCAGTGGCTGTAGCGTGGTCCAAGTTGTAACCGCCTGATTTAGGTCTTTCTCGTCCGGTAACTAAAGAACATATCCCTAAGACGGGCTATAATGACGAGGTATCCTCCCGTAATTGCCATTCCGAAGTCTGGCACCGCTTCCAGATCCTGACTTTGAAATACATGACCTCCCCCTGCCGCCAGACATCCTGGCCCTTCGGTGCTTGGCTTTTCCATTTGCTCTGTAGTTGATCTTCTCCCGCCACATGCGTGCCGACGTGATATCTGTTGCCTGTGCATGTCCGTCGCCGCCCCCACCCCCGCTTTCTACCTGCGGGCTGCGTCGATCATGCCCGTGAGCCGCTGTCTTGAGCGTCGTTCTTCCACGGTCATTCCTTCGCCTCGCGCCCTCCGGCCCGCTGGGTGGCGGCGTCCTTCCCTGCTCCTTTTCCGTTGATGCGTGGCCTCCTCCTCTCACGCGCCGGGGGCTTCCGTCATCTCAACAAAGGAAAAGAACAATGAACAGTCCTCAGGCGTTTGCGAAGAAACTGACTCAGCTTCTCGGCAGCGCGACGACCGTGCCGGTGTCATTCAGAACGACCTCATTCTGTACACTGGGTCTGTCATTCAAATCCTGCCGACAGGAGCATCCCTCTTCACTCAGCTCACACCCCTGCCAATGCCACGATCTTCATCACATCCGTCTCGGTGTGCGCACAGCAGGGGCAATAGATCGCCCGCTGTCTGATTTCGGGAAAGACAATCTCCACGCCCAAGATACGCAGACAACGTCGGACTGATAGCCGCACGTTCATCACCGGTTTGCCCGGTGCTAAGCGCTTCGGCGATAACCATTCATAGGCATGGGGCAGGAGGTCGCCGATCGTGTGAACTCCCCGTTGTTTCAAATCTTGGTGCGCACGGGCATTAAGAAGCAGACTGGAGATGGGTTGTGACGAAAAGCGCCGTACCGCGTCAGGCGGAATGCGCCGTCCCGTCCTCCGGTCCAGCATCCGTTGTGTCATGAAGCAATAGGTGGCGTCGAGGACGACGAAAGTGTGTCCATCGAGGGCGGCGAAGATATGTTCGATCAAACTCTCGTCGCAGCGACGCTGCTCGCGAACCGAGTGGCCGAGCCGTGCTGCTCGGTTGTTGATCGACACGCCATCACGGGCCCGGTCCCACTCGGCCTGTGCCCAGGGACTGAGCCTCGAGCAGACCGCATCGAGGGCCATGCGCTTGGTCGGATGGTTGACAACAATGTCCATCGTGAGTGTCGCCAATCGATCTTTCTGCATAATGGTGCGTCCTTCCTTTCCGCCGATACATGTTGACTCGCGAATCCTAGCTCCACACGAGCGCCCCCTCTACTCCGTGCCCTTGTCAGACAGGAGGAGTGGGAAGCGCGTGCCGCCTTGGTACTTATGAGGAAAAACAGGTTTTGAGACCATTCCCTTGAGGGAGGAGTGGTTCTACGTAAGATGGGGGTAAAGAGTGTAATACTAATGAGGTAGTAATAATGAATTAATAGTCATTAGTAAATAAATGTGTAGGTTTGGCGAACAAAGAGGATAGCATGGGACGGAAACTTGATCTGGAAGAGGGTTATTCCCTGGCACTGCGTCTGGAGCCGCCGTACCAGGTTAAAGGTAGCACCATCAGCCGGCCTGGCAACCGTGCTCTCGCTCCAGCCAGACCTGCTCTGGCCAGTCTATTTCTTCGGACAGAGCTGTAAAAAGTTGCGCCGCTTCACCAGGGTTTGGAACGGACTCGTTCCCTGGATCAAGTAGTACTTTGTGAGCGCGGCTTGGCATTCTTTCGGCGCCTGTGGGCCTGCTGTTAGGCAGAGCAGACATTCACAGGCCAGCCTGGTGTCGCCTTCCAAGAAGGATGGTTTCGGCGCCGTTTGTGCCCGCGTACTAGGGGCCATGACGAGAAGGCCCACTCCCACAAGGATCAGGATCCAGTCGCGTCTCTTCCACCACTTCATGGGCTCACCTCCATACAACTTGGTGACCTATTCTCAACGTCATGAGTCACCGGCCCCCTCGCGTCCGCTCCAAGACAGGGCTTCTGGTCACGTTCGGCGCGCGATCGGGCCGCGCCGCCATGTGATCGAACCGAGGCACCACCGGTTCCTGGGTGCTGACTAGTGCCGCCTCCTTCAACTGGTGCTGCTCTCGGACTGAGAAGGAATCCAGCTTGATGATCTCCCAGCGATTGCGAGTCGCTGGTTGCGAAGTGGCGCCGATTGATGCGCCAGACTCATCCCGCAGTGGAACCGTCACAGTTACACGCTCGTGCGTCTGTTGTACCAGCGCCACTGCATCACCCCGTTGGACCTTCCCTTGTTCACAGGCGCGGCTCAGGTCGACACCCCAGATCTCTCGTTCACCACGGTCTGTCGCCACCTTCACGAAATAGCTCTTGTCCTTCTGGGCATCATGCTCATAGTGGTCGATGCCGTGGTCCACGACGGTGCCTACCACGACTCGTTCACCCTGCAAGCGAGCCCTCGCTTCCTTGAGGGCCGCAGCGATGATGTTCGGGGAATCCCCACGTGACTTCAGAATGGTTTCAAGTGCTGCCAGCGCGACCTGTTGACCATCGCTCATGGTCTTCTCCGATCGATCAGAAGGAGTACGGGCTTCTTGCTTTGAAGTCTCTGGATCCTCATGGTGTTTCGAAGCTGGACGGCGAGCCGGGCGCTGGTCACGTCGATCTTCCCGCTGCGCCAGATCGATCCCACGGGGGGTGTAGCCCTCGACCTCGAGTCCGGCGATCGTCGCTTGCACCCAGGCTTCGGTCTTAAACTCGTTAGTCCCGTTGACCCGAATCACGGTCCACCCTTTTTCTTGCGCCCTCAGCACCATCCCGTGAATGACGCTGGGATCGTCATGTTCCGTGATCAAGCGCTTCCCTTGGTCGGTAAACGCCACTTTCGTGGGTTCACCAGGGGCCGTCCGGTAGTAAAACTGTCCGCTCGCTTCGAGGAACCGCTTCCGCAACGAGTCGGCTGCGTCACGGCGCTGGTTGAGGCTCGGCTGCTCGTTGTCGTCGGTCTGGTCCCGATGTGTCGACTTCTGTGTGTTCGTCCGCTTGCGCTCTGGTTCCTCATGGATCTCGATTTCATTCATCGCGGTGCCCTCCTTACGGCTATCCGTACCACTGCGGCCAGATGGATGCCGGATTGTGTTCTTTCACCTCAATCTCGACCCGTCGATTCGTTGCCCGCCCTTGCTTGGTTGCGTTGTCCGCGACATGTTCCCCGATCGAAATGGCGGTGATCTCGATGTGGTTCGGGTCATAGCCTTGGGCGATCAGATAGGCGCGGGCCTTCTGCGCCCGCTGCGTGGCCGTTTCACGTTCGATCCACCGATCCTTGTCGCCGTCCGTATAGCCACGGACTTGGAGACAGTGCCCGAGCTTCATGGCTTGTTTCAGATGGGCTTGCAGGGTGGTGCTCGGACGAAATGCAGAGCGGCCTGTCCGTTGGGAGACGCGGAAGATCACGCTGTGGCGACGCAGTTCGACCTGTTCCCGTTCACTCAATGCAATGACGCGTGGCTTCCACGAGTCGCTCTGCGCGTCGTGCATTCGGGGAGGAGGGGAGGAGGATGCCCCTGCTGATGGTCCGATACGGCAGGCTGGCCCCACCGATGTCGATCGCTCCTCTGCACGCTGCACCGTCTCGGTGCGAGACAGGCTCTGCTCAGACGAAGCCGGGCAAACATCTTCACGCCTTACGGGAGCGCTCGTCAGTGGACTGTTCCACGCTGATGAAGGGGGATTGATCGTGAGCGCCGCTGATGTGAATGTTTTGCCGGACCGGGATGTGCCCTTCGCCAGTTCTTGCTGTTGGAGTTGCATGAGCGTCAGCGCGGCACTCAACTCCTGGACCTGTTGTGTCAGCGTGTCTACCTGCCTGGCGAGGAGACTCCGCTCCTGCTTCTCACGCTGGTCGCTCTTCACTCGCTCGCGGTACTGACTGATCATCTCGTCGCTGTTGATGGGCACACGATTGGCACCAGACGGCACCACCGGCTTTGGCGCGCAGGAGATGGTTGCGGCGCAAACCAGGCCGATCACCAGAGTTATGAGCCGTGCTTGCTGTCTTGCTTTATTGATGGATGTCGTCATACGTCCCGTTCCTCCTTGTCTCGTTTCACCCGTGGCCGAGCACCCAGTCGGCTCGTGGCTTCTTCTATCAACGCTCGTTCGTCTTGCTGTAGGTCGCGTGCTTGCCGCTCCGCATCGCGTATTCCTATTTCTGCCTTGTCGGTCCATTGCAGTTGCGCAAAGAAGGCATCGACCAACGAGGTCACCTCTTCGGCGGCAGGCGGGTCGCGTGCCACGACCGACGGTAGGCTGGTGAGATCCATCGCCAGCTTCGTGAGGTCGATCGGCTCATCCGGTTGTACCGGACGCATCCGCTGTTCCACTTTGGCCCGATGGAGATCCAGGTCGAGCCTGGGAATCTCGACGGACAACTCCCGGCGCACGAACGCCGCCTCTTCGAGTTCAGCTTGGGTCGGCATCCGCTTGCCGACCGACGCAAGGAACGGACTGATGCGCTTCAACCGATTGATGAAGACCGGCTCGGCATAGAACCGGGCCTTGTCGCAAAGGATCGGCTTCGTGTGCATCAGGGTGATGATCGCTCGTTGGTCCCCGAGTTCCTTCACTTCCTGTGGCAGCAGCAGAGGCCGTGCCTGTTCCGAGCGGGTGGAGCTGGACGAGGCCTGTTTACCGTTCCCCCAGGCGACTGGTCGGCTCGTGCCGGTCGAGATCGCCTCAGCCGTATAGGTGCCGAGCATCTGGGAATAGTACTGCGCGTCTCGTTGTTCGCGAGGCGCAAACAAGATCTGGCAGGCATGGTTTGTCACGAAGGTGCGGGCGTCCTTTTCACCATAGACCGATTCCAGTTGCGAGAAGCTCTGAATGATCGGGAGCAGACGCAGATTGTACCCGGCCATGAAGCCGACGGCCTTGGCCAAGATATTTACCCGTCCGATCGCCGGGAACTCGTCGAGGATCACGAGGCACTGGTACTTCAAGCGGGGATTCGTCGCGGGCAAGTCGACGGTGTTGTAGTGAATCAGTTGGGAGAAGAATAGGTTGACCAGCAGCGCCGCGTCGCTGAGCCGATTGGCCGGAATGCCGACATAGATCGACATCCGCTTGGCTCGCACCTGTGTCAGGTCGAAGTCCGTCGCACTCGTGGCTGCATCGACGATGGGATTACTGAAGATCGTCAGCGGGGCCGTCAGGGTCGCGAGAATGCTCGCCATCGTATTCTCGCTGGTTGCACAGAACCGGTGCAGGGCCGCCGTACAGACGTCGCTCAGCGGGGTGTCGCTCTTGGCCCTGCTGCTGATGAGGTCTTGCAAGTAGTCCTTGATGGGCTGTCCCTTGCCGGAGGCCTGGCGGAGCACTTCCCCGAGACTGCAGGGTAAGGATGGAGTCTCCATGATAGAGAGGGTCAGGCCGAGAAAGAGGTTGCGGGCGGACTCGTTCCAAAAGGCATCTTTGATCTGTTCCGTTGGATAGAGCACCTGACCGATGGCTTGGATTTCGCCCACGCGGCGATTCGGGTCGCGATCGACCGCATCCAGGGGGTTCCAACGATGGGTCTGGCCGTCTGTGCTGAAGGGATTGAACAGGAAGACGTGATGGCCGTGCGCCTGTCGGAACTTCGATGTGTAGGCGAAGTTCTCCATTTTGATGTCTAGGACGACCACTGACTCGTCGTAATGGAGCAGGTTCGGGAGCACGATGCTCACGCCTTTACCTGATCTGGTGGGCGCCGCCAGCAACACAAATTCTTGGCCTCCATAGACCAAATACCGCTTTCCCACTTTCCCAACGATCACGCCACGCTCACCATAGAGTGCAGCCTGTTGAATCTCAGTGGGGGAGGCGAACCGAGCCTCGCCATGGAGCGGTTTTCGTCGTTGCTGCAGGGAGAGTCCCATCAATACTGGAAGCCCGAACCAGACGAATCCTCCGGCGGCGGCGGACAACTGGAGTCGCTTACGTTGAACCGGATCCTCACCATAGGTTTGCCAGGATGTGGGCCAGGTGGTCAGTGACAGGTTGTCGGGCATCCGTTTGTTGGCGAGCGTGAAGACGGCACCGGCGAGTGCATCCGCTCCGCAGAGCCCGAGCGGGAGATACAGGACAAATGCCACTGCAATGAGGATCGGCTTGCGTGCCATCTCTGTTCCTATGCTCTGACCAGGGTCGCTTCCCCGAATCGCGCCACGAGTTTCGCGATCGGGTCATAGTGGACTTCCGCCACGTACCGTTCCTTGTGAAGAGGCCGCCCCGCTTCGTCATAGTAATTGCGCGCGACCACGTGAAGGATCACATCGATGGTCAAGGCCACGAGACGCTTCAGAGTCGGCACATCGTAGGCTGCCGCCTGCTCATGCTCCTTACACATGAAGACATACCGTTCCGCCGCAAGGGCGCAGGACTCCGCGTGATACGAGGTAATCGATCCACTGTGTCCGGTGGTGAGGAGTTTCAGGAAGTCGAAGGCTTCCCCGCCTCGTAATTCGGCCAGCAACACGCGGTCCGGCTTCATGCGTAGGGTAGAGGCGATCAGCTCCGAGGGTGTCACGGTCGCTGTCCCCTGACCTCCCTTAGAATAGAGGAGATGCACGCGGTTCCCGTGTTGCGGAAGCAGCAATTCACGCACATCTTCAATCGTGATCAGCCGTTCCTGTTCTGGGATCGACTGACAGATCGATTTCATGAGGGTGGTCTTGCCCGATCCTGTGTCTCCCACGACAGCGATATTCTTTTTCGCCAGCACCGCTGCATGAATGAACGGACCCAATTGGCGCGTGGCGAGATAGTCCACCAACTGTCGCTCAACGGGATCGAGCTCATCGGCTCGATGATCCATCGTCGCAGACCTGGCCCAGACGTAGCGGTTGAAGGCGCCTTCGGCGTCATACTCGGCGAGGCTTTTAATCCAGGCGTTGGGACGGCGTATGGAGACAGAGGTGGTGCCGAGTTCCACTGCCGGGGGCAGGACGATCTGCACCCGTTCGCCGTCGGGCAACATGGCTGAGAGAATGGGTTTATGTGGGCCGATGGCTTGCTCCGTCGAGGTCGCAATCGCGGTGGCGAGCGACGTGAGCAAATCGAGGGTCAGGTCCGGCGCGAGGTGGCGTTCCCACGTGGCGCCGATCTCGATGTAGACTTCCTTGGGGCGATTCACGACGATCTCGGTTACGCCGGGCTCGGCCAGGTACGTGAGCAGGGGTCGCAATAACTCGCGCACCATCGTGTCGTGCGCGAGCAGGTCAGTGGGGCTGCAGTTCATAGACGGTGCTGAAATCCAAATCCCGCGCGACGAAGATCGTCCCGCGGTCGCCTTGGTTTTTGTACAGCGTGGGTTTGATGTTGATGGTGGATTGGAGAATCAGTTCCGCCATGCGGTTGCCAGTGGTCGCGGAATGTTGATAAATCCCCAAACTCTGCGCGCCGCTGGCGTTCGCTTGAGCCGCCGTGGCCAGGCCGATTCCATCCTGCACGAGAGACAGCATGAATGCCGCACCGAGACGGTCCCACCAATGGTTATCGACGAAGCCCACCAACCCGGACGTGCCCAGGGCATCAGCGGCGGGGGAGTTCAAATTGATCACGACCCCTGCTGGTGTTTTGACTCTCGTCCAGAGGAGGAAGAGCCGACGCTGGCCCTGCGCCATCGTCGCGGCATATTCACCGACTGCTTCCGAGCCCCGTTCCAATAGGACGACGCGGCCGTTGTCGCTATAGACATCGCTGTTGAGGATACAAGTCGCCATGCCCGCCACTTCGTTGATCACCCGCACGGTCAAGGCACAGTCGATCGCGCGGCCCTTGGGTAGAATCAAATTCCGATCGCCCAACAAACCGGCCTGTACTTTCAGGGTGTCGGACGGGGTGAGGAGTCCGCCGATCGCACCGGCGCCACTTGCCGCGGGACCGGGTGGCGCTGCAAGACCGACGCTCGTCACTCCAATCGAAGGGCCGCTGGGTCCACCCATGTATCCGATCGACGGTGGCGTCGAGCTTCCTGCATCTGCCGCCGTGCTGACAGGGATCGCTGGTCCGCCCAGCATGCTCCCAGACCCCATCGTATCCGACTGTCTCGCGCCGTTGAGGAGCTCGCGTACCAAGGAGATGGCCGCGTCTGGTCCGGTTGCCGTGTGTTGAGTGCGGGGAATATCCGCACCAGGGTTGTTCGTTAAAATCACTTCTCCACCGAACCGACTGGAACCGCGTTTGCTGAGTGATGGGTTGCCTTGTGTCTGGTCAGGCGCCAGTGCCATGGGTCGGCTTCCGTCATCGATTCCTCGGTCGAGGGACGACCGCATCGTATGGTCATTGGACGCGACAGGCGACTGGCTGGTCGACCGCACGAGTGTTGTGGTGTGTTGAGGTGCCAGGGGATCGCGATCGGTCTCGAAGACCCGTTTTAGTCCGACCTGGGCCGGTTTGTTCTCCATCTTCGCCGCCCGTTCCTCGTTTGTGGCTTCCGCCTTCCGCTTCGCGCTATAGGTGTTCGCTGCGAAGACGAGTCCCACCACGAGCACGATGGCCATCACGACCAGAAACGCCACACGCGCCGCGGTCTCGTTCCTGCCGCTGGCCGCCTGGTGGTTGACCGACACAATCCCATCGGCGATGGGAGCATTCTTCTCAGTTCGATTGCTCGACTCTTGTGGTTGTTCCATGTTCGTTTCTCAGCGTAGCGTCCTGGTGATGCCCGAGACGGTAGTTCCTTCGTTGGCCGGTACCCCGGTCTTGTCGTAGGAATCATTCCAAATGCCGACCACGGCGTCGCCCAAGCGCAACACAAACCGCCGCCCCATCCGCTGCACGACGGCGAGGTCCTTCTCCATGTGGAAATTGATACGGGTTTCTTCACCCAACGGAGAGAAGTAGAAGATGGCGGGGATCTCGCGGGTGGGAGGGAACAGAAAATAGGTGAAGCGGCCGTCATCGAACACGAGGGCGGGTGCGATATCGTCTCCTCCCGGAAGCACCTCCATCAAATAGGACCAATTGCGCGGTTCGGGTGTAAAGGACTCCAACCGCTCGTGGAGGACGTCGGCCTTGTCGCGAGCTTGTTTTACGCGATGAGCCGAGGCTTGGATTGCCGTCAGCGCAGCCGGGTTTGCCGGGAGCAGTGGATGCCGGAAGATCACGCGGTACATCGGCTCATCGTTTCCCCGATGTCCTGTTCCGGCGTTCTGCTTCCGTCCGATGCGATGGTCTCCCACGACGGTGAACTCCAGACTGTAGTCCCGCTTGTCCGTGCGAATTTCGAGATTGTTGTGCGTCGCCTGGTCCTTGGGCTTCACCCAGACCTGATTGGTCCCGACATCGGCCCTGACGCACCATTCCGCTTCTTGCTTCGCACAGTCCGCGAGAAAGCCGCTGCCGGCGATGACGATGTGTTCATCGTCTCCCAGCACAATGCGTGTGACGACTCCACGGCGGACTGTGACTTTGGTCACGTCGTCCTTCTGATAGGTCACGTACCGGACTCGTTGATCTCTGTCGCCCGGCGCCGGGACCTCCGCCGCCTGCGATGAGGCTCCGGAACAGAGGAGGGCGACGGTGAGCCATATGGTGATCGACCCTCGGTGTTGCTTCATGCCGTGCATGACGATAGCCTCCCTATTTCTTTTCGACCATCGACAGGACCGACGTCGGTGGCGTGATCGTCCCGATTTCCGCGTCCACCCGATAGCCGGTCACTTTGTAGCCGAGCGGGTTCTGGATCAGATCCTTTTCCTGGCCCTTCATCGTGTGGCGGTACTCGTAGGAGACCGTCGCGATGAAATACTGCGGGGGCTCCAGGCTGTGCGCGTCAGTCCGCTTCACCTGCTTCTCGAACCGCACCGTGGCCTTTGGTCCAACCGCATCGCTCTGAACGGTCACGCTCAGCACGTTCACGCGCCATTCGATGCCGGTCCCCAACTGCTTATCGCGGGCGTGGACCCCGTCAAAGAGGCTCGCGTAGTCGCGACCGATCTCATCCGTACTCATGGCCAAGACCTGGTCATAGTCGGCTTGGAGCAACCGGTACGAGTAAGATTCTCGTGCGATCACGTATTTTTGCGTCCAATGTTTATCGAGTAATTCCTGATAGCCCAGCACGGTCCGATCATCCGCCGCGCTTACCAGCTCCACGTTGCCGGTGGCGCGATCGATCGCGAAGACATAGGGCACGGTGGTCTTGAACGGAGCCAGACAGGCGATGCCGATCCCCAAGATCACCGCCAAGACGCAGGCGGTGCCAGCGACCCACCAGGCCTTTCGTTCTGACGCCTCCAGCCTCAGCCGCCAATCGGTATCCCAGTCCCGGCCTTGATCGTAGAATTGCGGTTCTTCGCCCGCGCTTACGAGTGAGGGATCCGTCTGCTTCTCCGTCATCGTTTCCATGTTCCTGTCCTCTGTCTGATGCGCAAAACTACGGCGTCCAGGGAGCCATGTGGTTGAATGTCCGAGCGGTACCGGGGGCCAACATCTTCAGGACGCGTTCCTGCTGTTCCTGTTGCGCCGCTTTTTCTTCCGCCTCGATCATCGATTTCATCGTCAGAATTCGATTTGTGTCGTTGCTCACCTGAGCCTGCTCCGCGGCGATCCGGCCATTGAGTTCCAGAATCCCTTTTTCGTCCTCGGTCTGATTGATGCGGGTCGTCAAGGCCCGAATCTGCTGCATCCGGCCGAGTAGCATCTGATAGGTGTTCGCGTAGTAGGCCTGACTTTGCGGCGTCTGGTTCAACATGTTTTGACAGATCCGCAAGGCATCGCCGGTTTTGCCCTCGCAGTTGTAGATCATGCGATTGTGACGGATGATCTGGGCCGCTGCGGTCATGCCCTGGACCCCGCCGGACCGGATGGCGTGGTACACGGCATTGACGTCGGAGGGGACGACCCCGGCGAGTGTCAGGTTGTTCATGAGACTGCCCATGTTACGTGAGCCCACGATCGCATTGATTTGTTGCTCTGCTTGGAGGATCTGCTGCTGCATCTGTTGGAATTGTTGGATCCAGGCAAGAGCCTGCACGATGGATTGCACGAGATTGGCCGTGTCGATGACGGGAATGCCTCCGGCTTGGAGTTTCGACATTGGACTCACGACGGTCATCACGATGATTGCCATCGCGATCAACGCGCGTTTTATGTGTGACATGCTTTACTCCTTTCGCGAGACGCTATTGCGTAACCGCTCCATTGAGGTCCGTTGATAGAGGTCGCTCCCTGGTTGGGGATTCCCGGCAGGCAGCGCGCTCACCAGGGCACGGGCCGCCCCGGTTCGTGGTCCACTCAGGGATCCGCCGGTGGAGGCCAGGGCCAATGGGACAAACCGACTCAGACCGGACGTGACGCTGTGCAGGAGCAACATTCCACTCCTGGCGGCATCTCCGCCTGGGTTCCCCAACGAAAGGCCTCCGGCCAAACTTGCCCCCAGTGACGCGACATGGAGCAAGACATAGGCGGCGGTGATGGAGAGGAATAGCAGGCCGACGACATCTGCCAAGATCGAGGTGGTTGAATAGGCTTGCAAGACATGCAGACAGGCATTCCGCAGCAGGCTTGCGAGAAATGTAATGACCGCCATGATGAGGATATTGGTGAAGACCGCGACCAGCGCGCTGGAGAGCCAATTCTCCGCATAGCGCTGCGTCACGGGAAACATCGCGCAGAAGATGAAGGCGGGTCCGACCGTGAGCAGCAGGGCGAGACTGACTTTTGCGACGAGAAAGATCCCCATCGCAACGAAGGCCATCACGATGGAAGCCGTGGCACAGATCCCTCCCGCGATGAAGAGTGAGAATTGCGGGACCAATCCAGAACTCGCTTCGGTGAAGAGGGTTTCCATGAGCGTCGTGAAGGGGTCCGCCATCTGGTCAATGGTGCCTCCCATCGAGAGGACTCCGCCGAAGGCCGAAGCAAAGGCCTCTTGAATCCCGTCCAATCCTTCCTTCACGAGACTCCGATACTGTGGGCCGTTCAACGTCAGCCCGGTGATGAGCGCGACGCGAAACCAGCGCCAGACGAGTGCCGTGACCGGCTCCTGCACGTCGCCGCGCATGACTTGAAAGCCGGTCCACATCACATAGAGCGTCACGGCTGTCACGGCAGCCGGTGTGAGCACTCCGATGACGGCATCGCTGCTGGTCGCGACATAGTGGTTCAACGCGTTGTTCACCGACTGTTCGATGTAGGTCGCCATCCCCATGGGTTGCTCTATGCGACTCCTTTTCCGTTCTCCTGCCGTAGACGTTTACGCGCCGCGATGCGTGCATGGAATAGGGAGAGCCAGTCTGTGGGATCGTCGCCAACTTCGGCTCGGATCTGGTCCAGCAACGTCACGTTGTCCGTCGTGCCGGAGAGGACATTCAAGAGATCCGTCATCCCACTCAGGTCGAATTGCACGATCGCCGAGCTGTGGCCCTGCTTCACCAGAAACAGACGGCTCGCTTCCCCGAGATTCTTGATGATGTGAAATTCCGCCTCCGTCACTTTGAACCCCTGCACATAGTCGTCATGATCGGCGCGTGGATTGGGCAGGAAGATCTGAGTCACGCTCTGTTCGACCATCGTTTTCCCGATCGGGTGTCGCAGTACGTCGGAGGGCGATTGCGTCACAAAGACGCCGAGGCCGGATTGCTTGCGGATGGTCTTTTGCTTGTTGAAGGCGAAGTCCGCGAACAGCGGGTCTTGCAGCGGCTTCCAGAATTCCTCCATGACATAGATGAAGGGCTCACCCGTGATCAGCCGTTCGGTGAGATGCAGCAGATAGGCCATAATCGGGGTGCGAACCTCGGGATCGTCCAGAAAGTCCGTATAGTCGTACCCGAATAGTCGTGCGCCGCTGATCTCGTGGGAATCTTGTGGATTGTCGAAGGCCCAGCCCAGCGCGTGACCGCGGGTCCATCGCTTCAACCGTGCCCGCACACTCTGGTCGCCGGTGGCCGGTAAGTTTTGGCGAAGGAGGGATAGACAACGCAGGTCCGGTGAGACTGTCTCACTCATCACCGTCCGCACCGCATGGCTGATCTCGCTCTGCTCCTTCGCGGTGAGCCGTGGAATCTCGTCACCGGGTTGCTTCACGAGTTGGGCCACGAGCTGTTCGCAGAATTGCCAGTTGGTGGGATTCGGTTCGAGCTGCAAGGGATTGAAGCCGGTCGGCATTCCACGTTTGAGCGACTGATACGTCCCGCCCATGGCCCGAATGCCGATCTCCGCGCCGCGATCTTTGTCGAAGACCACGCATCGGAGTCCCTGGTACTTGGTGGCGAAGGCCAGGAGAGACAATTCGAGAGCGGTCTTACCTACGCCGGTGCTGCCGCAGATGAAGGTGTTGCCGGGGTACTTCTCATCGCGGGAATCCCGGTCCTCAGGTGACACGTGGAAATTGAAATAGTAGGGCTGTCCGCTTGGAGTCTTGAACAGGGCCAGGGCTTCGCCCCAGGGATTGCCCGCTCGTTTGCCACGGGCAAAGTTGTGAAAAGGACTGAGGCAGACAAAGTTCCGGCTCGTGATGACGGCTTCGCGTGGCCGCAGACTCCAGTTGCCCGGGATCTGCGCGAACCAGGCGCATTCGGGAATCACATCCACCCGCGACATCTTGAACCCCGGCCCGTCCTGAAAGACGGCCCGGGCGTCGGCGAGCGCGGTACTCACCGATTCCATCGTGTGACCGAAGATGGCCAGACTGTAGTGGTACTGGCCAAGATCGATGAGTCCGCTTTGCAGATCGTCCGCGGCCTGGTCCATCTGTTCGATCTCGCGCGTGGCTGCGTCTTCCGAGGCGATCAAATGCCCTTTCTGGGTGGCGAGCGATTTCAGGGCTGCGCGTTTATTCAGGCACGAGAAGCTCTGGGTCTCGATGTACTCGGCATCGCTGTAGAGCAGGCCATTATTCATGCCCGGCTCGGAGAAGGGCGGGTACTCCTGCATGTCGAGAAACCCCGCGAATTTCTTCTCCCGCGGGTGCCAGATTTCCAGCATGCCTGTCCGGTCGCCGAAGTGCAGGCGAGACGAGGGGAGGTACGAGGCCAGCGGTGCCCGGCGCAAGGGGATTTCCTCCCAGACGCCATTGATGAGGTAGCTCAGAAAGGCCAGCTGGTCGGAGTACAGGATGTCCTGTTTCGTATAGGTGCCGAGGCGGGTAGGCCCATAGCGACTCAGACTCGCTTCGAGTTGCTTGCCCATGTCTTCCAGGATGGTCAGCTGTGCGGTTTCGTGCTCTCGTCGTTGAGCCAGGGTGCGCGCGCCCATGCGAGTGAAGAAGCTCGCGACCTTGGAAGGAAACGGTCGGTAGAGCAGAGACAAGTACAACTCTGTCGCCATTTGTCGATGCTGAGTAAATGATTGATAGTAGCGGTCGCTCAGGGTTTGGCAGAAGGGATTGGGTGAGATGCCCTGCAATCGCTCAGTGACGACGCGCCGAATTTTATGGGACCAGACGGCAAAGGACCCGCCACCTAAGGAGCGGAGAAACTGATGCAGCGCTTCTTTGCGCAGCAGGACTTCTGACCGGTCGGCTGTTTCGAATGTGATCCCCTCCAGTTTCCAACAGGCCAGGTACTCGCCGCCGGTCAAGGTGATGACGGTGGGCGTGATCGCTGTGCCCAGCGGGATATAGTCACTCGCGGGAATCTGCGCGGACGCGGCTTTCGTGAGGGCGGATCTAGATCTCATCATAGGTCTCTTGATGCTCAACTCTTCCACTGTGATCGTCTGGTCTTCCATGCCAGGGGGCTATAAGAAATGGCGCCCCACGTCGCGCGGCTCGGTCCATGCCGGAGCCGCATTCGCACCCGCATCATCACTTGGCGCAAGCGTTGATCGTCCGTCTTCGTCGTCTGGCGCATCCAGAGCAGGATGGGGATCGTGATCAGCACGAGTGCCAGCGAGACGTAGCCACTCACCAGGTAGTACAGCCAGACCGATATCAAGAGAGTCAGGCCGCCGATCAGAATCAGCGGCACGATCGGCACGCCGACCAACATCGCGGGTCTCGTGCAACCGGTGAAGATGGGATCGCGAAAGCCGTCCATGTTAGTTGATCAACCAGGCCGCGATCCCCGCAGCGCCGCCCACCAAAATGCCGCCAATTACGACGTTGCTCACGTCGGACCATTGGGCATGGCTAAAGGCCATCTTGAACCCGGCCCACATGATGGCGACGGTAAAGAGCGTCACCGCCACACTCGTCAGGACCGTTTGCACGTTCTGCATCACCGTGTTCACCTTGGTGATCTGGGCCCAGGCCGGGTCCGATTCCATGAGAACCGCCACCGCGAGCAGCCAAGAGGCGGAAGCGATCAGATGCCCATTCCCTCGGCTGACCCCTCTCAAGGGCCCTGTCCCTGACGTACATTGCCGTGTCACTCCCGCTCCCATCATCACGTCCTCCATCTTTCCCTTCCTTTCTGTGAAGTGGCCTCTGTGGCGAGCTTGCGGCGCCTTTTGTGCTCGCAATATTCGCCAAACGGGGGTGACATGTAGTGAGGTTCAGTTTTTAGTGCAAGCCTGTGGGAACTACGTATGTGCGGAGAGGGCGGCGAAAGACAGTAGGGTGGAGAGGGGTAGATTGACCGTAACGAGGTTGATCCAGTACCGCGCGTTCATCCGTCATCGTCAGCCGATAGGGCTTGTTTGGCCATGGAAGGCCGATGGTCTGCCGCGCACGGATCGTCTGACGCAGCGTCCGCGCCAGCATAGATCTGTCACGGTCGCCGCTGAGTGCTCTTCCGCCCGTGCTGCTTCGGCAGTCCTCGCCTGTCACCTCCGTTGTCCTGCCCTGGCGCTTCGGTTTCTGCGAAAGCGCCAGTTCGTTCAACATGCAGGAGGTGCCACCATGGCTAAACAATCCGTCAACCGACTTCCCGTTTCACAGTTCATTCCGCGCTACCGCATCACGCTCGTACCTGAGGGTGGTCACAACGCTCCCTGCGGTGTTCTTCGCGATTCCGCCGCGGCAGCCGCGGCGCTGCGCCCGTGTTTTGATGGACTCGATCGCGAGCAGTTTCTCGTCTGTTGTCTCGATGCCAAGAACGCTAGCATCGGCGTGAACATCGTCTCAATCGGGTCGCTCACACTCAGCATTGTGCATGTCCGCGAAGTGTTCAAACCTGCCATCCTCCTCAACGCCTGCGCGATCATTGCTGTCCACAATCATCCGTCCGGAGATCCCACGCCAAGCCCGGAGGATCGGACGCTCACCACACGACTGCGGGAAGCTGGAGATTTACTGGGCATTAGACTGCTCGACCACCTCATTCTCGGTGACGACCGTCTCTATAGTTTTGCCGATCAGGGCTGGCCGCTGTGAGGCGACAGCAAAAGACCTGTCGCACCTCCTCTCAATTATCTTTCCCAGCAGATGATGCATGGCGATTCACTCGGAAGATTCCAGGTCTCTACCACAAGTGGTGGTCTGCTCCAGACAAAGCGGACGCCTAAAAAATAGGCAACATGCTGAAGAGCCCATGATCCGCTGTCACTCGTATGCGCAAGTCGATTTGTTCACACGGTTATCCCCAGAAGATGGGGACGACGGGCTGAGCGTGATGGCCTACCTGATGCTCAAGACCGGACTGCGCACGAGTGAAGTGAGTCGGGCGCGGATCGAGCATCTGCAGGAACATGTGCCGGGGGACAAATGGAAACTGTGGGTGCATGGGAAGGGAAGAAGCGCGGCGGATGAGTCGGTGCAGGTGTAGCGAGAGGTCTATGACAAGCTCCAAGTCTATCTGCGGCTCCGGCCGGAACCACGGCAGGGAAGTGATCCGCTGTTTGCGACGACGGTCTGTTATGATCGAGGCGGGAACGTGGTGACGGCAGCCGGGAAGCGACTCTCCATGCGGGCGATTCACCGCATCATTAGGGAGGGGTTCTTGTTAGCGGGCGTCAAGAAGCCGGGCATTGTGTTCCACAGTCTCCGACACTCGACGCCGACCTTTGCCTTGCTCAATGAAGCGAATCCGACGCGGGTGCAGAAGATGATGCGTCATCAGCACTATGCCATCACCGAGATTTATGTCGAAGAGGTCCACCGGCTGCTCGATGGAGCCGAAGATGTCGTCACGCAAATATGGTGGCGCATTGAACGGGTTTGTGTCACCGCACCTGACCAGATTATCGTAGAGGTTCCGTTCTCTGTGCGTGAGCCGTGACCACAACCTACAAGACGGAGAACTCTGTTTTCTCCTTATACAGGAATTCCCTCAACGATGCTCAGTGAGCATTTGGTCGGGATGACTCGGGTCAGCTTCAACCGCGCTGCTGCAAATAGTGCAGCAAATTCTTGCTTTGTCCGCTCACGTCCTCCAATGATGAGCATCTGAATGTCGAGGAGCTTGCCCCAGCTGGGATCGTTACCCGGGGCAATGACGTTGTCAACGACTAAGACTTTCCCCTTCTCATTCATGGCGTCGCGGCAGTTGGTGAGGATCTTGACGCATGCCTCGTCGTTCCAATCGTGCAGAATGTACTTCATGATATAGGCATCGCCCCCCTTTGGCACGGCCTCGAAGAAGTCTCCGGATTCGAGTCTGCAACGTTCCGTGATGCCCTTCGCCGTCATATGGCGGTCACTCTCAGCGCGAGCGATGACGGGGCTTCGGTCAAAGAGCACGCCTTGGAGTCGTGGGTTTGCTTTAAGAATCGTAGCCAGAAGGCTCCCGTGTCCCCCGGCGACATCGACGAGCGTCCGGATCCCTGAGAACTTGTAGGCTGCGGCTACTGCGGGGTTCTCAATCTGGGAGATACTCGTCATCGATTCACCAAATACCTCAAGATCCTCCGGGTGCTTCTCAAGATATTCAAAGATCGGGATCCCGTGAGCCTTTAGGAACGGGACCTCGCCGGTCTTCACTCCGTAGAGGAGCTCCTTCCAGGAGTCCCATCCCCAATTGTCGTTGATCATGAGCGCCCACGCATGCATGGAGCCTGAAACGCCTGTCTGGAGTGTCGTAGCAAGCGGCGTCAGCTTGAACCGTCGACCCTTGGTCTCTGTAAAGATGCCGACGCTCGCCAGGGCGCGGAGAATTCGGTAGAGCGGCTCTGGCTGGACGCCAGCAGCTTTCGACAAATCATCGAGAGTTCTCGATCCTTTCCTCAGTAGATCTGCCAGCCTGAGTTTCGCTGCTACATGGATCAGGCGGGCGACCCAATATCCGATAGCGAGATTCCGCATCATTTCAGCGGGTGACGGCTGTTTGGCCATGGTACATCTCCGTGAAGGTGAGTTTAGTTCGCTGTGTTGTTGAAGAATTGGGCTGTGTCTGAGCAGGTAGCGCAGCATTATACGGGACATCCGTACTCTGATGGAAGCGTCTCGTGTGCAAAGTGGGGTTCCTGTACAATTGCCCGGAAAATTCGCAGTTTCAGACAACCAATATTGCTATTTCCTCCATTTGCCGTCGTGGCGAATCTGTAACACGGCGTCGGCTACTTCGTGATTTCACGAGACGTTTCAGCCAAACCGCAAATCCAATTCCTTCAACTGTGCGGGCACCTCAATGGGCCAAATGGGTCTGTCCACTGCTATTGCCAGATTACAAGCGCCCCCCTGACACAAAAGTGCGATCTCCTACGCCAGCTTGGTTAATAAATGATAGGCGAGTGCAGAAAGTAATGCTGAGGCAGGAAGCGTGACGACCCAGGCCATGACCATATCGCGCACCGTGGGCCATCGAACGCTGCTGATGCCGTTTAACAATCCAATGCCGATAATTGACGAACTGCTGACATGGGTTGTCGAGACCGGCAGGCCCATCACTGCGGACACAAACACCAGAGAGGACGTGGTAAGGTTCGCGGATAACCCTTCACTGTGGTCCATGCGTGTGACATTCTCCGCCAGGACTTGTGTGACACGACGTCCTGCTACATAGCTGCCTAGGCCCATCGCCACCGCTACGCCGATGAGTGCTATCGCGTGAGAAGACCCACTGGACCAGGTGGTGACGGCACTGCCCAACAGCATAATAGCGGCTATCTTGGGGGCGTCATTCATTCCCCGGGCTAATGAGGCTAAACCGCTTGAACACCAATGGATACTGTCCAAACCCACAACAAGCCCCCTCAGTCCTGCCCGATCACACTGGGCCGGAACTGCCATCACAGGTTGTCCCAAGGCTGCTGTCTGAAACAGCGTGCGCGTGGTCCCTCGGGTATCAATCATAACCAATGCTCTAGCAGTCGGCATCACGCACAGACAGGTGCCTTCCCACCGTGCCGCAAGCGCACGGACAAGAGAGTGGATCAAGACCGAGACCATCAACGCCAGCAGCGGACTCAGAATGAGCGGTAATAGAATTTTCTTTCCACTTCTCTCCCATAGAAGGCCCTCAGTCCCAAATGCGACAAGGCCTGCCCCTACGATCGCGCCGGTTAAGGCATGGGTGGTGGAAACAGGCAAACCGCTCCGGGTAGCAACCAGCACCCATAGGCCAGCGCCGGCGAGCACGGCAGTCGCAAGGATGGACGATGAGGGAACGCCTGGCGCCAGGAGCCCTTGGCTGAAGGTCTTCACCATCGCGGTGGCGACCAGTCCCGAAAGCCCAGCGCCGACGGTCGTCCAGAACGTTCCCCATAGAATAGCGGTCCGGTAATCAGCGACGCCGCTGCCCACGAGGGTGGCAATAGCTTTGGACACATCGTTCGCGCCATTGGCGAAAGCCAGAGATACCACCAAGAGAAATGTGAAAAGTGACAGGTCCATATGTGTTTGCCTACTGTGTTGGAGTTGCCGTCATCACCGCTCCGCCGCAGGACGAGCCGGCGGCGGCCGTGCACCCGTAGCAGTGATTGCCCATTACAATCCTGCGTGTGCCGAGGCGGGTCGGATCAAAGTCGCGAATATGGCGCGGCATGCCTTCCTTGACCGGCAGCGTGAGCATCTGATTGAAGTCGCAATCGTACAGGGTGCCGTCCCATCCCACGGAAATCATCGATCGGCACATGATGCCTGCTGCTGCCGCAGGGTTGAAGGCAGTGGCCAGGCGTTCCATATAGGCATCGTAATTACCACTCTCCATCAGGAACTCTAGAAATCGGCTGATTGGCATGTTGGTGACGGTATAGAGACGGCTGAACTCGATGTCGTATCGTGTCCGGAGCTCTTTCCGAAATTGGGCTTCGAGCGCTTCTTGCTTCGGCGGGAGAAACGCGCCGACCGGATTGTACACGAGGTTCAGGGCGAGACCGCTCTCCGGTCGCCCGTACCCCAGTTTGTTCAAAAGCGTAAGGGCTTCGATGGATTTCTCAAAGATTCCTTCCCCCCGCTGCGCATCGGTCTGTCCGGCACGATAGGCCGGAAGTGAGGCGATGATTTCGACTCGATGGCTGGCCAAGAATTCTCCAAGGTCCGCCTGTGAGGGAAGCAGCAACACGGACAGGTTGCAGCGATCGATCACATGACGATTGAGGGCGCGGGCCCGTTCGACCAGCCGGCGAAAGTTCCGGTTGAGCTCCGGTGCCCCGCCCGTGATATCGATGGTGGGTATGTCGGTCTTCGCCAACGCTGCGAGACAGAGATCGGCAATCTCGTCCGACATGATTTCCGTACGATCTGGCCCTGCATCGACGTGACAATGTCGGCAGGTTTGGTTGCAGAGTTTGCCGACGTTGATCTGAAGAATGGTGATCCCCGTGGCATGGAGGGGGAATAAACCGGCTTGCTCGAGTCGCCGTTCGAACGGAGGATACCCACCTGCACCCGTAAGCACCTTGAGTTGTTCATCGGAAGAGGCAAGAGGATTCTGTCGTCCGAGTAAAGTCAGCGGCATGGTTGTGTCTCCGTGAGCACGCGAGAAGCACCTCGAAGATCCACTATTAGGTCAGTAGGTGCGTCCTACGCTTAACTTGTCTGAACACCGGGTCCGGGAATCGCAGCTCGCAACATCCGAAGTTGAGGGCCCGTCCCTGCCGATTGGCGAGCACGTGTTGAACCCTTGGCGCAATGCGATAACACACCTGCTGGCCCTCCCGAATTCCTTCGACTAATCCGGCATCTCGGAGAATCCGGAGGTGATGGGAGATGTGGGGTTGAGGACAGTGTAAGTGCCGAACGAGGTCCGTCACGCATTTCTCCTCACCCAGTAACGACTCCAGGATGCGCAACCGCGTGTGGTCTGCCAGGGCCTTGAGCGTTAGGGCGCATTGGTCCACGGTAAGCATGGTTCCAGTGGCGGCGCGTTTCATCAACAGCAGCCTCCGTCAGGTGAACAGGTCACAGGCTCCCCACTCACGCGTTCGCCGGCTCGATTCAAAATGGCGAAATGTGGCCGGTACCCTTGAGCCTCCAGCACCGCCACCGTTTTGGAGCAGACCTCCAGAGGCTCTCCTCGGTGATAGATATGGTGATCGTCGTCCTCAACTTCCATAAAGGGGCCAGCCAGCAACGCATAGTGGCCTTGCCAGGTGCCAGGAACATTGGCGGGCAAGACGGCGGTCCAGCGCGGATCGTTGTTGTCGAGTGGTACAGGCTCGGTGGTCAGGAGAAAGTGATCGACGAAAGGAGGAGCGCTCAACAACAGTGCATCGTCAGGCGTGATTGGGTGTGGGATGCCACGGTGATAGGTCGTGCCTCGTTCATCCGTCACTCCACTGAAGGGGCCTCGAAGAGTGGCGTACCTGACCGAAGCCGTCGTTGCTGCCAGTGGTAGCTTGTACCCGGTCAACGTCACCGAAAAGAAGTGGATGCCATCGATCATGCGCCAGGGTGAAAACTTGACGAGATGGATGCCGAGAAAGCCGACTGCCGCTATACCAGCCATGTAGTCCGCGAGCGTCAACGCGCCTGAGAGACAATCGCCCCATTTCTCCGCATCGTGAGCCAGGTATTGAGGGACCTGTTGGTCCGACACGATGTCAGAGATCGTAAAACGCCCACCCGGTTTGGTGACACGAAACATCTCCCGAAAGACCGTGCGCTTATCCGGTGCCAGGTTAATGACGCAATTGGAAATGATGAGATCGATCAGGTTGTCGTCCACCGGCATGGTGTCCGCCATCCCTTTTCGAAACTCCACATTCAAGGAGGCATAGCCCAGATTCGCTGCGACGATCGGTGCATTGCGGCGCGCGATCTCCAACATCGTGTCTGTCATATCGATACCGATCACATGCCCGGATGGGCCGACCAGTCGCGAGGCCTCGAAGCAGTCGATTCCTCCACCGGAACCAATATCGAGGACTGTCTCGCCGCAATGGACGGTCTGTAAACCGGCTGGCGTGCCGCACCCATAGGAAATCTTGAGCACCTCGTCAGGGATAAACGATTTCAGGTCTGCGAGGTCGTAACTCGTCGGACAACACATCTGCTCGCCTGTCGCGGCAGCCCGCGCGTATCGGTCACTCACGGTTTTGGTGATGGCGTCGATCGGCATAGTCCCCTCTCTTAGGAAGATAAATAGCTCTGGAGTGATCCGTCCATGTATCGATCCCAGATCTATCGAGATAGCTTGATACATCCATATACAGGGAAAGGCATATCACTTCTGTGAGCTGGCTTACAGTCACACGACCGCCAGTCTCTGGCCCGTGCAGGCGGTTGAGGAAAGTCACAGGTTCAAGAGATCCTGAGGGGTGGGAATAGATTGAACACACCAACTTCCCTCCTTGACCCCGTACTATGGTACAGGGTGTATCGTCATCAATGAGGTGAACATGCCGACCCAACTCACAATTGGACAGCTCGCAAAAGATGCTGGAGTGAATATCGAAACGATTCGCTACTACGAACGACGCCACATACTCGTCCCCACCTCCCGGCTGCCATCCGGCTACAGGTTGTACAACCGCGAGGCGGCGCGACGTCTCCACTTCATCAAGAATGCTCAGGCGTTGGGCTTCACGCTCCATGAGATTGAGGAACTCCTTAATCTTCGGGCGAGTTCGAAGGCCCGATGTGGGGACGTACAGCGGAGGGCCGAAACCAAGCTGAAGCACGTGGAGGCCAAAGCGCGTGATTTGCAATCGCTTGCAGCGGCGCTGCGACGTTTGATCCGCCTCTGCCGGGCTGGGCAGCCGACGGAGCAGTGTCCGCTTCTGACAAGTCTGGAGAATGAAGACAAGGCGTCAGGAAGATGCCGGCAGAAGGGACGAGTGAGGGCTGCGATTGACCAGTGACGGATGACGTTCGTTTCTGATGCGGGGAGCCAAGAGCGCTGATGACGAAGAACGGTGGAGAAATAACAGCAGTCTGGGGTGTTATGACCGCCTTCCTGGCATCAATCTGCTGCATCGGGCCAGTGATGTTCGCAGCCCTCGGCATAGGAGTCGGCGCCACAGGCTTCCTAACCGGTACTGCAGCATTTCTAAGGTTCCTACTTCCCTATCGGCCGATCTTTATCGGCCTCACAATCCTTTTGCTGGGCATCAGCTTTTACCTGGCCTACCGGAGATCAACACCTGTGTGCGTGTCGGGGAACGTGTGTGTTCCGGGAGCGATAAACAGGGCAAATCGGACATTGCTCTGGGTGCTGGCCGTCCTCGCACTGGGGCTAGTCGTGGCCCCGTACTGGTTGTGACTGTGAGAATACGTAATGCGTAATGGAGAGGAGGTGCATACGCATGTGGCGACAGCTTGGATCGGTTGTGCTGATAGGCGCCATGACCGTGGGCTTGGTCATGTCTTCTCTTCTTGCGGCTGAGGGCCAAGGGCTTCAGACGGTGACTATACACATCGATGGCATGAGTTGCGGGACTTGTCTGAAGGATGTGAAAGCCGCCCTCGCGAAGGCGCCCGGTGTGAGTACAGTGGAGTTCGCCGTAGCAAAGAAGTGGATCTTTTTCTCCGACTACGCAGATGTGCGTGCCTTGGTGGCGTTCGATCCGGAGAAAGCTGGTGCGGAGGCATTGATCAAGGCTGTAGAAGGTGCCAGCGGCCCACTGTCGGCGTACAAGGCGCGTGTGCTCGAAAAGTAACCGAGAGAAAAGAGGTATGAGCCAGGAAGGAAGAAGGAGACGACACCATGGAGCAACCCACAAACGTTGAGAGCGGGTTATTTGCTGAGCTGAGAAAGTTGAGTCCGAAAGTGACAGGCGGACTGCTTCGCATGCGCCAGGAGGCCTATCGAGAGGCAGCGGTCCCGGCGAAGTACAAACTGCTCACAGCCATGGCGATCTCCATTGCGATCCGATGCGAACCCTGTATCCGAGCCTACGTCAAGATGGCTTGCGGCAAGGGTGCCACACAAGATGAATTGATCGAATTTCTCGAAGTCGCCATGACGATGCAAGGCTGTCCGGGGGAAGAATGGGCGTTGAAGGCCTACACGGTCTATAAGGAACATGTAGGTAGAATGGAGCCAAACGAGAGCAATATGTGTTGTCGACACTGAACCCCTCTTAGGCAAGGCTGGGTGAGAAGTAATTGTTAGCATCATTTCCCTTCCCAACCGGGATGCGACTGAGTCATGTAACCAGCATGGCGAGGGGGACGTCGTCGTTTGAGATCTCGTCCCGTTCACAGAGTAAGGAGGGGAGATGTGCTGTCCCCTCTTGACCGGCGCCTTCGAGATGGGTGACCCCGTTTATTGTTCTTTGGGCGGGCTATGTGAGGAATGAGGGGATGTGTCCAGCCTCGTCCGAGGAAACCACGGGAAAAATGCGTTGGTCGTAGCCTGATAGGCTTTATATTTCTCTCCACGACTTACTAGGGCCTGCTCTTCTGCTCGCGGAATACCTGTTACTTTAAGCAGTGCGACCCCCATCACGATCGGCCCGATCCAGGTACACACCCAGCCGGGTGCTCCCCACGTCATCACGACATAGGAACACCAGTGCAGCCATTCAAAGAAATAGTTCGGATGGCGTGAGTACTTCCAGAGGCCCTCGCGACAGACGCGACCCTGATTGCTCGGATCGGCGCGAAACTGGGCGAGTTGTCGATCGGCCGCCGCTTCGCCGGCCACGGCCACGCCCCAAATCAGTAAACCGACCAACTCGACCACCGTGATCGGAGGCCCTGGATTCCAAAGCAACACTAAGAACGGGAGCGAAAAAGCGGCCAAGGCGAGGGCTTGCAGCTGAAAGTACACGAACATTTTTGAAGGCTCGGTCTCACCCCATTCCTCCCGGAGTCGGCGATACCGGGCGTCTTCCGGTTTCCCCTTCACGCGATTGAAGAGAATGTAGAGCCCGAGTCGTCCCGCATAGAGCGTCACCAACATCACGGTCAGGAGTATCCGCTCGATCCCGATGGGAGCTTGCGTCGCATACCCCAGCACAACAAGGATCAGCCCGACGCACCATCCGATGTCCCCGATGGCGGCATTCCTCGTTCTCCGCTGCACAGCCCACAACAGGGCCATGACAATTGCCATGAGGAGGTAGGCCGCCACAACGAGGGAAACCGGATCTGATCCAAGCCTTACGCCTGCTGGTTCCATCCTCCATTCGATTTTCTGGTTGCAGCAGCGCTTGTCGTCTTGTACCCCCAAGCAGTAGAGAGCCGGCAACGTGTTTCTGGCACGTGCGAGCCTTCTTCATGGTGTCATGATGTGCGGGAGAGGCACGCGGTCTGTGCAGGCGAGGCATCACCTGCACAGGAACACGCGCTGTTTGTCTCAGAACGTGATGACCTGGTAGCCCTGGGACACGAGCTTCTTGAAGCTCGGATGGCCTTCGAACTCTCCCGCGAGTTTCACCCCGCAGGCTACGACGGCGTCCTTGACGCCGAAGGCACCGGCGCAGAACTCGCACGCACCTGCGATCCGATCCTTGACCGAGTTGTAGAGCCCATGCAGCTTGTGGTCGGGCTTCTCCAGTTCAACGATCCACTTGGGCCCGGCGCCGTCAAAAATGAGTTGCACGTCGTCGTGGCCGTCCTTGAACTCCTTGACCGCTTCCAACGCGTTCACCACACGCCCCAGCCCTTCATGGGTTTCCGTATCAGCCAACACGACGATTGCGACTTTGGACATGATGTACTCCTTTCAAAAGATCGTAGATGAATGAAGAAACCGCTTCCGTCCTATTCATAGGCGGACGACTGGGTACGCTAGACGATCTCTCTTCAACCAGTCTGTGATCTGGCTTACAAACAAGCACCACGCGAATTTCTTTCGTGACTCGTGAGGTGCCTTACAGATGGAGAGCGTGTCAGCAGGTAGAATCACGCCAAGAAACACACACGTCTGTTACGGACTAAGGAGGTGCGCCATGACCTGCGAACGATGCGATGGACTGATGGTCAGCGAACGGATTTGCGATCTTCAGGGGCTGAGCAGCGATCTGCACATAGACGGTTATCGCTGCCTGCTGTGCGGCGATGTCATCGATGCGACGATTCTCGAGCACAGGAAGCGGTCTGTCGGGGTAACCGAGCCGCTCCCAACCGTAAGTGCTCGGAGCCTGGGGCTTGTGGCCGCATAGGGCGAAAACACATCGAAGCGAGCACGCTCGTTCTATCGATGAACAACATGCCATTTGGGTCATCGTAGAAGACGTTCGGTCTGGCCAGTGAAACGTCAGCGGAACACCGGCCACGATCGAAGGGCTGAAGAAAATAGCGACACAAGGTAAATAGCCGGTTAATACCACAAAGGAGGATTATCATGAAGTTTCAGGTTCATACGAAGGACACGGCTCCGGAAACATCGCGGGCGACGCTCGAAGCCACCGCAAAGAAATACGGATTTGTGCCGAATTTGTATGGTGTGCTGGCCGGGTCGCCTGCGGCGGTGCAAGCGTATGCGGGGATCAACAAGGCGCTTGAGCAGAGCGCCCTCTCACCGGTCGAACAGCAGGTGGTGACGCTCGTGGTCAGTACCACGAACGACTGTGCCTACTGTGTGGCGGCTCACTCCACTGTCGCCCAGATGGTCCACATGCCTGAGGATATCCTTTCGGCGTTGCGGGAGCAGCGCCAGCTCCCAGACCGAAAGCTCAATGCGCTCAAGACACTGGTGATGTCCGTTCTTCTCCATCGTGGTTGGGTGCCGGATGAGGATCTGGAGTTCTTCACGGCGGCGGGATACGGACAGCAGCACCTGTTGGACGTGCTGACGATCGTGGCGCTCAAGACCTTGAGCAATTACACAAACCATATCGCGCACACGCCGCTTGATCCACAGTTTGCAGCGCAAGCGTGGAAGGCGAAGGTCGCCACGGGAGGCTAAGCGATCTATCACGTGAGCAGGCAAGTCCCAGAGGAGGTGTGTGATGCAAAACCTATATGCGTGTCTGCTGTCGGTTGTGTGGTTCACTATCCCTGCGCTGGCCTCAGCCAATACGTGGCCTGGGTTCGGAGCGACCTGGAGTGATCATGACAGGGTCACCCAACTTTGGTTCGAACAGGACTCCGTGATTCAGACCGTGGCCGACCACCGGCTGGGTCGCGATGACCAATTTGGCATGGACGAACGTGTTCGAAGCGCAAGAGAAACCAAGGAGAGCCGGGCGACAGCCGAAACCGATCGTCAGAGGTCTCACGGGTCAGCGCGCTCTGGGAACACCCCTCAATCATTCAGCGATGTTCGTGAATCATCCAAGAGTGTGCATAGTCCCGCTCATCACCCCGATCCATGGTGGGGACGGCGGGTGGAGGGTGATCCGATGATCAGGGGCTTAAATCGGAGTCCGTCAGGGAAATAGGGTGTGCTCAAGATCCGCAGTTTGCGGCACAAGCGTGAAAGGCACCGGCCAACACCGTGGGCTGACAGGCGTGTACCGAGCTGTAGCGAACAGAAAGAAACAAAAAAGGGATCAGCCCATGTTGATTGCGGCCATGCCGGAGGCGAGATGGTGCAGTCAGAGATCCGGTTTCGTTTTCTTGATTCCCAGCGCCTTGATGCGCGACGCCAGCGTCGTCGGCTTCATGCCCAATAAGACGGCAGCACCGTCCGGTCCGAAAATCTTGCCTTTCGTGAGTCGCAAGGCCTGCGCGATGTTCTCCTGCTCCTGCCGTCTCCAATCTTGTCGAGTTGCCACTTGCGGTGCGGTGAGAGGTGACGGTGAGGGTGTTGTCGAGTCACGAGAGGGAGCGGGTTGAAGATGAATGTCCAGGGTGCGGCCTTGGGAAAGGATGACGGCACGCTCAACGACGTTCTGGAGCTCACGCACATTCCCTGGCCAGGCATGGGCCGCCAGTTGGCTTAAGGCCGCCTGGGTTAAGCGAGGGGATCGGCGGTTCATCCGTTTGGCGCTCTGTGCGATGAAATGGACGGCCAGCTTCGGCATGCAGTATGAG
>CAYXKP010000010.1:0-11151 GCA_964465695.1 uncultured Nitrospira sp.
GTGGTCGCCGGCATCGCCGAGGGCTGCCGTCAAGCCGGATGTGCGCTGATCGGGGGTGAAACCGCCGAGATGCCGTCTTTTTATCCCGATGGAGAATACGATCTGGCTGGTTTTGCCGTGGGCGTCGTGGATCGCCCGAACATCATCGACGGGCGGCACATTGTGCCGGGGGATGCGGTCATAGGCTTGGCCTCCACGGGGCTCCATAGTAACGGCTACTCCTTGGCCCGGCGAGTATTGTTTGAACAAGCCAAGCTGACGGTGGCCAGCCGTCTTCCTGAGCTCGACGGATCCATCGGCGACGTTCTCCTGACACCCACCAGAATTTATGCGAAACAGGTCTTGGCTCTGGTCGAGCGATTTGGGGTCAAAGGCATCGCACACATTACCGGAGGGGGCATTACAGGGAATTTGCCGCGCGTGTTCCCTAACGGTGTACGGGCGAGGATCAGTCGCACTGCTTGGTCGGTGCCGCCGATCTTCGACGTGGTGAGTCATGTGGGTCGAATCAATCGTGAAGAGATGTATCGAGTGTTCAACATGGGCATTGGGTTGATTCTCGTAGTACCGGCTGATTCAGTGTCGGGAGTGCTGGCTCTCGCCGCAGCGTTGGGCGACCGAGGCTGGCTGCTCGGGGAAATCGTTTCTTCCACGGGGCATGAGCCGGAGGTCGAGTATGTCGATTAACCGAAGAAATCCATTAAGGGTAGCGGTACTGGCATCTGGTCGAGGCTCTAATCTGCAGGCCCTGATCGATGCCATCGAATCGGGACAGGTGCAGTTTCAGATCGTGGCCGTCATCAGCAATAAAAAGGACGCGGTTGCATTGGAACGGGCTCGGAAGCATGGCCTCAAAGATTTGTTCGTCGATCCGAGACCCTTTGCCGGACGACCGGATAGTCGTGAGGTCTACGACCGCGTGCTTCTGGAAATCCTCCAGCAACATGAGGTGGAACTCGTTTTGCTGGCGGGCTACATGAAGATCGTCACGGCGGTGTTGGTCAATGCCTATGCCAATCGCATGATGAACATTCATCCTTCCCTGCTGCCGTCATTTCCTGGATTGGACGTGCAGAAGAAGGCCATTGATTGGGGGTGCAAGCTGGCCGGCTGTACCGTGCATTTCGTCACGGAAGGAGTTGATGAAGGGCCGATCATCATCCAAGCGGCCGTGCCGATCCTCGACGAGGATACCCCCGAAACCCTTGCTGCTAGAATCCTTGTGCAAGAACACAAGATCTATCCCCGCGCCGTGCAACTCTTCGCCGAAGACCGATTACATGTCGACGGTCGCCGTGTCTTCATCAATGACGCCAAGGCGGAGGGGGAGGCGATCATAAGTCCGGCATGATTGTAGATTCGAATCAAGGAAGAGAGATGCATGGGGACGCATTGTACTGTGAAACGGGCACGGCGGATGGGGCGGCATTACTCAGACGAATGTTTCTTGAAAAAGGTAAAGATGAACGTCTCGTTGTTTAGATGCTTTGCCGTTTTAAGTGAAAAATCATCGGGGATCCTACGGTCTCGCGGCGCTTTGAACAAAACGGGCAGGGGGTAATCCTTCCCCTGCCCGTCACAGAGTCATCTTCGTCTCACGGGTCCGATCCTTATTTCACTTCAGTCAGATGCGTGAGAGCAGTTTCGGCATGTTGCGTCGCCACATCGGCGTGGCCGGCTTTACCATGTTCGATGGCTTCGTTCAAATGACTGATAGCTTCCTTCAAATGAGGGTCTTTACCTCCCCTCTCAGCATGGTTTCGCGACTTTTCTGCATGGGTCACGAGGGCATCGGCATGGCCTTGTTTACCATGGTCCACCGCTTCCTTCGCGTGCGTGACGGCGTCCTTGACGTTACCGGCTGGAGACGGCTGGGCGTGCAGCATAGGAACGCCAGCGAACGTTCCGAGCGCGACCATAACAAGGCCACCAACAATGCCACGGCATACTTGACTCGTCATCTTTGCCTCCCTCTTGGTTAGAATTTACTGCTCCACCGTTTCGCACATACATGCAATTCTCGCAACGTAACTGAAGCGGTCAGTCTCGCCACGAATCGTCGCTGTGAGACTGTAGGGGGTGGGTGTTTGGTGGAGGGCAGGGGAGTTGAACCCCCGACCCCTACGTTGCGAACGTAGTGCTCTCCCAACTGAGCTAGCCCCCCACCCAGAGACATGGGGACCGTGACCCATGAACCCGCAGGGTTTGCTGCATAGGAGCATGCAGGCTATTGCTGCGGTCGAAGAACGGGGAGGAAATATGAGGTCACGGTTCCCGTGCTGCATTATACACAACCAGTTGCTGAGACTCTACCAGTACTTGCGTCCGATCTGAATGGACGGCAATCATCCTCAGAAAAGCGTAAATTCGCGTCAGGATCTCTTTCTGAGATGCCGCACCGGGATCGCGGGACCGGCTTACGACGAACAGACATTGCAGGAAGAGAGAGGGTGTACATCGCACGTTTCCTTCAATTCATGTATGGGTAGGCCTGCGATTTCAATCGATGCAGATTCGAGACGGATGGAATAGGCCGTTTCCCTTAGCGGTAGACAACGGCGACACGTTTGAGGAAGTCTTCCAGCTGCGCGATATACTGTTCGACTGTTGAACCGTCTTCCAGCTTTGCCGCACGCTCGATCGCCGCTCCGATTTCGGTAATTTGATGGAACCCAAATCCGCCTCCATCTCCTTTCATGCGATGGCCCAGCGTTTCGACTGTCCGGAAATTCTGTGCAATGCGTGCGTCCCGAAGTATCTGAAGATCTTTGTTTCGGTTGTCCAAAAAGATAGGGACAATGTCTTCTAGATCTCGACTGATCTCTACAGTGATTCGGTCCGCGTAGTCAGGATGTGAGCATGACATCGTTAGGCGGCGTATTTTTGGTAAGCCCGAAGAACTTCCAATAGCGTAGATCTCTTAACGGGCTTGGTCAAATGAACATTGCAACCGGCTTCGAAAATACGGGCGGTGTCTTCCTTCAGGGCCAACGCAGTAAGGGCGATGATTTGCGTAGGCGGCAAGTCATTGTCGCGTTCCCACGCACGTATCGCTTTTGTCGCAGTATAGCCATCCATCACGGGCATTTGCACGTCCATCAAAATGACGTCGTAATGCGCGGATTTAAATTTGTCCAGCGCGATGCCGCCGTGTTCTGCCACGTCGAGGAAGTAGTCGGTCTGCTTCAGGTATGACCGTATCAGCAGTTGATTGTCGGGGGAATCTTCAACCAACAACACCCGTAAGGCCCGTGTCGGGATAGTCGTCGACGACGTGGAAACCGCAATGTGGGGTAGCGGCGTTCCTTTTCTGCGACCAAGCGCGATGCCGATCGTTTGTAAAAGATCGGGTCGTCGAATGGGCTTGATAAGATACCCACCGAGGCCAAGATCATACGTCCTAGCGATATCATCGGCCCAATGATCTGAAGTCAGCATGATGACCGTCGGACCTTCTCCGTTAGAGGATGCTTTGAGGCATTCCGCAACCTCAAAACCGTTCATTTCCGGCATCCGGCAATCGAGAAGAAGAAGCTCATAATTCCTTTTCTGTTCGGTCGCAAGTCGGAGTTCATCCAATGCGGCTCTTCCGTTACTTGCTTCTGAGACGTGGGCACCCAGAACGCTCAATATTTCTCGAAGTATAAGGCGGTTGGTGGGATGGTCGTCCACCACTAGGACATTGATTCCGGAAAGATCGATCTGTGTGGCAGTATGCTGAGGAAAGGGTTGCGTTTGAATCTGGAACACGACGGAGCAATAAAAGGTGCTCCCCCGCCCGACTGTGCTTTCAGCCCAGATTCTGCCGTTCATGCGTTCGGCCAGGCGTTTGGTAATGGCTAGACCCAGTCCCGTTCCCCCGTACTGCCTTGTAGTTGATGCCTGGGCCTGTGTAAAACTTTCGAAGATAGAATCGAGCTTGTCGGAGGGAATTCCAATCCCGGTGTCGCTTACGGCAAACCGAATCGCACCGGCGATATTTCGCTCTAGATCGTTGGTGACGCGAACCTCAACAGATCCCTTTTCGGTAAATTTGAGGGCATTACCGACGAGATTGATCAGGATTTGCGTCAGCCGCGTCGGATCACCGATGAGACGGGAAGGCACGTCCCGTTCCACATGGCAGGCGAGTTCTAAACTTTTTTCATTGGCCCGCATCGCTAATATATCGACGGCTCTATCAACGATATCGTTCAAGTCAAACTCGATGAATTCCAATTCAAGGTGCCCGGCTTCGACTTTTGAAAGGTCCAATATGTCGTTGATGAGATTCAGGAGTGTCCCACCGGCTCGGCGAAAAATACGCAGATACTTTCTTTGATCCGGCGTGAGCGGAGTTTCCCAGAGGAGGTCCGCCATGCCGACGATGGCATTCATCGGGGTGCGGATCTCGTGGCTCATACTGGCAAGAAATTCACTTTTAGCCCGACTGGCCACTTCAGCGGCTTCTTTGGCGACGCGGAGGTCTTGTTCGACTTGACGCCGTTCGGCAGCTTCTAAAGCGAGGGCCGCCATGGTCGCGAGTAGGCTGATGAGGTGTTCTTCATGCCGACTCCATCGCCGAGGCGGGCCGACTGACTCGGCACAGAGAGCGCCAACGAACCTTCCGTTTTGCTTGATCGGCGCACTCAACATGCCCTGAACATGAAAGCGGGACACATATGACGACGCCAGTTTCTTCAATCGTGGGTCCCGGAAAGTAAGGGGAACTGCAATGGCGCGATGTCTACGGGGCAGCGATCGCCAATATGCCAGCCAGTCCATAGACTGAAGCGCAAAGGGAGGAACGGAATGGTGTCGGCCGGATGTGCACACGTCGATGAGTTCGATGGCGGATCGATCCTTAGTCATCATCCAGACGCTGGCGCGTTTGACTTGCAACAAGCTGCAACACACCTCTGAAACAGCGCAAAAGACTTGGGAAATGTTGCCGCAGTTCAAAGCCGCACTGTGCACCAGTTTGCCGAGTGTGTCGCCATACTGCTTGAGCAACGTGGTCGCGTTCTGTTCGAATGAGAGGGTTCTTTGTTCGGAGCGGTTCCGCTTGCGGAAAGTGGTGGATCGCCTCGCTACGGACGGGGAAGGCTGAGAGGAATGCCCGGTTACGGTGAATCGGTCCCGAGGTCCTCCGCCTGCATGGCGTGGCCGTGACATAGGGGGCATAGATACTCAGTAAACAGCCTTGGCAGTCTCTAGTCG
Source organism: uncultured Nitrospira sp. (assembly GCA_964465695.1). Classification (GTDB taxonomy): domain Bacteria; phylum Nitrospirota; class Nitrospiria; order Nitrospirales; family Nitrospiraceae; genus Nitrospira_D. Next base: position 5,200 of record CAYXKP010000010.1, read on the forward strand.
TCGTGCGAGCCTTGGACCAGCGACAGAATGCTGGCCGATTTGGTCCGATTGCGTCCTTCTTGTTTCGCTTGATAGAGAGCCTGATCCGCGGCTTTGATGAGCTCGGTAGGAGAAGCATTTCTGTTGGGAATGAGGCAAGCATATCCGACGCTGATGGTGACGAGTTCTCCATCTGCGTGCTTCATGCCTAAGGACTCGACCCGGCGACGCAGGCTCTCCGCCACCTGTGCTGCGCCGTCGATGCCTGTGCCGGGCAGTACCGTGACGAACTCATCTCCGCCGTAGCGGGCGACCAAATCGCCGGGGCGGTTGACGGAGCTGGAGATTGCCGCAGCGACCTGTTTGAGGCATTCATCGCCGGCGGTGTGCCCTTTGGCGTCGTTATAGGACTTAAATCGGTCGATGTCGAACATAATCAACGACAAAGGGGTCGAGTCGCGAGCGGCTCTTCGCCATTCCTGGTCCAGAAAGTCATCAAACTGGCGTCGATTGGTGATGCCTGTCAATCCATCCAAGCAGGAAAGACGAAGCAACATCTGATTGGCTTCTTGGAGCTGGCGCATGACCTCGAGAAGTTCCTGTTCCCGTGCGCGCCGCCGGTCGATTTCGTGGACGAGCCGGAGTACCGACCGCACTCTTGTCAAGAGCTCGACCTTGTTGACCGGTTTGGCGACGTAATCCATCGCTCCCGCGGCAAACGCTAGTTGAAGATCGACGGGATCCGTCTTGACGGTGACCATAATGATCGGAGTATCTCGGAATCGGTCAGCGGCTTTTATCTGGCGACAAGCTTCGATGCCGCTCATCTGCGGCATCAGAATATCCATGAGAATGAGGTCGACCCGAGCAACATCTTGCTTGCCGCCGTCAAGGCCGAGATGCCTGAACGCGGCTGCGGCGGAATCAGCCGTCAGAATGTTCTCGTAGCCGGCGGCCGATAGAATGGCCTGTAACAGCAGCCGATCATCTGCGGAATCGTCGACGATGAGAATGCTCATGGATTCACAATTCTCAGAAGAAACTGGCGGAATCGTAACAGCTAGTCTTGATAAACGCCAGGATAAAGCTTTTTGAGGCAGGGCTGACAGAGTCCATGGCTGAACTCTGCTTCGGAATGCTCGCCGATATACTCCTCGAGTTGTTGCCAGAAGCCACCGTCGTTGCGAATTTTCTTGCATGAGGCGCAAATAGGAATCAGCCCGCGAAGCACTTTGACCTCGCTGAGGGCGCGCTGGAGTTCCTCATTGATACGGCAAAGCTCCGCTTCCCGTTTCTTGCGGCAATCCATCTCGTTCTTCAAGGTAAGCGCCGAGGACACCCGCGCGAGCAATTCCACTTGGTTCACGGGTTTGTTGATGTAATCCATCGCGCCGGCCGAAAACGCTTCCCTCAGGTTGTTGAGATCATTCTGCGCCGTCACCATGATGATCGGAATGTCTCGAAGGCGGGCCTGTTGCTTGATTCGTCGGCAGGCCGTCACGCCGTCGATGTCAGGCATGAGTACATCCATGAGAATCAGGTCGACATTCATTGATACTTGCGGGCCGTCAAGGTTCAAAGTTGCAAAAGCCGCTCGCGCCGAATCGGCGGTAAAGATCTCGCCGTGGCCGGCTTTGGTCAGGATGGACCGCAACAATAGATGTTGGTCGGGAGAGTCATCGACGATGAGGATCGCCATAACTTTACTTAACGGCCACGAGTGGACAAAACTGAAGCCACTGGTTGGATAGGATTCGGTATAGCAAACGAACTCAGTCGACGAATCAGGAAAGCTTGCTTTTCACCAGGTCGCTGACTTGCTTGCCGTCAATGGACTGTCCGACGAGGCGGGCCATGACTGCCTTCATGACAGTTCCCATGTCTTTGAGTGTGCTGGATCCCGTCTCTAGAACAACGGAGGCCACAATGGCTTCGAGCTCATCAGTAGAAAGCGGTTTGGGAAGGTAGGATTCGATAATTTCAATCTCTTTTCGCTCTTTGGCAGCCAGTTCTATCCGTTGAGCCTTTTCGAATTGTTCGACGGATTCCCGCCGTTGTTTTACGAGGGCTGTCATCACGCGGCTCATTTCAGCATCATCAAGATCCCGCTTCAGTTCCACTTCTTTGTTCAGAATGGCGGCTTTGATCATACGGATGACATCCATACGAAGTTGATCGCGGGATTTCATCGCGAGTTTGAGGTCCTGGGTCAGGCGGTCAGGCAGCGACATGGAAAGTCTCGGGGGATTAGGGACTGAGCTGTCGAAAGCATACCCCCTTTGGTTTCAGGGAGTCAACGAGATGAGCCGAAATGGCATTCAGACGAAGGGATGGTATGATGCTGTTCGAATCCTATGGCTGTTATGACGAAGGGAGATTCTGTATGCCGAAGAAATGGGCAGCGATGATGGAGTGCAAGACCGGCTTGGTCGTCGCAGGAATGGGGGTGCTGTTGTCGGTTATGGGAGGCTGCGCCGGTCAGACGCCGAAGCCTGAGCCGACGATGACGCAGGATCAGGTTCGAAGCCAGGCCGATAAAGCATTCGAAAGGTTACAACAAGAGGAAAAGAATCGTGCGGTCGATTCCAGAGTCGGTCCTTACTGATTCGTACCGATCGCCCGACGGGACAGTTGCCGTAAGGGCTTCAACAACGGCAGCTCCCATACCAGTCGGTGATGAGCGCAGTGCTCCACTTGGCGCGGCTCATGAAAGGTTCGGAGGAGAGCTGCGGACACGACCAAGCGAAGCAGACCTGAAATAAAGAAAATAATGGGGATGTTCGAGATGGATCCGAAAGTCAGTGAGCCGCCCTGTACCCGGTCCGGTACTGTGGCGACCAGCAGGCTTCCCAGCAACGTCCCTATGGCCCAGCCGAGGGCATTGACAACGCTCGAAATGGCGACGGCCTTCCCACGATCCAGAGGTTGTACTGCGTCAAAGACGTAGTTGTTCAGTCCAAGCCCAAGCCCAGCCCACACCACGCCTCCGAAGAAATTCACGGTGACAAGAAACGGCCACGCCGTGCTCAACAGGTACAACATCGGTAAGAACGCCACGAGTAGTCCGGTGAACGACAGCAACGCCTTGTTCCCAAAACGGTCACCGAACTGTCCCCAGGCCGGCAAGGTGATGAATTGTCCGATAATGCCGGCAGCCAACCAGGTTCCATATTGCCAATGCGCGAGGTGTAGATCCTGAAGCAGGTAAATGACGAAGAACGGACCGGCCACCAGTACCGCCGCATGCATGAGTCCAGAGAACAGGAGAAAGTGGCGAAAATCTTTGGACATGCCGGTATGGAGAAAAACCAGAAAGCCCGTCGGATTGCCGCCGGACTCATGTCGGGGTAAACCGCGTACCTTCAGCAACAAGAGAGCCGACGCGCTACGGCAAAGGCCTGCAATGAGGAATATCACGGCAAAGCCGCCCCAAAGGAGTTGCTTCTCTTCGAAGAAACTCAACAGGGCTCCGGCCGAGCAGAGTCCGAGGAAACTGGTCAATGCAATAGCTCGCGATCGTCTTGCGAAGTACGCGCCCCGTTCGTTGGGCTCGAGTAAGTCAATAATGAGACTATTCCATGCAGGAGAAGTGAAATGAGTGAAGGTAAAATACACGGCGACGGCTGCGATAAGCAGCCATGGACCCTGATGAGGCCAGAGCAACGGCAGCACAATAATGGGGATCCAGGAGACCGATTGCCCGATGATGCCCCAGAAAACTTGAGAGGCTCGGCTGGGGAACCAGTGGGAGATTTTGACGGAAACCAGCTGAGCCCATGTGCCCAAGAGCTGGGGAATGGAGGAGAGGAGGCTCAATTGAAAGGGTGTCGCATGGAATAGCAGGGCAAAAGCCGAAAGATACTGCTCGCCTCCGCCTTGGGCGACGGCCTGGAACAGTCCATCACGAATGCCGAAGCGTCGACCTGATTCAAAAGGGTGTAGGGAAGCAGACGGACTCTGTTCTGTCGGATGTGGCGGTGTTGGTTGGGCGGTCATGATCCAAAAGTCGAGAGCACTTTACCATAGAACAGCCATCGCACAAGGATTCGTCGGATGATAGCGTGTACTATCGGGCAGTATAATGGGTCACCATGCTTCCCAGTATGATGATTTCCATGGCTCATTATTTTCCGAGGGGGATATTGCCGAGAGGGTGGATGGCTGTCGGTGCTCTTTGCGTCGTTCTATCCCTGGGACAAGCGGGAATGGCCAAAGATCTCCTGCCTCCCAAAGAGCAGGACGGTACGGAGATTGGATCAACTCAGAGTCCGTCATTCGATCATCAGGAAAAAGGCGTCCCGCTGTCGCTTTTTACTTGGATCAAGATGGCCAAGGGCTTTGAAGTAGAATGGGATACGTTTGGACGAACAGGGTGGTACACCCAGGATCCGCGTCTGAAACCAATTGAGACGGGTTCTACGTTCACGTCTGATATTCCGGTGATCTATCTGATTTTTGAAGTGGTTCCTTTGGAAGACCCGGCACAGTTTGCCGTGCAATGGTTTCTGGAGCAACCGGGCGGCCACCTGATCGAGCATCCGTTTGGGAAAGACGTGCTCGAAGTATCGGGGCATGAACGATACGGTTACCTTGAGTTAAAAAAAATGGCCGAAAGATGGCCGGTGGGCAATTATCTGGCAAAGATTTATATTACGCCATTGGGACAGCAACCGTTTCATGCCGTGAATCAAGTGGGCACGATGCGGTTTGCCATCAAGGATGTGACGCCTGCTTTGTCTCAGGAATGAGAAACCGGCGAGGTAGCTTCAAAAGAAAAAGGACTCATGAAAGAACGCATAAAGGTTACCGACTCTGAAAAGTTGAGCTTATTGTACGAACGTTTTCGGGATGTCTGTTTGGTTGAAAAAGAAGTCTGGAAGGAAATCTTCATGCCTCGAGATATTGCACAAGGGCCGGTTCGGACGAATATTCAAGATCGGTATGAGGTTGTGATCGATAATCCGGAGATTGAGGCCGCTCTTGATGCGAATATTGTTCTAGGAGCGGCCGCCCTGTGGGCGGCCGTCCAAGAGTATCGTCAGCATATCGCGTTCTACCGAATGCATGATGGTCGTTAGACCGGCAATCGCTGCAACGCGGCGATCCGTTCTTCCATGGGAGGATGGGTCGCAAAGAGGTGCATGAAGCCGGATGTCTTGCCTGAGATTTTGAAGGTCGCCAGCGCATCCTGCGTTCCGTAGTCAGGTTGCGCTCGCGTGACCCACCGGTTGATCGATTCCAGGGCAGAAATCATCGCACCCTTGCCGTATACTTTCGCGGCAAATGCGTCTGCGCCGAACTCTCGACGGCGAGAATGCCAACTGACAACCAGCATGGCGAGGAAGGACAGGACGACTTGCAAGAAAATATATACGACAAAGGCAAGGATCGGATTTCCGGCACTACCTCCTTCCCGGTCGCCCTGAGGCTGTCCAACCAGCTGTGCCAAGAAATTGCTGATGTAGTACACGAACGTGTTCATTAGTCCGGCCAACACAGTCGTGGTAAACATATCTCCGTTGTAGACGTGTCCCATCTCGTGAGCGAGCACCGCTTTCACTTCATCTTCCTTGAGATTCTGTAACAGACCGGTGGACACTGCCACCATCGAATTATTCTTGCTCGGCCCGGTTGCAAAGGCATTGGGGTCCGGTGACTCATACACCCAAACTTCCGGCATGGTGATGTGTAGCCGTTGAGCAATCTCTTGGACGGAGCCGTAAATGACCTGTTCGGCATGTGACCGAGGCTGAGTGATCTGCTGGCAGTTCAGCATCGCGCGAGCCATCTGTTTGGAGAATGCCAAGCTGATGAACGCACCGCCGAATCCGATCACCAACGACCAGACCAAGAGCTGCTGATTGAAGATTCCGCGCACATCGATTCCGAATGCCGGCAGCACAACGTTTATCAGGAAATTGGCTGTGAACGACAGCGTGATATAGATGAGGAAGTTTGCGATCAGAAATAGTC
>CAYXKP010000010.1:11161-36286 GCA_964465695.1 uncultured Nitrospira sp.
CCTTTAAGCCACTTCATTGAAGTCCTCCTTCGCGATAAGCTTTCGCCTACGCATTGAACCAAAGAACGAACAGCCCATATTATACACAAACGCTTCTGTAGAGTTGCAGCAGGCACTGATCATTGATTTCATCAAATAAGGACATCTGGAAGAAAGTCAAGTCGTTCTAAATGCCTGAATCGACAGGGATATATTGACCCTCTTCACGTGTTCTTGTTAGAAAGTCCTCATGAAGAGCCGGCTTTTCCGTATCGTGGGCATAGTGGGATGGTTCACAGTCGGGCTCGCGACAATGGGACCGGGACAGGCCGCAGACATGTCGACGGGCTCCGCCATCGCCATTCCTCTTTCTCCGGATGGAATTCAGCGAGCCACGATCTTTCTTGACAGCTATTCCTATTCGCCGAACTATGTGGTGGTGGAGCGTGGGAAGCCGGTAGAGCTGATTCTGACGAGCCTCACGACAATGACGCCGCATAATTTTATCATCGAGAATTTGACTGATAGCTTGTCGATCGAACAGGAAGTCGGTGCGGGAAAAACCGTGGCGGTGAGGTTCGTACCGACTCGGACCGGCCTCTTTCCATTCTTTTGCGATAAACGGCTGTGGCCCCTGCGCAGCCATCGAAACAAAGGAATGGAAGGAATGCTGGAAGTCAAATAATGCATGCCATCAGGACCGCGTCTTTAAAACAGGAACTGCTTGGTGATCTGCTGAAGCGCGTGTCGCGCCTTTTCTATACGACGCTCATCATCGTCCCGGCGGATGTCCGTGATCAAGTATGCGTGGCTTATCTCTTTGCCAGGGCTGCCGATACGATTGCTGATACGGAATTGATCGAACGGTCCCGCCGCCTCGGGTTCCTCCATCGTCTCAGGGAACAGTTCATTGGAGATCAGGTCGATTGGGGGGAGGTCCGCACCATCCAACGAGCCGTGGGGCCGCTTCAACAAGAGTCAGCCGAGCGGATTTTACTCGAACGGCTGGACGAGTGTTTCACGTTCTTTCTCGACTTCTCGCCGGACGACCGTCGTCGAGTTCAGCGGCTGATGACCACATTGACGCAGGGAATGGAAATGGATCTAAGCGTCTTCCCCGGAACTTCCGTTGCCGAGCTTACCGCGCTCAAAACGCTCGACGATTTGGACCGTTATACCTACCATGTGGCCGGATGTGTCGGCGAATTTTGGACCGATCTGATGTGTGCTCATCGTAAGGCGCTAGCAAACTGGAACGTCCAACAGATGTCGGAAGTCGGGGTGCGATTCGGCAAGGGGCTGCAACTGACGAACATCGTCAAAGATATCGCCCATGATCTGCAGAAAGGGCGTTGCTACATTCCCGAAATGATGCTCACCGAAGCAAGGCTCACAGCTCACGATTTGCTGGATCACAGCAACCTTTCTCGCCTCAGACCTGTGCTGAGCACACTTGTCCGGTTGGCGGTCGAACACCTTGATCAAGGCTGGCTTTACACGATGGCGATTCCACGTTATGAAACCCGGTTACGACTCGCGTGTATGTGGCCGATCCTTTCCGCCGGTGAATCACTCAAGCTCGTCATGAATTCTCCGGATCTCTTAAACCCTGCCGTGAAGGTGAAAATTCCGCGCAGCAAGGTCTATCAGATCATGGCTCTGTCGATGGGGACGGTTGGTTGCGGATATGCCGGCACGGCGTATTGGGGTCATTTACGGAAGCAAATCGTGTGATAGGCGGCAGCCAGCTGCCGCATATGTGACTCAGCGCAGTCCTTCTGTTCTTCCTAGCTTTGCGCCATGCACCAAGCTCATCGCTTAGAAGGATACATACCTAGTATGGCCTGTGGTGTCCCAGTCACGAGAAGTATTCCGCCAGCCTACCCCGTGTTCTTTTGCGGCTCCAGGAGCTTGTCTCCTTTTCTAAAGACGGCGTAAATCGCCTGTGACGGGCAGGCGTCCAGACAGAGCCGACAGCTTTCCAGGCAACGGGATGGATCGAACCTGTACGGAGGAGTCGAGAGCCATGCACTGGTGGGGCAGATTGGGACACAGACGGCCTGGTGAGTGCAGCGGTCGGGATGGCGGACGAGGTGATCGCGGATGACCATCATAGGTTTGACTCCTTCAAAGAGGCCTTGCGAAAAGATTTCGAACATGTTCTTTTTCGGCAGACTGCTCATTTCCATTCCTTCACGAGTTCCTTGAGCCGATCCTTGAGCTCGGGGATCTGTTCCAAGTTATTGTGAATCGCTCCCAGAATTTTTTCCAGCCTGGCGCCTCTCAGCGCTTCTTTGTCTCTCTTCACCAGTCGATCATACTCCGTATAGGCTGCTTGGTGTGTTGGTTCCAGTTGCGAACGCGCATCGACGAGGGCTTGTCCGATGGCCCAAGGCTCGGGCGCCAGTGGAGGAACGATCGTGAAAGATGCATCGGTAAAGACGAGCACCGCGGCGCCCGGTTTGCCGGTCAAGGGAATGACGGCATGGATCGTTTTCCCTGCGCAGTCCTTCCAGCTCAGAAGCAAACCAGGAAACTGTTGGGCAAAGGCCACCTTTTCCATGTTGGCCTTCCATTTGTCTTCAGTAGGCATGAAGATGGACGTCACAGCCCTATGGTTGCTTGAGCGGGATGAGCCGTTCCGGAGCTGGATGGTCGGGCATGAGCAATCGAGTGACGATCTCTCCCTTCAGAACATGCCGTTCCATGATCTCTGTCACGTCGGCTTCTGTTCCGACCCAGTACCACACTCCTTCAGGGTAGATCACCACACTGGGGCCCAGATCGCAATGGTCCAAGCAGCCGGCTTTATTGGCGCGCACAAGACCTTTGAGATTCAATCGCTTTGTTTCGTTCTTGAAATGTGCGTGAAGTTTCTCCGATCCCAAGTTCGCACAACAGCCGCGCGGGTCGTCTTTGGAACGCTGATTGGTACAGATGAAGATGTGCCGTTGAAACGGTGGCATATGGTCAGGCGGTCATGCCGGCATGGTCAAGGTATTGAGTCGTTCCATTAAGAGCGTCACCTCGTGACCGCTTAAGAAGGGAGAATGTTGTTGGGCTCCCCTTAAGATGGCCATGATTTCTTGCAGCCGTAATGACGCGCGTCGGAATTCGTCGCCTTTTGAAAGCTCCGATCCTTGGCCGGCACTCAGCTTGTCGAATTCTGCGCGGATGTCACGAAAATCGCGCTGCAAGTTCTTGTGCATTGAACAAGGGGCACAATACCATTTCGGGTTTTGATCAGATGACGGTGATAGACGATCGTAAGGGCGACCGTAAAAACCTTTTCCCAGAGACCACTTGGTAAGCGGACCGGCGGCGGCTCCGCAAGCCTGACACGATTCGTTCCAGGAGTCCATCCTCTCCTCCGTAACGACACCGCATCTTACAACAGGCCTTTCAAGACTGTCCACGGGCTGATGGTATGGCTGTGAGCCGATCACTCCGGCATCGAGGTATAGAGGTATAATGGTACTATAGACTCTCATAGCAAAGGTGAACCGTTATGGTCATCGGTGTCCCAAAAGAAATCAAAGATCACGAGTATCGTGTCAGCCTTACGCCGGAAGGTGCAGCAACGTTGTGCCAAAGAGGACATGAAATTTGGCTTGAACCATCCGCCGGACAAGGGAGTGGATTTAGCGATGACGAATATCGAAAAGTTGGAGTCTTGGTTGCCGGTTCGAAGGAGGAGGTGTTCAAGAAAGCTGATTTGATTCTGAAAGTGAAAGAGCCGTTGCTTTCCGAGTGTCAGCTCTTTCGTCCGGGCCAAGTTTTGTTCACCTATTTGCATCTTGCCTCACTGCCGGATGTGACCAAGGCGCTCCTGAACCGCGAGGTCACGGCTATTGCCTACGAAACAACCGAGTCGAACGACGGCAGTCTTCCAATGCTCAAGCCGATGAGCGAAATCGCCGGCCGGATGTCGGTGCAGATCGGTGCCCGCTATCTGGAAAAAATTCACGGAGGGCGTGGTGTTCTCTTGGGAGGAGTACCCGGAGTGGAGGCGGGGAAAGTCGTCGTGCTGGGCGCCGGGATAGTGGGAAGCTCGGCGATCCGCATCGCGGTCGGTATGGGAGCTCAGGTGACCGTGATTAATTTGGATATTGAACGATTGCGATATCTCGATGATCAGTACCAGGGCCGGATCGTCACACGCGCTGTGAGCCCCGCTATCATTGAGGAGGCTGTGTGCGCAGCCGATCTTGTCATCGGTGCCGTGCTGATCCCCGGCTCCAAAGCCCCGAAACTGGTGTCCCGTTCGTTGGTCTCACGGATGAAACCTGGTGCGGTGATCGTGGATGTTTCTGTCGATCAGGGCGGTTGTATTGAAACAACAAGGCCGACGACTCACTCGGAACCAGTCTATTCCATCGACGGAGTCTTGCACTATTGCGTGGCCAATATGCCAGGAATTGTTCCCCGCACCTCCACCTACGCTCTCACCAATGCCACATTGCCTTTTTTGCTGCAACTGGCGGGTGACGGTGTGGATCGCGCGATCCGGTCTGATTTCGGGTTGGCCAAGGGTGTCAATCTCAAAGGTGGGGAGATAACTCACCGAGGCGTGGCGGAAGCTCATGGGTTGCCTTTTACCCCTGTCTTGTAAGACAATCACGAGCCGGTTTTTCCACTCGGTCTTGTCGGGGCGTAGCGCAGCCCGGTAGCGCACTGCGTTCGGGACGCAGGGGTCGCTGGTTCAAATCCAGTCGCCCCGACCAAAACCTTCCATCCCGAATCATGATTACTACACTCACAGCGCTCTACTCCTAAACTGTCTACGCCCCGTCAAACGCCCACATCAGCCTTGAACATTCGGGGCTGACTGAGTGGGCAATACAGGCTCTTTCCAGAGGCCTCTATAATAGAGCAGTTCGTACCTGATCTGCTCCCCAACGCTAGCGAATCCTGACTTCTTACGCGCTTCATCCAGCATATCCCAGAGTTCTTGCGGCATCGTGATGCTGGTCTTGTTCATTTTGACGCCGAAGCGGGCAGGTCTGCCCATGCGCTTCCTCATGGTGGCGGTCTTCATGCGGCATCTCACCTCCCTTCCCCATCGCTGGCTAGACATATGCCGGAATAGTACTCCTCATTGAAAAATGAAGTCAATAAAGTTTAATAAAAAGTAACAAGAGGTATTGACAAAGGATACATAGTAGGTATATAAGTCGCCATAAGGAGGATGAGTATGGTTATTACACTGAATATACCGAGTGCACTCAATCGCAAGCTGGAAGCCGCTAAGCGCCGAACTGGAATGAGCAAATCTCTCATTGTTCGGCAGATCCTCATCAAGCACTACCAGCAGGAAGAAAGGCGAGTGGCATGACCTCACTCGTCCAATTCTCCCATCAGCTCTTGGTACATGCGGTCCGTTGCGGACTCGTGATGGCCTTTCCAGGTGAAGTCAGTCAGCCACTTACTCTTTGCCAAGAGCCCTGGAAAGTTTTCGGTCGCCTTCTCTTCGACTATCGACAGCTTAATGTCTTGAAACGCGAGCACTCGAGCCACTCCTCTCATAAAGATTTCAATCCTTGCATCATCCATGGGGACCTCCTGTGTGTGGGTTGCGGAAACCAAGGGCTGCGATTCTCGCACAGGGTACGGTCCCCTCTCAATTATTGGAGTTTGCCATGATGCCGCCCTGTGAGCAGTGCCGACGAAACCCCATCACCAAATCTGTGCCTGACGGCTGGCGGCTGGTGCATCTGTGCGACGCCTGCTACCGGGCGCTGGACGCGCTGCTGAAGAAGGATCTGGAGCAATTCCGGCCTCAACTGAAGCCGTGCCAGGGCTGCGCCCATCCCATCGCCTCACGCTACGGCATGGACGAGGACGGCGCACAGGTGCCGCTCTGTACCAAGTGCTTCATGTCCATCGATAGCCGTCTCACGCGGGAGCAGCGGCAAGAGAACGCGAAGCGAAACATCCGGGTTGAGCAGTTGGAAGAGATCTGGAAGTTGGACGGCTCATGGATCAAGGAAGGAGCGGTGTGGCGAAGAAAATGGTGAGGAATAGACCATGTGCGCAAGGGCGCTTGCTCGGCCGTGAACTGGCGCGATTAGCGGATAAGGCAGAAGCGGAACGTGTTCAGCAATTCCCGAATACAAAGGTGAGATGCCGCACCTGTGCGTTTCGGTTAGGCACGGTCCCGAATGGCTGCGTGACGACGCTCATGGATGCGGTGAAGTGTGCGATGGAGCAAGTCCCGTTCATGTGTCACGAGAGCCCTGGGAATACAGAGCCGTGCATGGGCTGGGTGGAATTTGCAAATGTCGCACAGCGAGACCCAATGCCGACACCGTGGGAGTTTTCAGAATGAGCCTGCCCGACCACCTCTTAGACCCCGACGACCGTTCCTGCCTGGGCTGTGACCGGCCCATTGCGCGAGGGGTGTACTGCGAAGACTGCAAGCGAGATTGGGAAGAGGTGTATGCGGAGATGCGTTACCAGGACTCCATCAAGAGCTAGGAGGGAGCCATGATTACCTACGAGGAGCATGAGCGGTTTTTGCAGAAGTCGATGGTGCTACTCGAAGCGGAGTTAGCTGGGTTTCATGCTGCCAAGTCTGACTTCCAAACCAACCCGTTCCACTCTCCAAAAGCTAGGGCTGCCTTCGAGAAGGGCTTGGAGGACGGCAAGGCGAAGCTCGAACAGGACAAGGTGATGGCATGACGCGCCTCGGCTGGTTTGAATGCTTGGTCTTGGTCGCCTTCTTCCTGTCCGGCCTTGCCGCGTTTCTGCTCGGCGGTCTGTGGGCGGTGGGCTATGTGCTGCAAGCGTTCATGTGGACCTCGTTTGTCTGGCTGGCGCGGGTGGTGATTCTCCAGTACTGGGATGATCTCGTGCGCGAGTGGAAGTGGCGGCAACTGAAGCGATGAAGGGGATGGAATGATGAGCGTCACGGAACCCGGTATCTACACCATCCCGATCACTGATTATGTGGCCGATCCCGCGCCGAAACCGTCACTGAATGCGAGCACGGCGCATACCTTACTGACAGAGAGTCCGTATCACGCTTGGATCGGGCATCCTCGGCTGAACCCGCAGCATGAGCGCGAAGACTCGTCACGCCAAGAGATGGGGACCATTGCCCATGCGGTGCTGATTGAAGGCGATGAATCCAAGGTGCAAGTGATCGAGGCGGACGACTGGCGCACCAAAGCGGCGAAGGAAGAACGCGACGACGCCAGGGCAAACGGGCGGCTGCCGATTCTGGCGAAGGATATGGAGACCGTTCGCAAGATGGTGTCTGTGGCCGTGGAGAAAATCTTTAGCAGTGAATTATGCGAGCCGTGGATGGCAGCCACGCCCGAGCAAACCTTGCTGTGGGAAGAGAACGGCGTGTGGTTCCGATCCCGACCGGACAAGCTCACGCCAGATGGCCGCGTGTATTTCGATTACAAGACGGTGGCAGGCACGGCGCACCCGGCGAAGTTTGCGAAGGGTCCGGTGATTAGCCACGGCTACGATCTACAAGCGGCGCTCGGGAAGCGCGGTGTCAACGCGCTGCTTCAGCAAGAGCACTGCACGGTGGTGTTTGTCGTGCAAGAGATCCATGAACCCTACGCCGTGTCCCTCGTCAGCCTCTCGCCGCAATTCATGGGCATTGCGGCCGAACGGTTGGAGTTGGCGATTGCTCAATGGGCGCAGTGTCTCATGAACAACCGATGGCCGTCCTATCCTGAGCGGGTCGCGTATGTCGAGCCGCCTGGATATTACGGGATGGATAGCCTGGAGTCAGTAGGGGAGGTCGCAGAATGATTACCTTTCGGAGAGCCGTACGGGAAAACATCGGCTTGATTATCGGGTTGGCTGGTCCTTCGGGCGGCGGGAAAACCTTGAGCGCCATGCGGTTGGCGAAAGGGCTATCGGGCGGGAAGTCGTTTGCCTTCATCGACACCGAGAGCGGGCGCGGGAAGCATTACGCGGACAGCTTCACGTTTGACCATGCCGACCTGTCGGCTCCGTTTCGACCGGCCAACTATGCTGAAGCGATCAAAGCGGCTGACGCGGCCAAGTATCCAGTGATCGTAGTTGATTCCTGTTCGCACGAACACGCGGGCGAAGGCGGGTTGCTGGACTGGCACGAGGAAGAGCTGGATCGGATGGCGAGAGACGATTGGAAGAAGCGCGACGCCTGCAATATGGCGGCATGGGTCAAGCCGAAGATGGAGCACAAGCAGTTTGTCAGCCGACTCCTCCAAGTGCGAGCACACCTGATCCTCTGCTTTCGCGCCGAGCAGAAGGTGGAAATGAAGCGGGTTGATGGACGAACGGAGATTGTGCCCAAGACCTTGGCCAGCGGGTTCAGTGATTGGATACCGATTTGTGAGAAGAACATGCTGTATGAGCTGACCGCCTCGTTCCTTCTCACGCCCGATGCGCCCGGTGTGCCGAAGCCTATCAAGCTCGCTGGGGCCGTGCGTCCGTTCATCAACCTGAAAGAGCCACTTGATGAGTCGGTCGGTGCTCGTCTCGGGGAATGGGCCAAAGGGAAACAGCCGGAGGCGCAGGGCGCTGGAACTCAGTCACAGCCTGAGGGCGCGTCCTCACAAGCCAGCGATAGCCCTCCGGCCCCTACCGACGCCGACGACTTGGAACAACGCGCCATTGAGGATTATTGCCGCCAGTTCCGTGACGTGACGACGCCCGAACAGTGCAACAAGCTGTACCAGAACGCGCCGGCCAATCTGAAACACGGCATATACAAGACCTACTCGGACACGATGCGGGCGTTTAAGGCGAAGAAGTAAAGTCACCCTTTTTTTGCGATGGTCACTCCTCTAGGGAAAAGCCCAGTACTCTAGTGAAACCGACAGTTCACCTCACGCCAAGTCAGAAGCTCGAAGCCCGACCGAAGGGGTACACATTCCTGAAGATCAAACAGAAGAAGGAGCAAGCGGCATGACCTGTCCCAAGTGTACCGGCTGCCTCATCACGAACCACGGCGAGACGTACCGCCTGAATTGCGCCTACCGCCCTGCCTGGGGGAAGCCCGCGCCACCTGAACCTGAATCACTGACCGGCAAATATCCCCGCAAGGGGGAGAAATATACCTGCAAGTGTGGCCGGCCGAAGGTGGCGTGGCGGTCCTGCTGTCGACCCTGCCTGGATCGACGGCTGGCGTATGAGCGGAAGCGAGCCAAGGCCGACAAGGCACGGCGGACACGAGCGGCGAAGAAGGCGTTTGCATGATCCAGATCTTTTTCATCCCCGGCCCGCTTCCCGGCATGAACGACTATATCAGCACGGGGAACCGCTTTCGGTACAACAGCCATAAGCGCAAGTGGCATGACGCCATCGCGTTCTACATCCGTCGCGCCAAGCTCAAGCCGATGAAGCGGGTGTTCATTCAATGGACCTGGATGGAGAAGGGCATGCGGCGAGACCCGGATAATGTGTGCGGGATCGGGAAGAAATTCATCCTCGATGCTTTGGTGGAATGCGGGATCTTGGCTGACGACGGCTGGCATGAAATCGCGGGTTGGTCGGATGCCTGGTGCGTAGATAAAGCGAAACCGGGGGTGCTGGTGCTCATGGAGGAACGCTAATGGCGAAGCTGCCCTATATGCAGTTCTACCCAGCGGACTGGATCCTTGACACGCAAGTGCTCACCTTGGATGCGAAGGGCGCTTGGATAGACATTCTCTGCCAGCTCTGGATCTCAGAGACGCCCGGGATTCACACCTGGAACATGAGAGAGTTTACGACACTCTTACGACTTTCTTACGACAAAGAGATAGAACAAATGGTCGCGGATTTGTCACGTGTGGCCGAAGTCACGCTTACAAATGACGACGATCGGGAGGTCAAACACGCCGTAGATTGCACCTGGATCACCATAAAAAGCCGTCGCATTGTGAGAGATTGGGAATCGCTAAGAGCGCGAAAAGAGACGCATAAGCGATACAACGATAAGCGAACGACACATAAACGACAGCATAACGACACGAAAACGACAGATAGAAGTCAGAAATCAGAAGTCAGAAATCAGAATCAGAAATCAGAAGAAGAGTTAAGAGAAGAGAATACTCCGCCGCCTCCGACGAGGCGGGCGGGTGTAGGCAAGGTGGCGTTCCCGCCAGACTGGAAACCGGACCCGGAGGAGATGCAGCAGTGGAAACAACACGGGATCAATCCCTTCGTCGAGTTTGCCACGTTTCGCGATCATGCCTTGGCCAACGATCGGCGGTGCAAGGACTGGAAAGCGGCCTTTCGCAACTGGTGTCGGAAGGCGATCAGCCTGAAGGAGCAGAAATCATGGCCTGTACCCGGTGCGGGTTCGATCCGTGCGAGTGCCTAGGGACGCGGGTTAGCACAAACCCTGACGACTTCGTGTATCTGGTCCGTGGGGGCACGCAGCCGCGCTTTGACCGCTGCACCTGGCGGTATCACCTCAACCGCTGCGGGCATGCGGCGACCTCGCACATGGGCAAGGGGCCGCGCTGCCAGTGTCACGAATTTCTCGGGCGACGGTTGGACGGCAATGCGGAGCTGGTGGCCGAACAGGCGTTGTTTGACGAGTGGTGGCAGATCCGCTACCAGCAAGACACGGCCGGGAAAGAACGCTTTTGGCACACCGCGCACGGTGGAGCGAATGCCGCAGCGGGGGCGAGTGCGTCGGCCACCAACATTGCGGTGCAGACGGTGAACAAGGGGAGGCGGTAGCGTGCATCATTGCCCTGATTGCGGCCAGGCCTGTTATTGCGAGGGCGACATAGATGATCTGGCTTGGGGCGATGACTCAGTGGAAGCGATGGACTGCGTTCACTATGAGCAGTGCGAAAAGGATGACGTTGATTACGAGGAATTTGAAGAACAGGAGGACCCCCATGCGTGACGTGGCGATGCCCTATCGAGCGGTGCCAGAGCGAACGAAACAGAGCAGCGATCCGTTTTTATGGTTCTGCGTACTCATGACGGTACTTGCCTTGATGATTGTATCGTTCATGGCAAGAAACAAAACTGATGAATTAGAGCAGCGTCTTGCCGCCTCGGAAGCCTGCCTCACCAATCTCCACATCACCATGACGCGGCTCGACAACCCTGGCCCTGAGCGCGGGGCGGTGGTGGCGAGCGTGGGGTGCGGAAAGGGGGAGTGATGGAACGTCCTATCTTGATGACGCCCGAGAACGCACAGAAGGTTCATGACGGGCGGAAGACCCAGACGCGGCGAATTGTGAAGTACGAGATAACCGGCCCTAACCCACCAAATGCCTCAATATTTGATGTCTATGACGGAGTGGGGCCGTTGAGAAAATGGGTTGGTGCCTTTGGTCTTGACGGAAAAGGAATCGAACGTCTCTGCCCCTACGGCGTCGTCGGGGATCGGCTGTGGATTCGGGAGCGGTTTATCCCACTCCGAGGTTGTGGACAGCTGTGCAAGAGAATCGACGACGCGACCTACATTCTGTTTTCTAACGGGGATCAACTGTACCGGAAGGATGGGCACCTCTGTCCTGGGCCGAAGAAGTACGCCGAGGGCGCGTGGGATCGTGTGAAATTTCGGCCGGCGATCCACATGCCACGCTGGGCCTGTCGTACCGTGGTGGAGCTGACCGAGGTTCGAGTGGAGCGGTTAAATGATATCAGCCGAGAGGATGCGAAGGCTGAAGGGTTATGGCCTGGAGCGAATGGCCTTGAACAGGCTGCGGGTCGCTCATGGGGTAATGCGCAGTTAGCTTTTCAAGCACTCTGGGAATCCATCCACGGTAAAGACGCATGGTCATTGAATCCGTGGGTCTGGGTGCTGGGCTTCCGGAAGGTTTAACGATGTTCTCACTGATCCTCTTCGCCTTCCTCTCCTCTTCTGGTGACGGCCAGGTGCGAACGGTGCGCGAGGTGGTGGAGACCGGGCTGACGTGGGACGAGTGCAATAAGAAGAAGGCGAAGGCGATCGCAGCGGCGAAGCGGGAGGAACTGAAGCAGGTGGGAGGGGCCTGTGTAAGGAGGGACATGTGGAACGGTTAAACCATAAATTGAGCCACCGATGGCATGTGGCGATCAACCAGTATCACGACAACAAGAAACACGGGGACTGGAAGAAGTTCATGTACGAGGCGAAAACGCTCGCTGACGAAGTGCCTCGTTTGGTGCTGTTATTTGAGCGGGAACGAGAAGGCCGGAATCCGACACAACATCAACAGTGCTCACGGTCCCAATCTGTGCCAGTAGTCGATAACCATCTGTCGTGTTGTCTCGGGGTGCAGTGTCGCGAGTGTCCTGAGCTGCTCGCGCTAGAGAAGATACGGGATGTTACCCCGGAAGAGATTGATGTCGCCAAAGCATGGACCTGTGCGGCGCATATTGTCAGTGAGGGTGGCGATCGGAGCGGAGAAGGGTATCTCATGACGGTCGATGATCGTATGTTCTGGGATAACGCCATATCAGAATATGGCATCTGATCCGCCATGCAGTTGAAGCAGATTGGCGGGGCGTGCGTGAGGGGGTGAGGGATGAAGCCGATACGCTGTCTCTTGATGCTCCATGATTGGGAATACAAGCCGCTCTCCTTTGAAGAGGAGCTGCGCTACTATCTTGAACACAGCATGATTCGAGCGACAGAGATTGTCTGCCGACGCTGCCAGAAGAAACGAATTGTCGAGGGGTGAGCCATGAAGAAGTCGGATCGGTTGAAGAAACGAGTAGTTGCTAAAGGTGTCACGAGAACACCAGGGGTATGTGGTGGTCGGCCTTGCATCGCTGGGACGCGGTTACCGACTGACATTATGCTCCATGCGGCTCTCAGTACGCTTGAACGAGATTATCCCACTGGCACACGGGCAGGATTCAAGGCAGCGCTGGCGTATGAGCTTCTTTGCCACGAGCATGCGTGGTTTCGGCGGATGGTGCGACAGGAATATGAGAAGATGATGGACTTGAATCACCATCATTCATTTACACTTTTAGAACGTATTAATAACCGGCTAGAGCAGCGCCGGACATAGAGGATGTTGGGATTAACAAGGAGGTCGCTCCTCCCGCCGTTAGGTCGCTCCGAAGCGGTGGCCCAGCTTTTTTATAAGGATGGTGGATAGCGGCGTGGAGGTTGATTGTCGCCTTAATGGACACGCAGCTTTACTAGGAACAAGCGGCCCCGGCCTAGCTCCTAGTGTGTACGGGGCAGCCGATTGGTCATCGGCCTATCCACCGATCAGGGTGAGGGGAATGCTTGCAAAAGAGTGGAGGCAGGACTAGCGAGCTAATCCCAGCTAGATGCCGTAGAAGCGATGACGTTGCAAGCTAGGTACATGGAGAGCGTGGCCGAAAGGCCCCTCACCTTACAACGCAGAGGGAGGGCAGGATGGTAACACCAAGGATATATAGCATTAGTAGTCCATATCCAGGAGCTGCTGACACGGAAATGGTTACACTTGCTGACTACGCAGTAGCGCTGAAGGCGAAGGATCAGGAGCTAGCACATATCAATGGCGAGTTGTCACGGACTCGCCAAACTGCCATTGCTGAGATTGCGAAATGGGAAACAGCCATGCTCGAAAGTGATCGACTAATCAGAGCGAAGGATGAAGAGATTGCACAGTTCTCCAAGAAGGTCAACACCTTAACGGCTTGGTACGACAAGATGTTTGGGACTCCGTGTGAGGAGATCCGACATGCTCAACAGCTTGAAGAACAGGAAGAGAAATATAATACCCTCCTTGACCAGACCATTCGGTTTGCGGAGATGTGCCGCAAGAGTGAAGATCGATCAGCAGAGGACTTTCTCAATCAACCTTATGTGCAAAAGAGGATGCAGGCGAGACGAAAGGAGCAGGGATGATGGATCAGTTTACTCAAGGCTATATCTGTGCGGTCTCATCTTTGGTGGATGGGCATGGCGCAAATACTGAAGCGAAAGAATTGTTGAGATGCATAGGTAAGGTTAAATGGGTTGACCTTGAACCATACGATCGAGCGATATTTCGCAAGAATGGCCTCCGAAATGAATTCTACCCTAAGCTTAAGAAGGACTAACCCCATGACCTGGACGACACGCAAGCCGGATAAAGTTGGATGGTACTGGTTCAGAGATGTCGAACGACCTGGAGATCCCATCATTGTACACGTTGCCAATGATGGCTACGGGCTGTTGGTGTATGGCATGGATGAATACTCGCGACGCCTCTATGAAACAAAAGGCGAATGGCAAGGCCCGCTGGAACCGGAGGCCTCATGACGCCCGTGCAGCGAGACGCGATCATTGCCTTACTGCAAAAGGAATGGCAGGCCAAGCTGAAACCGATCAACGAGCAGTATCGGCGCACAATCGAAGAATTGTATAGGGGGAAAGCATGACGCCAGAGCGGAAAACGGAATTACTATACAAGGCCGCACAATGTTGGTGTGACCCACGTACCTCTCATCTGGTGATGGAAACGGCTCTCGCGGAGGTTGTTCATGAAGCACTGATCGAAGTCGAGCGCGAGGCGTGGGCACAAGTAGCTAAGGATTACATCACCCAGTACCACCACTTTACTAATGTGCCAGATGCCTTTGTGGACTACTGCAAAGAACAAGCGGAGGCAGCGCGATGACACCTGAAGAATTACAAGCTTTGCTATTAAAAATGAATCCATTAGCACATGAAAACGATTTGATTTGGAAACACGACCAGCAGCAACGGGACGAGCTAGCGCGATTGCGGGATATTGCTGACAAAGCATGCGGTCTGCTCTGGGCTAAAACTGAGGAGAGTGAACCGGCTCATACATGGGCCAAGGAACAGTTAGCCGCGCTGAAGGAGGGGGCATGAGCGAGTTGAGTGAAATGTGGCGTGGCCCATTACTTGGTAGTGGGGGAATTGTGTGTTGCTAGTCCGGTGAAAAATTCAAGCAGTCGTGGCATACTGAGGTTATGCCAAAGAAGAAAGATGAGAATGAGAGCGCATGGAGTGCCCTTCAAGAATTAATCGCCCGCGATGCCGAGCGTGATGGTATTCCACGCCCCCCAAGTTCTCCGCCAGAGAAGTTATCCTATCGAGTGAGGGCTGGTCGCAAGGGCGGCAAGAAAGGCGGCAAAGCGAGGGCCGGGAAACTATCCTCTACGACAAAGATCAAGATAGCCAAGAAAGCCGCAAAAGCTCGCTGGACTAAGTAGATATTTAATAGATAGAGTTGAAGAAACTTAAGGAATGGTATAATAAGAGCGCTCAGGGGTCCATTGCCTGGACTACTTACGGATCTTCAGCCGGAACGCTTTTAATCCGTACTGCCAGCCCGATCACGCTTACCGACGCGGCTGGCCTCAACAAGAAGGGCTACCCCCTTTAGGTTTCGCCGCCCGGAAGGGGTAGCCCGTGGTAGGCCCAAAACACATTCTCAGTATCTCCTAACCCCTATAGTTTTGCAAGAGCGGGTTAATAATGGCGCTGTATAGGCTGCCATGACTGAAGTGTGTCACTTGACATGCTTGAGCAAAATGTGTATAGTGTGTTGCTTATAACTTCTGCCGTGTGCATCAAACCTTAAGAGTGACACCGGCGATGGAATCAGGTATCAGTGACCATGTATGGACAATCTCAGAATTGATCCAAGCAACACACTAATGCACCAGTACCCATTACTTGCTCATCTGTTCATTCCTCCTTAATCCTGTCAAGATGTCACCTTTTCGTAACATATTGATCTGATTGAGGGTGAAAAATAAAGCTTGACACGCTGTCTCAATTCATGCAGAAGAAAAAAGGGGAACATGAGTTAAGAGGGGATTCACCAGCGTTCACGAAGCGAGTTCAGCGCTCATCCCCCTTGTGAGCGCGAATACGAACTCGCGCAGTAGCCTAGCCGATCGGCGTTATCCCTCCTCCGTTGCCACCCCGAACCCTGCCCACTGCCACACCAGCTCACCAGATGCGGCCTTGTCTGCCGGATGGATTGCCGTCCGTTTCTGCGATGGGGATGTGTGATGGGGATGTGCATTCCATCCTGCTTCGCCTCTCCCTCTCCATCCTGTCCTATCGTGGAGTAATCCACAGGTTATCAACAGGCATGCATAGCCCTGTGGATAACGCCCTGTCACACTACAGGTTGTGTCCATAATGTCTCATAATGTTGGTGGTTTTGTAAGTGCTTGATAGTGTGAGGATATCCAAGCGTGGAGAGTTGACAGTTTGTATGTTATCAGACCTTGGACCGTCACCATAATTTAACGAGGGGTGGGGAGGGGCTTAAGGGGGTCGGGCTGTCAGTCCACGCGGACATTCACCCGCATTTTTCAAACTCTCAAAAACGACTAGGGACGCACCGAGTTGACATAGGGCTTGACAGGCAGGCGGCACAGTGCTAGAACCGGCACACGTTACCAAAACGAAACACCACGGGTGGAGATGTGAAGTTACGGTAACATGCCGAATCGATTGTGCGGCGAATACGGATTTCTCACCAAAGAGGGCCTGCCCTGCCGGTTTATTTTGCCGGACGGGGAGAACGCCTGTCAGCATCATTCCGAGGATAAGACGCGGCAGCACGAGACGCTGAAGAAGAGCCGCGAAGCGCAGTTCGAATCCCGCATTCCGAAGATTCACACGAACAACTTTGCCGAGATTGATGATTGCTTGCGCGTGCGGGCGGCCGTGGTGAAGGTGCTGACCACGGATCGCAAGGTCGATTACAAGCGCCTGGACATGATTTTGAAGGCGGCGACCGGCGCGAGTGCGGATCATGCGACGAAGGCGACGGAGAAACAGAACGAATTGTTGTTAGCCTTGGGCGGGCATGGGGCGGGCATTGCGATGCTGGAGCGCTTGCGCTCGGCACCGTTGCGCGTGCTTCCTGGCAAACGGCGGGCGCTCGATGTCGAGGCGGTGATTGAGGCGGCGAGTGAGGAGAAGCCGGAGGAGGAGCAGGCGTCATGAAAACACTGGTGGTCATGTTCGCGCTCCTGCTCCTGGCGGGGACGGGGGAGGCAGGGGAACACGAGCAGTGCTATCTGCATGGCCGACAGGTGTCCTGTGACAGCGAGTGGAATGTACGGATAGACCCAAGCGGGAAAGACGAAATAGCGCCGATTCAAGCATCCTGTCATCAGCGCATGCAGGAGGCGATGCGGAAGATGGAGACGGTGATCCAGAACGTGGGCAGGCGTGACGCGCTGGGGACGCAAGTGACGGTCTCGAACGGGTGGCTGCACGAGCACTGGCAGCCGGTCATGCGGGAGTGCGTGAGCGGGAAATGAAAACCAAAAACGGCTATCTGGAGTTGGAGAACAAAGTGGCCGGCGCCAACGATCTCTCGCTGACGATCATTCAGCGGATGGACAACGGCGAAGTCCGGCAGGCGCAAGCGCAGATCGACTCCTGGGACATCGGCAAGCTGATTGAAGCGATTCTCTCGCTGCGCGGGATTGTTGACGAAGTGGATCAACAACGGCCAGCCAAGGTGGTCGAGGTGGAGAAGATCGTCGAGAAGATCGTGGAAGTGGAAAAGATTGTGGAGGTTATCAAGGAAGTGCCGGTGTTCGTCCCGGCGCCGGAACCTGAGCCCACACCGGAACCCGTTCCCGAACCGACCCCGGAGCCTGAGCCTGTTCCCGTGGATCCGGCCCCGGTCGAGCCCGCGCCGGTTGAGGAGCCGCAATCATGATGTGCGACTGGTCCATGTTTGCGCTGGTTTCATTTGGCGCGTTGGTAGGACTGGTTGTCTTCGTCGTCGCCATAGTTGTTGGTGGATGTATCGCGTTTGAGCAATTCTGTGATACGCGGCGATTGTGGCTATTCGAAAAACAAGCAAAGGCGAGACGGAACGCATGATCCCTGACTGGGTGTCCAAAATCATGCAGGCGGCGAAACCGGTACTCCCCAAAGACTTCGTGGGGAAAGTCGAAGTCAACGTGTTTAAGGGCGGCATTACCAACGTGAACGTGCATCAATCGTATAAGGAGGATACCGAGAATGGCTCGAACCGAACAAGGACCTATTAAAATCAAGATGACCGGCATCAGTCCGTATCTCATGCACAATGTGCGGTTGGCCAATCCCATCGATAAGTATTCGAAGCTCATGAAACAAATCTCCAGCAAGCGCGACAAGACGGACGAGGATCATGCGGAATTGTCACGGCTGGAATTCTTTGGCGGCCTGTACTACAGCGAGGCGTCTGGCGGGCCCTACATTCCCTCTCGTCAGCTCGAAGCGTGCATCATGGCGGCGGCGAAAACGCGGAAGCAAGGTAAGACGGTGGCGCGCGGCCTCGTGATTCTCAACGATGAAATCCCCTTGCTCTATCCCGGTCCGCGCACACCAGAAGAACTATTTGACAGTGGGGAATTTACACAAATTGGCGGTGGCGTCTGCCGAGGATGCTTTGTGGATGTGCGCTCAGTACGTGTGCAGAATGCCCGCGTGATGCGGACGCGCCCGATCTTTCGAGAGTGGTCCGCCGTGGCGGAATTGCTGGTGGACGAAAAAGTGATGAACCGCTCCACCGTGTCGGAGCTGTTGGAGATTGCCGGGTCGATCATCGGCATTGGTGAATTGCGCCCACGGTACGGGCGCTTTGACGTGCAGGTGACGGCATGAGCGAAGTTCAACTCTACCCGGTATGGAAAGAGGCGGTGCGGCAGGTGGCAGGGCGGAAGCTCGAACCCGGCACGATCTTAACGGAAGACGAATTGTACGCATTATTTCAGATGCAAAAGCCTGAGCTGTATTCCTATCAGCAAGGGCAATCTTTGAAGCTCAAATTCTTTTCCGCCTTCAAGAAGTTTGAGGAAGAACTCTTAGTCGAGCATCACATCGCGTTAAAGAACGTGGTGGGCGTCGGGTATCAGGTCGTTCCGCCGAATCAGCAAGGACGGTGGGGCTATAGCGAAACGCTGAGAGAGATTCGGCAAGCGTTCAAGAAAGGCAAGGCACGAGTGTTGAGCGTGAACCTCGATGCACTGTCTGCCGAAGAGCGGAAAACGCACGCGGACTATGTGGCGAAAATGAGCGTGATTCACGGCATGATTGCTCGGCGGAATATCGAGAAGGCCACAGCGCAGTTGCAGATTGCGTGAGCTGGGGTAGGGTCGGTAACGGTTGGCTTTGGTGAGGCGCGGCGGGGCGGGGCTAGGTTCGGCATGATGTGGTCCGGTTCGATGGGGTCGGGTTTGATGGGGTTGCATCCGGTCCGGTTAGGCACGGTCGGGTGAGGCGAGGTAACATAAGCTAAGGTTCGGGACACTCAGAAAGGAAGCCCGATGGAGTCCGAAAGGATTCTGTCGGGCTTTTTGTTTATGAGCAAGGCACTCAGAGCCATTGTCGAACGCCTCGGGAATCAAGCCGGGGTGGTCTGTTGCGCGGTGCTGTTGGATCTGCCCGCACGGCACCCAGACGCCGATGGACTGGACGCGGCCGGCCGGAGCGTGTTCTTGGTCGGCAAGCACTTCTTTGGCGAGGGACCCGCGGCCGAGATTGCCACGCAAACGATTTTGAATCAGCTCAAAGACGGCCATGTGAGCGATGCCTGTCATGTGATCGTCATGGCGCCGAAGGCGAGCGATGGCATTGCGCGGGCGATTGAAGCCGACCACGAGAAGGAAGAAATTCTGCTCCATGGTCCTCGCGGCACCGGGAAGACCCACGCGCTGGCCGCGGCGGCGATCATCAACGCGGAGTTGCATTTACGGGCGGGCTTCCATGGTCCGTTCAAAGTTTCCTGGCTGCATGACTCGATCAAGTCCGCCTCCTCGAAAACCGCTGAATCGCTGAAGCATCCGCTCTGGGGCGGCCTCTGGACGATCAAGGAAGACAACACCCGGCCCATCTTTTCACTGGCCGGTCAAGAACTCGTGCGCGGCGATTTCATCGGCTGCCGGGACGAGCAGTCCGCGCAACGCTTGCGCCAGGACGCGCATATGATTTTGGCCGAAGAATTGATTGCGTCGATGACGGACGGCCTCGGCATTACCCAGGAAGAATGGGAGTTGGCCCGGTCGTCGGCGATCCGCTTGGAGACCCGGCGTCGATCCGCCCTCGCCGCCACGAATCCGGGATCCCCGGACCTGTGGCCTGCTCCCTACTTCGGCGTGACGCAACCGACCCTCCCGACGCGCACCGCCGTGGCCGTCCCGATCACCGACCGCATGACGCCCGAACAGCAAGCCGTGCACAACCAGACCTTTGCCGGGACCACCTCGATGCACCGGCGCTTGGGCAAGGGCGAATGGGTCATGGCGGAAATGGGCTCGGCGGTGGCCGAAGGATTTGACGCGAGCGTGCATGTCTCGCGGGTCAAGCTGGTCCCGCATCCGAATTATCTCCTGGCCATCGGCTGGGACGGCGGACACTCGCCCTCGGCCGTCATGGGCCAAAATCAGCTCGGGCAGTGCCAGATCTATGCAGGCCTGAACACGATGAAAGCGGGCGTGCTCGAACTGATCGAACGGCATGTGCTGCCTTGGCTTCGCGCCTATGCGCCGTTTGCCTTGCAAGACTACGGCGCCGCCCTGGTGCATATCATCGACCCCAACATGAAGACGCCGGGACAAGCGACGATTTTGGAATCAGCGGAAAAGATGATCCGGCAGCACTTGGGGGGCCGCGTGATCTTGGGTCCCGTGCGCTGGCCGCCGCGACGCGAAGCGATTTTGCGCGCCCTCCGGCCCGCGCATGTGGGCGGACGGGTGCCGCTGTTGATTTCACCGGGCGAAGACACCGATCAACTCGTGCATGCGCTCGAAGGCCGCTGGTACTACGAGACGATCGATCAGCAAGTGGACCGCACGGGGCCGGAGAAACCCAATTCCCCCTGGGCCGATTTGGGCGATGCGGCCGCGTACCTGCTCGATTGGTTGCAGGGTGGCGAGCTGATGGATGTGGCACAGCGAGACATGAAGGTCGAATACGGAGTGCAGTGGGATCAACATTCTACCGTGCGAACGGAGGTCTACCATGGGTGAGATATGGATGTCGTAAAACCACTGGGAGCCGCACTGTTGGCACCCGTCACGGGCGGGGCCTCGCTAATGCTGCTCGGCAGCAAAACCCCGAAGGTGAGCGCCCCTGCGCCACCGGAAGCGCCCAAAGCGCCATCGACCCAAACGCAAGCGGTGCAAGAGGCGAGCGCCCAAGCGGCGGCCCGTCGCAGCCGCAGCGCGGGCTTTCGCAGCACGATTCTCTCGAAGCTCGGCGGCGGGAATTTAAAGGAAACGATCGGAGCCTGACATGCCCATTGACGGCAAAGCGGCAGTCAAACGGTACGACGACTTGCGGAACGCGGCCGGCAACCACTTTCAGCTCTGCGAGCAGATGGCCAAGTTCATTGCGCCGTCCCGCGTCGGCATCGTGAACAAGTACTCACCCGGCCAGCAACAGAACCGCGGCGTCTTCGATTCGACCTCGCTCATGTCCGCCGAACTCATGGCGCAGTTTATCGCCTCCTACACCATGAACCCCGCGCAGCAATGGGGCTCGATGCGGATGCGCAACCCCGCATTCCGCGATGACGACGAAGTGAATGAATGGCTTGATGAAACCCGCGATCGCATGCTCGGGATGTTCTCGGGCAGCATGTTCTATGCGGAAGCGCCGGAATCGATGGTGGATTGGGTCGGCTTCGGGACCAACTTTCTGTTGGCGGAAGAGCTGCCCTTCGGGACGGCGCGGGCGCCCAAGAACGGCTTCAGAGGCCAACGGTTCGAAGCAGTGAAGACCGGACGCTTTGTCATCGCCGATGGACCCGATGGCATGGTCGATACCGTTGGGCGCGAGTGGGAACTCACCGCCGATGTCATGGCACGGCGCTGGGGCAAGGCGGCGTTGCCGGACAAAGCGAAGAAGGCCCTGGAGGAAGGCAAGCCGGATACCCCCTTCTGCGTCATCCACATGGTGCAGCCGCGTTCGTTCAGCGACCGGGAATTTGCGGCGGGCAATAAAAAGATGCCGTGGGCCTCGGTCTGGGTGGAGAAAGACAGCAAGCAGGTGGTGAGCGAGTCGGGCTATCGCACCTTCCCTGGCGCCGTGGCGCGGTATCAACGGACGCCCGGTGAAGCCTTTGGCCGGGGCCGTGGGCACTTGGCCTTTCCCGATACCTGGTCCTTGAACGAACTCAAGCGTATGTCGCTGGAAGACTTCTCGTTCAAGGTGAAGCCGCCCGTGCTGGTCGCGCATGATTCAGTCTTCGGCACGCTGCGCTTGGTGCCGGGTGCGCCGACTACGATCAATACGCACGGCATGCCGATTGAGAGCCGTATCCGCCCGTTTGAAACCGGCTCGCGTCCTGAAATTACGAACATGAAGGAAGAGGAGCTGCGGAAGTCGATCCGGCAGATCTTCTTCGTCGATCAGATCTTGGCCTTGATGGAAGTGAACAAGTCGGAGATGACGGCCTTCGAGTTTGCGAAGAAATTGGAATTGCTCTTTCGCTTGCTCGGGCCGGTGTACGGCCGGACGGAGCGCGAATTCTTGGCCCAGGTCTGGGACAACGCCTTTGATGCCGGGTTATCGGGCGGGCTCTTCTCCCCGCCGCCGCAAGCGATCTTCGAGACGGACGGTGAAATCGAAACGGTCTTTGAAAATCCCATCGCCAAAGCGCAACGGGCCGCCGACGTGGAATCGATCGGCTTGGCGATTCAAGATGTTACACCGTGGCTCGCCATGTTCCCGCAGATAAAGGACCGCTATGACCCTGACGAAATCGTGACCATCGTGAATCGCACACGCGGGGTGCCCGCGAAAGCGGTCAGATCAGTCGCGCAAGCTCAACGGTTTCGAGATGCCCGCATGCAGCAAGAGCAGGCGGAACAGTCGATGGCCGAAGCGGGCCAAATCGCCGAAGCGGGCAAGAACGTCGCACCGCTGCTCACGGCCTTACAAGGCGGGAAGCAAGGATGAACAAGGATCGTGTCGTCAAAGCCTCTCGTCTCCTCGATCAGTCGATGGTCCAACCCGATCATCGATTGGCGCTGTTTGCCGATGGGGTTGTCATGTGTCTCCAGTGCAGGAGGGCGGCTGAAGAATGCGTGAGGTCTAAGCAAAAATGATCGACTGGATTCTCCGCAAGTTTCAGCGTGAACGGGAGTCCGACACGATCATCTTGAATGCGTGTATTGCGACGTTCAGCACGCCGGATGGGCAAATCTATCTGCAACACCTCGTCAACAATGTGTATGCGACCGTCTGTTACAGCAAAGACCCGCTGGAGATCGCCGCGCATAACGCACGGCGCAGCGTGGTGCATGAAATTCTCGAAACCCTCTACCTGAAGGAGACCCATGGACGAACCGAACCCACAGCCTAACGATTGGCGCGGACATCTCACCGACGAGTTGAAGGCGGATCCGGTCGTCTCCAGTTGGGCCGAGAAGGCGAGCGAGAAGGACATCGGCTCGATCATCAAGGGCTACGCGCACGCGCAAAAGCGCATGGGCAGCGCGATCAATCTCCCCGGCAAAGACGCGAAGCCGGAGGAACTCACCGCACTCCGCACCAAACTCATGGAATCTGGCGTGATTGCGGCTCCTCCGGCCAAGCCCGAAGAGTACGGCCTCGCCGATCCGGGCAATCTCCCCGATGGCGTGAAGTGGTCGCCGGAATTGGCGGGCAAGTTTGCGAGCGTGCTGCATAAGCATGGCGTCCCGAAAGCGGCGGTGGCCGATCTCTTGCCGGTCTACCTCGAAGCGATCCATGGCCAAGCGACGGCGCTCAAGACGGACGCGCAAGCGAAAATGGACGAGCTGCGCAAGGAGCACGGCGAAAAGTTTGACGAACGCTGGGAGCTGGCCGACCGGCTGGCGAAGGACATTTTCAAGTCAGAAGAGGAGATCAACTTCTTTGCCAAGAGCGGCGCGGGACCGTTGCTGTATGGGCCGCTCTTGCGGCTCTCGCACTTGGCGTCACAGGACTCCAGTTACATCGACAGCCTGGGGTCGTCCCCTGTGGGCGGGACGCCGCAGGAGGTGCAGGCCGAGTTGCAAAAGGTGCTGACGGACAAGACGCATCCGCATTATGCGGGCATTCATGGGCCGACGAACACGGAAGCGTACCGCGCGGCGGATGCCTACCTGCAAGGGCTGTATGAGAAAGCCTTTCCCAAACAAGGAGCTACCGTATGAGCGAAAATTACGCGCTGGACGTGCAAGTGGACTCCATTCCGATCGATAAGGACGGCTTACGGGTTGACCATCCACGATTAAAAGAGTATATGGTAAATGGTTTCAAGATGGGATGGAACAATGAACGCATTATTCAGATTACTGGCCTCCCCGCCTCGGTGGTGTCGGAGGGTCGGTCCAAATGGGAGAAGGAGCGCAAAGCACAGACTAAGAATTAGCTAGTCATTCCGGGGAGCCCCTACGGGGTCCGGTGGGAGACGCGAAAGCGTCCGAACTTGGCCGCGCGATAAGCGGCTAGGTGGGTCCGTCAGGTGACGGGCAGCCCTCCGCGACATATAGCCACACGCTATTTCCGTAGGAGGGTTTCCCATGTCTATCTTCGCCGATCAAGCCTGGGTTCATCGGTTTCACGACACGCTGCTCACCACGTACCAGCAAACCGAATCCATCGTTCGCAAACTCGTCCCGTCCGAGATGATCCACATGGATGTCTCGGCCGCCGTGGACTACCACGAGCGGCTCGGGAACGGCATCGCCAATGATGTCGTCGCGCCGTTTGCGCAGACCGTCGCCGCGAATCTCAACCATTCGCGTCGGCAGTGCTTCATGCAGTCGTCCGATTTCACCGTCCTCCTGTCTGACGAAAATCAGATCCGGTCGATGGTGAATCCCCAGAATGGCTACACCAAGACCATTCTGGCGGCGATGAATCGCCGGTCGGACCTCCACCTGATTAACGCCCTCATCGGTGGCGCGACGGTGGCCACGCTGAACCCGGCAGGGGGCGCGATTACCACCAGCACACAAGCGATGATTGCCGCGCATCAGATCGGGGCCGCGACGGCCATGGATCTGGCTCGCATCATCAACGCGAACGAGCTGTTGAGTAAGAAAGGCGTGCCCAATGATGGGCGGCGCAATTTCCTCTACGGGCCTGGGCAGTTGCGGGACATCCTCGCCATTACCCAAGCGTCATCCAGCGATTTCACCAAGAACCAGATCCATGACAAGGGCACGATCAACGGCCTGAGCTGGGAAGGGTTCAACTGGTACGAAATCGCCGATGTGATTGCCGACGACAACAGCACCGTCTTACAGCGGATGCTT
>CAYXKP010000010.1:36296-49244 GCA_964465695.1 uncultured Nitrospira sp.
CCCATTCCGTCATATCGGCAGTGCATCTCCTTCCACGGCAGCGCGATTGGGCTGTCGATTGCGAAGGAAATCAAGACGGAACTCTCCAAGCGCCCGGACCTCCAGAGCAACCCGACGCAGATCCGGTCATCCATGGCGATGGCTGCGGTCCGTGTGTGGGAAGGAGGTGTGGTTGAGGTTCGTGCGTTAGAGAACTAAACAGCTAGACATCTAGCTTGTGAAATACATGTGTTTTGGCCTGACGGGCACACCGTCAGCGTATACGGAGTGACGCTATGGCAAATCTAAATTCGACACTGTACGCGAATGTGTTTGTGAATAAGTACGTGGCCGACGCCCGAGACATTCGGGCGCGGGCCGTGCCGCTCGTCTTCGAGCACACGGTGAACTCGGATGCCAACGGTGACACGGTGAACCTCACCGTCATTCCGGCCTATCACAAAGTGATCGGCTTGGACGTGGCGAATGAAGCCCTCGGGGCATCTACCACGATGTCACTGGGCGATGCCGGATCAGCCACGCGCTATCTGGCCGCCACGGGCGTGACCTCGGCAGGCAAGAACAACGGCTTGCTGATCGCGGGACAGAGCTACGAGCCCACGAGTGACACGATCGTGTTGCTGACGTGGGGCGGGGCGACACCGACCAACGGCGCGAAGGTCCACGGCGTGCTGTGGGTCTTGCCGCCTGTCTAATACGAGGGGGATGCAGGGGAGGGCCTTCGGGCTCTCCCCGGTCCTGAACAGGAGGGTCAACTATGGCTGCATTTGCTGACATGGCTGCCGCTGAGTCACGAGTGAGGACGAAGGTGGCGGATGGGACCTGGATCAACGCGCATTCCTGCCGCAAGCAGGACGGCACGATTGCCGTCCGGGTGCAACGCAAGATGAGCCCATCGGCACCAGACGCCGGAGCCTGGGTGGAGATCAGTGACGATGGCACTGTGTAAGGAGGTCCGATGAACAGCGCACAAATCAAGGCTGCCCTCAAACTGTCGATGGATCTCGCGCCCGCGATCATGCGGGCTGGGGAGATTGTCGAAGCCGCCGAACAGGCCGAAACCGTTTTGTCGGAACTGGCCGTTAAAAAGAAAGCCGCTGAAGACGAAATTCAAAGCATCAAGGATCAGGCCGCGTCCCATCGTACCGAGATGGAAGCCGTCGCCAAAGATCTGGCCGACGCCAAGAAAGCGGCCCAGGCCGAGAAGGACAAGCTCAATAAGCACCTTGGGGCCATTCAGGAAAAGATCGAGACGGCCAACCAGGCGCTCGATAAGACGCGTGCGGACCACGCCGCGTTCATGCAGCAAGCCGACGCCGAGCGGATCTTGAAGCAATCTGAACTGGATGGAGTCAAGCGTGAATTGGAAGCGGTCCTTAATCGGTTGCGCGGCTAGTCTTCTCCTCGTCTCCTCGGTTTTCGCGCAATCGCCTCGCAATCTCGGTAACACAGAAGTGCCGGGATCGGTCCGTTGTGTCTCGCCGGATGGGCTCAGCTTTGAATCGTGTGGGGGCGGTGGAGGTGGCGGTGGAGACGGCGCAATCAATGACGGCGTGTCGTCGTCCATCAAAGCCACGGTCCACGACTACACCAATTCCAATCCTCTCGCGGTCACACTAAAAGATACCAACGGTGATCCGGTCTCTGTCGGCGGTGGGACACAGTACAACCAAGGCACCGTCGCGACCGATACCGATGCGCTCACCATGGCCGGGTGCGTGCGCTCTGATACGCCCGCCGTCGCGACGGGTGTCATCGATGGGGACCGCGCCCGCTGCGTGATCGACAGCACCGGTCGGCTCTGGGTCCATGTCGGCGTGGTGGACGGCACGATTGCTGCGATCCAATCTGGCGCGTGGAACGTCGGCCAATCAGGCACCTGGAATATCACCAACATCTCAGGAACGATTTCCCTGCCGACTGGCGCGGCCACGGCTGCGCTTCAGGACGGCATTATCAAGGACGGCGCGGGCGATACCACGCAAGCGAATGTCTCCAGCGGCAATCTCCACGTCAACTTACAAACGGCGTTGCCTGCTGGGACGAACAACATAGGTGATGTTGATGTCCTTACACTTCCTGCCCTGCCCGCAGGCAATAACAACATCGGCGATGTGGACATTGCTTCCCTGCCCAACGAAGGTACCCAGACGGCCGCCAACTCGATCAGCGTCACGATTGCCTCGGACATTGCGACCGGCGCAACTACCATTCCGACCTCTGCGCAGCAGGGCTTGGTCGTCCGTCAGCCGATCTCCTGTCCGAACTACGTTGCAATCAGCCAAACAGCGGACACTGCGGTTATCACGGCGACCGCTTCACAATATATCTATGTCTGTTCAATCGTTTTGGTCGTGAGTGCGGCCGAAACCGTCTCGATATGGGAAGGCACTGGGACAGCGTGCGGAACGGGCTCTACGGCAATCCTTGGCAGTACAACCGAGGCTAACGGCATGTCGTTTTCGGCAACGAGCGGCCTCTCTGCGATTTCGCCGGTGCCGTTCTTCCGCACCGCCTCAACAAATGTGGATTTGTGCATCCGTCAATCCGGTGCGAACAGGGTTAGTGGAATGATTTCGTATATCAAAGCCCCGTAGGAAGACACTATGAAGATTCAACTAAAACTCTGGCACATGTTAGTTGTCCCGCTGTTCTTTCTGGCCTCGCTCGTGTGGGCCGCGAACTCGCGCATCACCGAGTTGACCGAACTTACTGACGGTAACGTCGCCACGGGCGACTTTCTTGAAATCGTCGATGTCAGCGATACCACCGACAACGCGGCAGGTTCCTCGCGCAAAACCACGGTGGCCGCACTCGAAAGCCGCATCCACGGGGCAGGCAGCTCCACGGCTGGGAGTTGGCCGGTGTTTGGCTCCGGCACCCTGTTGACGACCGCGGAAGATGGCGCGTTAGAGCAAGACGCGGACGCCTTCTACCTGACTACTGATGCGGGCAACCGGGGGTATGTCCCAGCGCGACATTGCACGAGGCAAGCTGCGTCTCGCTCACTCACAAGTTCCGTCAGCGAACAGGCGGTCTTTGACGCAGCCCAAGATACGCTCACGCTGGAAACAGGCACGTACTTCTTTCAGTCGTTGATCTATGTGACAGGTCTCAGCGCGACCAGCGGAAATTTTGCGTTTGATTTCATTGGAGCGGGGACCGCGACGGCAGCGGACATCCTCTATCACGGCTGGGGCATTGATAACACCACTCCAACCAATGCGGCGACCGTCACAGGCTCATGGACCATCACCCAGCAATCAGTGGCATCAATTGTGACAGCGGGGACCGGGACCGGCGCGGCGGTCAATCTTCAAGGGACCTTCGAGATCACAGGCGCCGGAACAATCATCCCATCCGTGACGCTGGTGACGGCCTCGGCGGGGACTGTCGCGGCAGGGACGTTCTTCTGTGTCGAGCGGTGGGGTGCTACGGGTGTCGCAACAGTCGGACAATGGAACTAGAAAGGAGCAGATCATGTTGAAGCGTGTAGTGCTTGTAGTGACGATATGGGTAGCGATCAGTCTCCCGAGTTTCGCCGCCGATGTGTCCATTTTTGTGATCGGGCCAAGCGCGGAGGTGGCACCGACAGGGCAGTTCTATGCCATGTGCCAAGCGAAGGCAAACGGCAGTATTTTGGTCGGCTTTGATGTGTTGCTGAACTATGCAGACAATGCCTCTCAAAAACAGGCGGCGATCGAAGCGAGAGCCATACAAGTGCTGTCTGAGATTGGCGTCACGGTTGGGGGTGGTGACAAGAAAACCGTCTTTGGGGGACCGAACAACTAATGCTTTGGCTACTCGTCATCGCGCTGCTGTGGGCCTCGCCGAGCTGGGGGGCGATTGCCGAAGTTGGCAGCGGGTCGCAGCGGGCCACGAAGGTTGACGATAACGTCAACACAGCCAGTCAAGCCTATCCCGGCAATGTGACTGCGAATAGTCTGCTTGTCTGCGGCGGCGGCGTCTGGAACGCCTCGTTGCCCACCGTACAAGTGGCGGGGTCGCTCAACGGCTCCTTCACTGTGCTCAGTGTTGCGCAGGGAACTGGCCGGTACTTCCTTGCCTACAAAATTGCGAGCGGCGGCGGAGCCGAGACCATCACGGTGACACCGAGCACCACGTCTGGAAACTATCATGCCTGGTCCTGTGACGAATTTTCAGGCGTCGATACTGCTACTCCTTTAGACGTAGACGGCGGCAGCGCGACCGGAAGCAGCACAACGCCGTCTGACGGACTCACGACCGCCACCGCGAACGCGCTGCTCCTTGGTGTGATGGGGCATGTAACGGCCAACACCAGCATTACGCCCAATGGGAGCTACACACAGATCGGCGAGGAGGAAAACGCCTCGCTTCACACCGCCTTCAACCTCGTATTTCGTATCGTCACGACAGCTCAGGCTTACACGATCGATTGGACGACCGGGACATCTGTTACTTGGGGAGTCTACACGGCAGGGTTCAAAGAGGCGGCTACGGTCATGTCCGGCTGCCGCTTGCTGCAAAACGGCACGGACAAGCGCCTCCTCCAAAACGGCAGCGATGGCCGCATTCTGCAAGGGGGCGGCGATTGTGAGTTAGGGGGTGGGGCAGCGGTGGTGCCGGTTCGTATGTTGATGGGGGTGGGATTATGAAGCTCATTTTTCGTACCTGCTTGTTGACTATCTTGATTCTATCGCTTCACTTTCCCGCCTGGGCGATGGAGCGGTACGTCAACATCGTCCAAGACCAGCAAGGCAACGCGCTACCGGGGACGCAGATCACCGTCTATCTCGCCGGGTCCACTACACTGGCGGACATCTACTCAGACAACAGCGAGACCGTCAAAGCCAATCCGTTCACCAATCATGCGAACGGTCTCTATGACTTCTACGCGGCGAACGGGGTCTATGACATTCGCTTTTCGCGCAGCGGGTCCGACTTCTCCACCGCCAACGATGTGTATAAGCGCATCGCCCTCTTCGATGTGAACGATTCTGAAATCGGCGCGGGCTCGTCGTTCTGGCCGGTCAACGTCACGGGCACGGCCTCCACCAGTGAAGACTTGCCGATCAAGATTCGCGGGATCGGGGCGCAAGCGAATAGCGGCTGGAACCTCTACATGCACTCGAACGGGACGCCGATCATCAAGTGCGTCATCGCGGGCGTGGAAGGCAACTGCAATATCGAAGTGACGATCGATTCCGGCAACTACTGGGCGCTCTACGACAGCTCGTCCAATCTGATCGTCAAGATCGAACCCGGCGCGTCGGGGCGGCTCAAGTTCACCTTCGGCGATAACTACCGCTTGGTCAAATCCATCACGCTTCCCGCCGACGCGTTCTACATGCACGGCTGTACGCTCGTGACGGATCAGGCTCTTATCACAGGCGGTCTGACGGAGCCCTACATCACCTGTGGCGATAACGATGCGCACGGGTTTCATCGGTCGTTCGGGATTCAAGATTCCTGGGATGGTGGCACCTTCACGGCCACCGTCCGCTTAACCAACGTCAACGCCTCTCCGGCCAACGTCTACGAAATCGACTTTTCCGCCGAGTGCGAAGCCAACAGCGACGTGA
The DNA here is from genome assembly GCA_964465695.1 of uncultured Nitrospira sp. Classification (GTDB taxonomy): domain Bacteria; phylum Nitrospirota; class Nitrospiria; order Nitrospirales; family Nitrospiraceae; genus Nitrospira_D. The sequence goes on from CAYXKP010000010.1 coordinate 41,861, forward strand.
TCGGCACATCAATTTCTTCCACGGGCGAGCAGCCTGCGACGATCAACTTTGCCAACTCTGGTTCTTGCGGGACGGCCTGTGCTCAGTTCGATCTCGTCAAAGTGACCACGGCGGCGATTACCCCGAACGGCACCTGTGCAGGCGGCAACCTCTTTCGGTTCCAAGGAAATCTGGATGCGACGGCGACCACGACCGCCCAAGTGGCCGACGTGAAGATCATCGATGTGACGATCGAGTACAGCGTCACGAGCTGGGGGGATTAAATGCGGCGCTTCTGGCTGCTCCTACTGTGGTGGCTGAGTGGATCGATGGCCTATGGCGCGGCCATTGACCACACCTTTGTCGAACAAAACACGGCGCAGACCCACAACACCAGCACCCCTACCGATATTACCGGGGCGGCAATCACGTCCGGCAACTTCACGGCCGGGAAGAAATACCTGATTTTTAACACCTACGCGCCGAACGAGGACGCTAGCGGCCTGCTGACGATCCGCACGGAGCATGGCTCTACTGACTTTGCCGAGTCGGTACAAACCTTCAACATTGCCTCCACCAATGCCTTCCGGTTCCCGACCGGCTGGTTCACCGTCTGGACGGCGGTGTCATCTGAGGGCATCAAACTTCAGCACTCCGTCTCGTCAGGCAATGTCAGTACCGATCAGATTGCCATGCTCAAGATCAACTTGAGCGATGACGTAACCGAAAACACCGACTGGTTCTTTGCGGAACGCTCCACGGATGACGCGCTGAGTACGACCCCGAGTGATGGGGCCAGCATCACCTTTTCTATCGCCGGAACCTGGCTGGTCTGTACCTACGCGCAAGTCGATATTACCGATGCCTCAACCAGCGTGACCTCGGCTATTGTGCGTTCCGGGGAAGCCGCGAGTTCCTTGCCGCAAGGGCTACTCCATGAGCAGAGCACCAGCGCCGTGTTGCCGTTTGTCTTGTGCCGTGTCTTCACGACGACTGCCGCCAGCAACACCTTTAAGGAGCAGTCCGTCGCCTCGGGCAGTTTTCATACGCGCCTGCATAGTTCGATCTTCGCGCTGAACCTGGAAAAGTTCGCGGCTCGCACGTCGGCTTATACCGAAGCCGACACGAACTTGAGCGGGAGCAATTACGCGACTGCCGTGCAAACCGCCTCCATCACCCCGACTGTGACTGGTGATGTCTGGATCTTGGCTGCGTGGGGATTCGACCAGAACGATACGGCCCGTGAGATGGAAGCCCGTCTCCAAGTGGACAATACCGATGTGCCGAGTGACTGGACGAGCGACAACTATCAGTTCGCCGTGGCGGGTGGGGCGAGCGGCACGCAAGAGCAACCGATGGTGTTGTCCACGATGACGAGTCTGGATAACGCGGCTCACACGATTGACTTGGACGGCAGCGCCGATTCCACCACCGGCACCCCAGCCGCCCAGCAACGCACTCTCATGGCGGTCACGATGGAACTGGCCGGCGCGGGCGGCGGGACGCGACGGCGCGTCTCCCCGATGGTGTTCCAATGAGGGGGCTTGTCCTACTCATCGCGCTGCTGTTGCCGGTCCAGGCCCAGGCCGTCACGCGCTACATCTCGCCAACCGGCTCGAATTCGAATAACGGGCAGACTGACAGCACACCGTGGCTTACCTTTACCTATGCCTGGGCCAATACGGCCTGTGGCGATACGCTCCTCTTGCTGAACGGGACCTATGGCGACGGCACCAGTACAGGCAAGATCAGCCTCACAAGAGTCTGTACGCAGGGCAACGAGTTTGCCATTCAAGCCTTCAACCGACGGCAGGCCAAGATTCTTGACAATGGCACGGGCACGGCCGTGAGCATCACGAATAGCGCCTACATCACCATTGACGGCCTGCTGATGAAGTCCACCGACCGCAGTGCTTCGACAGGCGGGACGGGCCGACCGTTTCAAAGCTCAGACACGAACCATCTCATCTTGCGCAATAACTTGTTTTCCAATCCGAACCGCTACGGCAATACCGGGATGACGACGCTGATCCGCGTGACCGATGCGCTGCTCGAAGACAATGAGAGCTACGTGTTCCACCGGCACTGCGTGACGGCAATTCCCGGCGAGCGCATCGTCGTACGACGACACTATTGCAACCCGCGGGGAGGGCGCATTGTCGGAGGCTATAACGCGGCAGCAGGGATCGGCGGCGCCGACGCGCTCTTCTCCATGTATCCCTGCAAAGATTGCGTGCTGGAAAACAGCATCGCGGACGGCACGACCAATCCGATGTATCTCAGTGAGATGAACGCCACCTATGCGAACAACATTCTTCTGAGTGGGACCAAGATTCTTGGCTCCATTTGCTACAAGTGCAACTACGGAAACGGGGTGTTCCTCAATGGGCGGAGCGTGACCGACGCGAACCATACACCGCAAAACATCACACTCGAGCATCTTGCGATGGTAGAGCATGGTTCAACCGGAAACGCGCTCCGCTTATCCGATGTCATCAATGGCATGTATCGGCATCTGACGATCCTCGGAACAGGGTCGGCGTTGAACGGCTTGGTCGCCGATGATACCGCCGTGGGCGCGGGCGGGGCGTCCCTCTCCTTCACGGTCAGAGACTCGATTGCCACGGGGTTTACCCAGTACGGATTCCGTAATTCCATCGTGGGCGCCACCTGGAGCGGAAACAATCTCACCGCGCAAGGCAACGGGACGAATTTTAGCCCAGGCTTGCCGTCGAATTGGGGGACGACCTCGACCAGTTCGCCAGGGTTGGGCACCTGTAAGCTGTGGACGCCGGACGGCTCGGCCAACAAAGGCACCGGGACGGGCGGCAGCGATCGCGGCGCCACCATTCTCTACCGTTATGTGGATGGAGTCTTAACGACCACGCCACTGTGGGACACGACGACGGGTGAGTTTCCGTATGGCGCGGCAGATTTGGATGGGATCAACCGGGTGGCCGGTCAATCGCTGTTCGACATCCACACGCGCCTGAACGTGAACGCCAACGGCTGTCTCTTCCCGGCTGGCTATGGTGGAGGCGGCGGCGGCGGGACGCCTAGCACGGTCATCCGAGGCACACAGGCCTTGTCGGGCACCTCGACCACGGCCACACCGTTGACGTGGAACCATACGATTTCGGCCGGTCAAGATCGCCTCTTGGCCTGTGTCGGGCTCTGGCATTCCGGCTTCAACGTCGGCTCGGTCTCGGGCATCGACGTGAGTGGCCAAGCGATGAGTCTGGTGAAACGGCAAGTCTCGTCCCCGGATGCGTACCGGGCGGCGGAACTATGGGAATTGGCGAGTCCAACCGCTGGCGCGCGCACCATTACAGCGACCCTGACCGGCAACATCTCAGGGGCGTTGGGGAAGTCCACCGAGTTTGACGGAACCAGCGCCCTCAATACGTCGGTCGGCGGCTCGACCAGTGGGCCGCAAACCTCCTTGAGCGTGACGGCATCGACCAATACGAATGAGCGCGTGGAAGATTGCACGGTGTCCTCGAAGTCTTTCACGTACACCCATGGTGCGGACCAAACCGGCGACCCTGATCTTGACCATGCCACGCAATCACTCCGCTTGGCGACCTCCACACAGAACGGCTCGGACGGCGGCGTGATGTCCAACTCCACGGGCGGGGCCGTCTTGCAAGCCAAGGTGGCCGTCTCGCTGGTTCCTGGCACACCGGATCCGCCGACGACCGCTACGCTCACGCAGACGCAATATCAGATCATCTCCGGCCATGGCGCCGAAGCGACGGCGGAACCGTTGGCCGCCAAGAATACGGCGGGGATCATCACGGCGGGCGGGATGTTCCGCGTCCGCTTCGAAATTGAGGGCGCGGTAGCGGACACCGATTCCTTCGGCTTGGCCTTCTACTGCCGGAAGAACGCCGACGCCTATACCCGCGTGGTGGAGAACTTCGGCGGGACGGCCTTCCGCTTCTTCGGGGCAGGCTCCGAAGCCGAACATCCGCGCATCCCGGCGTCACTCACGCCGACCACGCAACGGCTCAACACGGGCAGCTTCGTGCCGGGGGCGTTTCTGCGCGACATTGCCTCAACCTTTACCGTGTCGGTCTTGACGCCAGGACAGCGCACCGAAGTGGAAGCGGCGATCTCGACCGATGGGACGGCCTTGTCTCCTGGCGATACCGTGAATTGCCGGGTGCAGAAAGATAACGGGAATCAACTCTCGACCTATACCGTGGTCTCGGCGGCCACCGTGGTGCCACCTCGTGAAATACGGGGCTTTTAGTGGAGTATCACTGGGTCCGTTCCTGTCCGCAGTGTGGACGGACGCTGAAGCGCAAAGCGGAGTACGGCATCGCATGGAAGTGTAAATGCGGCTGGACGACAGCGGATAAGAGCCGAGGGATTCAAGAACCGGAACACCATCAGACGGTGGAGGAGTAAATGCTGAAACTCGGGGTGGATCTCAGGGGCCTCAATCCGGTGTGGGGGATTGCTTTTCCCATCATCCTGCGCGTGTTTCACCGGAACGGCTATGAATGCGTGGTGACAAGTGCCAATGACGGGAAGCATGGGCCGAATAGCTGGCATTACAAAGGGCGAGCCTTAGACCTTCGCACCAAACACATCGCGCCCCATGAAAAAGCCTCCATTGTGAAGCAAGTCAAAGACGACCTCGGGCCTCAGTTTGATGTGGTCTATGAGTCAGCAGGGTTGGAGAACGAGCACTTGCACATTGAATTTGACCCCAAAGAGCCTGAGAAAGCGGAGCAGGCGTAATGCCGATTGACGCGCTCAAAGATTTCCTCGTCCCGCTGTTCTTCACAGTCCTTGGATCGGCCTTTGCCGGTGGGGCGACCGTCGCCTGGTGGGGCGTGCGCCGGATTGTGACCGGGCAGGACACGATCAACAAGACCCTGACGGAAATCCGTGACGAGCTGGGCCAGACGCATGGCCAGATCGTTGGGCTGGAAACCTGGGCCGAGCAGCATGAAAAACAGAACGATACCTGGCAGCAACGGAGCGAACAAGACCGGCGAGACATTTGGACCGCCGTGAGAAGGGGGGCATGATGCTGGACAAGCTGAAAGTATTTCTCGCGAACTACAAAACGACCGTGCCGGGAATTCTGGCCCTGCTCTGCGGCCTGGATAGCGAATTCTTCAAGTTCATGCCGCCCGAGTGGGAAGAACACGCCACGCGCATTTGCTTGATTTTGGTCGCGATGGGCGTGATTGCGGCGAAGGATGCGGATAAGACCGGTGCGGGCAAGCCGGTGGAGCACAAACCATGAACTGGCTGGACGACCACGCCGATGCGCTCCTGTTCCTCTTGTGCGCGGCGGCCTTGGGGATCTTAGTCTTTGAACTGTGGGGGAGACCATGAAAACACTCATGTTGATAGTGGCGGTTGCGCTGTCTGGGTGTGCGGGAACCATGTTCGATGGGCGGGTCTGTACCGTGGCGACGAACACCGACGCGATGGATGACATCGCCACGATTGTGGATTCCTACACCACGCCGGAACAGCGGGTGGAAGTCGATAAGTATTTGCGCACGGCGAAGCTCACGGCGACGGCGCTCTGTGAAATGGCGCGGGCACGGCAAGCCTTGCAGGAGAAGGGGTGACGTATGGCGATTTCGGATGATGTCTCTGGTGGGCTGATTGCCGAACAACAGACGAGCGAAACGGATCTGTTCAACGCCGCGCTCGGGTTGGTCGGCGCATCCCCGATTCGCTCGGCAGGGGACGGCAGCCAATCGAGCAACCTCTGCCTTCGCTTCTACACGCCGCTTCGGAACGGTCTGTTCCGCACGGCGCGATGGAACTTCGCCGAACGGCGGGCACAACTGGCGCAGCTCGCCCAAGCCCCGGCTTTCGAATTCAGCTACGCCTATCAACTGCCGGCCGATTGCGTACGGGTCTGGGAATACAACGGGGCAGGCGTCACGGCTAGTTCCTCGTCCCTCTACTACCAAACCGGCGTGCGCCATGTGCCGCTCTTCAAGATCGAAGGCCGCACGTTGGTCTCGCACGATAGTCAAGCCTTCATCATCTATACACAGAAGATCAACAATCCGTCCGAGTGGGATCCGCTGTTCTATCAGGTGGTCGAAACCTGGCTGGCGTCCAAGCTCGCGGCAGCCATTCCCAAAGACATGCGGAAGAGTGCGGAGCTGTTGAATCAGGCCGTGCAAGTGCTGTTGCCGTTTGCGCTGGCGGCGGATGGGCAAGAAGGCTCCTTGGCCCCGTTCATCGCCGATGCCTTGACCTGGGGGCGGTAGTGGCGAAAACCCGACCGATCATCACGAATTTAAGTAAGGGCGAGCTGTCCCCGCTCCTCGAAGGGCATCCCGACCTGGCGGCCTATTTCGAAGGCGCGAGCCGGTTGGAAAACTGGCTCTTGCTCCGGCAGGGCGGCATTACCCGTTGGCCCGGATCGCGGTTCATTGCCGAAGCCAAGACGCCGAATACCGACGTGATTCTCTGGCCGTTCGAATTCAGCGTGGACGACGCCTATATCTTGGAAGTCGGGGACCAGTACATCCGCATCTTCCGGGATAAGTCGCCGATTCTCTCAGGCGGGGTGGCGGTCGAAGTTGTGACGCCGTTTCTCGCCGAAGACATCCGCACGATTCACATTACCCAGTCGGCAGACATCCTCTTTACCTTCCATAGCCTCTTCGCCCCGCGCAAGCTCTCGCGGGTGTCGGATACCCAATGGACGCTCTCCCTCCATCGCGGCGAGCCGACGCCCTCGTTTGAGGATGACGCAGATCTCAACGTCTCCATTGCGATCAGCGCCAACACGGGGACCGGGATTCCGTTCCGGGTCGATGGGGCAGCGCTGCTTTTGGCGGATGTCGGACGGGAAATCATCATCGGGGCCGGACGGGCGCTCATTACGACGTACACCGACACCTCGACCGGGCTCTGCAACATCATTGAACCGTTCAATCAGACCATTACCGCCGCCGTCAACACGCTCGACACGACGAGCACCGCCATGACCTCGGTGGCGCATGGGCTCTTGGTCGGGGATTTCGTGCATCTCACCAGCGGCCCACAAGCTGGGCAGATCCGGAAAGTGGCGGCACTGGTCGATGCCGATAACGTGACCTTGGATGCTGCGTTCACGGCGAACCAAGCGGGGCAGACCTGGAACAAGATCAGCCCGACACCTGCCGGGGCCTGGGGCCTTCGACTCTCGCCGCAGACCACCTTAGATCCGAACAAGAAAGAGCCGGTCGGCGCGACGGTCACGGTGACTGCTGGCGCCGCGGCCTTCCGGGCCGCCGATGTCGGAAAGATGATTACCGTCTACGGCGGCGTGATCGAGTTGACCGGGTGGACCTCGACCACCGTGATGACCGGCATAATTAGGGAAGGTCTGATTTATTCCCTTCTCCTGATGTGCTATGAGAAACCAGCACTG